>VGDO01000098.1 GCA_016869645.1 Alphaproteobacteria bacterium
GCCTGCTCCGCCTGGAACTTCTTCGCCCGCGATCCCGACCGCATCGCCTCGATCACCGCACGCTCTTGGGCAACGGTCAGTCCTTAGGGCCGTTGGTATTACGCAATCTGCCGCCGCTGCGGCCCTCGATCGAGCATGGCGAGCTGGCCCCGGTGCTGATCGTGCCGGGCGTGCTTGATCCGGCCTGGTGCAAGCGGCTCATCGATGTCTGGCACACCAGCCATGAGGAGGGCCATATCGCGACCACGCTGACCGAGAGCGGCCGCGCGCTCAACTACGGCGCCAAGAAACGCCTCGATCACAAGGTGACCGATCTCGATCTCGCCCGCGAGATCGCCCAGCAGATCGGCCCGCGGCTCGCTTCGGAGACGACCAAGGCGTTTCACTTCGACGAGTTCAAGCTCGATAGCTTCGTGATCTGCTGCTACGACAGCCAGCGCGGCGATTTCTTCAAGCCGCACCGCGACAATCTGATACCCGCGCTGGCCAATCGCCGGTTCGCCGTCACCATCAACCTCAACACGCACGAGTTCGAAGGTGGCGGCCTGCGTTTCGCCGAGTACGGCGCGCACACCTATCGGCCGCCGGCGGGCGGCGCGATCGTGTTCTCATGCTCGCTCCTGCACGAGGTGCTGCCGCCGACCAAGGGGCGGCGCTTCGTGCTGCTCACCTTCCTGCTCGACCCCAAGCAGAAGGTGCCGCCGATCCAGCAGCCGCGACGGTGAGCGCCTCCCCTCCCTCGCGGAACGCGGGGGGTGGTTAGGGGTGGGGGCCCTTGCGGCTGGTGCCTTTGTCCTTCGGGCCACCTCCTCGATCCTCCCCCACCTTCGGCGGGGGAGAAAGAATGCAATTCTAGGACGTCGGCGGCGGGTTGCGGTCCGTGCTGGTGCGGCGCTGGTGCCAATAGGGATAGGTCAGCGGCTTGGCGCTCGCCGCGTCGAGCCGCTTGACCTGGTCGGCGGTCAGCTTGAAATCGGCCGCACCGAGATTCTCCTTGAGCTGCGCCTCGTTGCGCGCGCCGATGATCAGGGTCGCGATCGTCGGCCGCTGCAGCAGCCAGTTGAGCGCCACCTGTGACGCCGAGCGGTTGGTCTCGCCGGCGATCGCCTCGAGCACATCGACGATGCCGTAGAGATAGTCGGTCGCCGGCTCCGGTCCCAATCCGCCGATCTGACCGACGCGCGTGTCCTTCGCCGCCGTTCGGCTACGCGACATCTTGCCGGTGAGGCGCCCCTGCGCGAGCGGGCTCCACACGACGGTGCCGACCTTCTGGTCGATGCCGACCGGCATCAGCTCCCACTCGAACTCGCGCGCGATCAGCGAGTAGTAGGCCTGGTGGGCGACGAAACGTGACCAGCCGTAGCGGTCGGCGATCGCCTGCGCTTTCATCAGATGCCAGCCGGAATAGTTGGAGCAGCCGACATAGCGCACCTTGCCCGCGCGCACGAGGTCATCGAGCGTGCGCATGGTCTCCTCGAGCGGCGACATGGCGTCGAAGCCGTGCATCTGCCAAAGATCGATGTAGTCGGTGCCGAGCCGTTTGAGGCTCGCATCGCAGGAGGCGGTCAGATGATGGCGCGACGAGCCGAGCTGGTTGGGGCCGGGGCCCATGCGAAACGTCGCCTTGGTCGAGATGATGACCTTGTCGCGCCGTCCGGCGATTGCCTTGCCGAGGATTTCCTCGGCGAGACCGCCCGAATAGGCGTCGGCCGTGTCGAACATGTTGACGCCGGCGTCGAGGCACAGATCGACCATGCGGGTCGCTTCCTTGACCTGCGTGCTGCCCCAGGCGCGGAAGAAGTCGTTGCCGCCGCCGAAGGTCGCCGTGCCCAGGCACAGCACCGGCACGCTGAAGCCCGAACCGCCGAGCAGTCGATATTCCATAGCCCCCACTCCCGTATGATTTTCGGCGCCCTTTGTCGCCCGGCATCGCGTCTGCCGTCAATCTCGGGCACGCACCCTGTGTTGGCCGTTTCGCCCCGATCCGCCGCTACTCCAGCTCCAGCCGTTCCCGGTGCCGGATGAAGGGCGTGTAGACCGGGGCGTCGGGCACGACGCGGCCGTCGGCGCCCCACTCAGCCATCGTGTTGAATGGGACGATCGGTATCTCATCGACGCGGGCGAGCAGTGCCGCCCAGTCCTCCGTGATCTGCTTCAGCCGCGCCTCGACGGTCGCGGCATCCGAGTAGCGCAGGCCGGCCTCGATGCCGTAGGCGACGAAGGGCCGCAACACCGTGTAGCCGACATAAGCGAGCGAGAAATTGACCGGCCACAGCAGAAGGTCGATGTCTGCGCTGCGGCCATTGAAGGCATAGGTTGCGGCACTCGTGCCGACAGTGACCGACAGCATCGCCTTTTTGCCGGCGAACCGCCCGTGTTCGAAGCGCCGTTTGCTGGTGTAGACGTCGCCGTAGATGAGCACGCGGTCGAACCAGCCCTTCAGCATGGCCGGCGGCAGGTGCCACCACATCGGGTATTGCAGGATCAGCAGGTCGGCCGCCTGCATGCGCGCGATCTCGGCCGCCACATCGGCGGGGATCGTGCCGCGTTCCGAGGCGTGGCGCTGCTCGCTCTGCACATCGAAGCGCGCCGCATCGAGCGGGTTCGCATAGTGCGATGCCCGTTCGCACGGGTCGAAACCCATCTGGTAGAGGTCAGCCATGGTGACCGACCAGCCGCGCAGCTCGAGCGCGCGTCGCGCGGTCGCGGCGAGATGCGCGTTATAGGATTTGGGCTCGGGATGAGTGCAGACGATATGCGCGCGCATCAGGCAGGACCGTCGACGATCACGAGATTGCCGGCAGCACTGTCGAGCCTGAGCGGCAGAATCTTCTGGTAGGCCGGCGAGTGGTACCAGCCTTCGGCGGCTTCGCGCGACGGGAACTCTATGATGACGAGGCGGGGATGCGGCCACTCGCCCTCGACCACACTCAACTTGCCGCCGCGCACGACGAAGCTGCCGCCGAAGGCCTGGAGCGTCGGCACGACCTGGTTGCGATAGGTCGCGAACATCGCGTCGTCTTTCACGGTCTCCTGCACGACGACATAGGCTTTCATGACTGGTTTGCCTCGTTCATTGGTTGGAGCGGGCGTTAATTGGCGCTAATTGGCGTCCACACCGATTAACGCGTTAATCGGTGTGGACCCCAATTAATGTCAGTCAAGCACGGCCGCGATCCGCTTGAGCAGCGCGGCGTCGGGCAGGCGGCCGATGCCGGCGGCGGTGTTGTCGCGCATGTGCTCGGGCCGGCTGGTGCCGGGGATGACGCAGGTGACGGCGGGCTGCGCCAGGATGAATTTGAGCAGGATCTGTGCCCAGCTCTTGCAGTCGGCATCGGATGCCCACTCCGGCAGCGGGCGCTGACTGAGTTTGCGGATCAGCCCGCCGCCGCCGAAGGGCTGGTTGACGAGGACCGCGATGCCGCGCTCGGCGGCGAGCGGCAGCAGGCGCCGCTCGGCCGCGCGATCGTCGAGTGCGTAGTTGAGCTGGACGAAGTCGAGCGCCTCCGTGCGCATGATTGCCGCCAGATCATCATGGGCGCCCGGCGTGAAATGCGTGATGCCGAGATAGCGGATGCGGCCATCCTTCTTCCAGGCGCGTAAGGTCGCAAGATGCGTGCGCCAGTCGACCAGATTGTGGATCTGCATAAGTTCGAGCCGATCGGTCCTGAGCAGAACCATCGAGCGCTGCATCTGGTCGATGCCGGCCTGACGTCCGGTCGTCCACACCTTGGTCGCGATGAAGGCGCGGGCGCGCTCGCCCGATTGCGCCAGCAGATCGCCGACCACGGCCTCGGACCGGCCATACATGGGCGAGCTGTCGATCACCGAGCCGCCGGCGGCGAACAGCGCGCTCAGCACCTGGGCGAGCTGTGGCTTGCGCTCGTCGCCGGCATCGAAGGTCTGCCAGGTGCCGCAGCCGATCACCGGCAGCGCCGCGCCGGTGGAGGGGATTTTGCGTGTCAGCATTCTCGTGTCCGATGTCTGTGCCATGGTCGACAAGCTTGCCGCGGAGGTTGCCGCGGCGACAAGGCGCAGGAACTCGGCGCGCGTGATCGTCATGTCATTGATCCTCGTCCAGAGCTTGTCGAAGGACGAGGGCGCCGGCAAGCGACAAGCGTGTGATGTCGACGCCGGCGTGTCTGCAAGGTGCTCGTCCTTCGTACCAGGGCGAAGCGGGCTTTCGCCCGAGGCTCACCATGAGGCGATCTGGAACCATGGAGCGGCCCCCAATTGCATCGACCATGCCGCCGTCCCATACTCCGCCGCAGCACGGATCGGGAGACCGACATGAAACGCGGCATGATCGTCGCACCGCAGCCGGAGGCGGTCGAGGCCGGCGCCGAGATCTTCAAGGCGGGCGGCAATGCGGTCGACGCGGCGATCGCCTGCGCTCTGGTCCAGGGCGTGGTCGACCCGCAGATGTGCGGCATCGCCGGTTTTGGCAGCCTGCATCTCTACCTGCCTAGCAAAGGCAAGCACCTTCTGATCGACTGTCACGGCCGCGTGCCGGCGTCGGCGCGGCCCGACATGTGGGCGCATCTGATCGAAGGCGAGGCGCGCGACGGCTTCGGCTTCTTCCTCAAGGGCAAGGTCAACGACATCGGCTATCAGGCGATCGCGACGCCGGGCAGTCTCAAGGCCTATCACGAGGCGCACAGCGAGTTCGGCCGCCTGCCCTGGCGCGAGATCATGCAGCCCGCGATCGCCCATGCCGAGGCGGGCTTCATCGTTCGTCCCGCAGTTCGCGCCTACTGGGTCGAAGATGACGGCATCGGTCGCGCGCTCGTGGTCGACCGGCTGCGCTTCAGCGCATCGGGCCGGCGCATCTATTTCAGGCCCGATGGCGAGCCGTGGCAGGTCGGCGCGCGCGTGAAGAACCCTGACATGGCACGCACGCTGCGCCGGTTGGCCGAGGAGGGTGCCGAGGATTTTTACCAGGGCGAGATCGCGCGCGAGATTGCCGAGGACATGACCAAGAACGGCGGGCTGATCACGCTCGATGATCTCAGGAACTACAAAACCAGACGCACCAAGCCGCTCTGGGGCCTCTATCGCGGCCACCGCATCGCGACCAGCCAGCCGCCCGGCGGCGGCGTGATGCTGCTCGAGATGATGAACATGCTGGAGAATTTCGACCTCGGGGGCCTCGGCCACAACAGCGACGAGTACATCCGCGTCGTTGCCGAGGCGATGAAGCGTGCCACGTCGGACAAGGACCGGTATGTCGGCGATCCAGACTTCGTCCGGGTTCCGCTCGAGCAGCTGACCAGCAAGGACTACGCGCGCAGTCACGCCGAGGCGATCAGGCGTGGCGAGAAGGCCAAGGTCGAGCGGCTGGAGAAGAAGCCGGAGGCGGCGGACACCACGCATATCTCGGCGATCGACGCCGAGGGCAATGCCGTGTCGATGACGCACACGCTTGGCTCGCCGTCGGGCGTGATCACCGAGGGCTTGGGCTTCATGTACAACGGCGCCATGGCCGTGTTCGACCCGCGGCCGGGCCGCGCCGGCTCGCTCGCGCCGGGCAAAAGCCGGTTCAGTTCGATGTGCCCGTCGATCGTGTTCAAGGGCGAGGAACCGCATCTCGTCATCGGCGCGCCGGGCGGTACGCATATCGTCATGGGCGTCTTGCAGGCGATCCTCAACGTCATCGACCACGGCATGTCGATCCTCGAGGCGATCGCCGCGCCGCGCTTTTCGGCCACCAGCGATTCGATCGACGTGTCGAACCGGATTCCCGCCTACACGACGCGCGCGCTCGAGGCCAAGGGCTATCAGATCGTGCGCAGCGCCAAGAGCTACATGTTCGCGAGCGTGCACGGCATCAGGATTGATGACGGTCGATGGAGCGGCGCCGCCGATCCCGGCCGCGACGGCATGGCGTTGGAGGTTTGAACGATGGCTCAAGCAAAGAAAAACAAGAAAAGTGGCTCGCAGTCGACCACCATCCCGAAAGGCCTGCGCGTCGTCGTCACCGCGGGGGCGAGCGGCATCGGGCGCGTCATCGCCGAGAGCTTCGCCGATGCCGGCGCGCGCGTCTTCGTATGCGACGTCCAGCCCAAGGCGCTCGCCGACCTCAAGCGCCAGCGTCCCGACATCAGGTCTGTGCAGGCCGACGTCGCCGTCGAATCCGAGATGGCCGAGCTGTTCAAGGCGGCGCGCAAGGCCTTCGGCGGGCTCGACGTGCTGGTCAACAACGCCGGCATCGCCGGGCCGACCGGCGGCGTCGACGAGATCAAGGCGGCCGACTGGGATCGCACCGTGGCGATCAACCTCAACGGCCAGTTCTATTGCCTCAACCACGCCGTGCCGATGATCAAGAAGAGCCGCAATGGTGCGATCATCGGCATCTCCTCGGTCGCGGGACGATTGGGATACGCCTACCGCACGCCCTACTCGGCGACCAAATGGGCGATCGTCGGCCTGACCAAGAGCCTGGCGATCGAGCTGGGCCCTTCGGGCGTGCGCGTCAACTGCATCCTGCCCGGCGTGGTGAGGGGCGAGCGCATCCGCCGCGTCATCGCCGCGCGCGCCAAGACGCTCGGTCTTGCCTACGCGGTGATGGAGAAGCAATACCTGCAGAAAGTTTCCCTGCGCCGCATGGTGACGCCGCAGGATGTCGCGTCGATGGCGCTCTTCCTTTGCTCACCGGCCGGCGCCAACATCTCCGGCCAGGCGCTCAGCGTGTGCGGCAACGTCGAGACGCTGTAGCGCGATCGTTCAGGCCGGCGTCACCGCCCAGCCCTTGTGCCGCGCCGCGCCACGGGCGCGCTGATCCGGCGTGCGGTCGTCCATCGGCCATTGCAGCGCGAAGGCGAGGGCGCCGATCGCGATCAGCGCGAGCCATGCCGTCTCGTAGGTGCCGGTCAGGTCGAAGGTGAGGCCGCCGAGCATGACGCCGGCGAAGGAGCCGACCTGGTGGCTCAGGAAGACGAAGCCGTAGAGCGTTGCAAAATACTTGAGCCCGAACACGCGTCCGACCAGGCCGCTGACCAGCGGCGCGACGCTGAGCCAGAGGAAGCCCATCGCGGCGGCGAAGACCAGCGTCGTCGTCGGGCTGACCGGTAGAGAAATGAACGCGATGATGAACACGGTGCGCAGCAGGTAGACGAGCGCCAGCAGGCGCTTCTGGCTGTAGCGCGCGCCGAGCAGGCCGAACACATAGGTGCCGATCGCGTTGCACAGGCCGATCACGCCGAGCGCGGTGGCGCCGAGGCCGGGCGACATGCCGCACATCACGAGATAGGACGGCAAGTGCGTGTTGATGAACATGAGCTGGAAGCCGCAGGCGAAGAAGGCTGCGGTCATCGCGAGATAGCCCGGATGCCTCGCCGCGATGCGCAGCATCTCGCCGAGCGGACGCTCCTCCTCGTCGGCCGCCTTGACGTCCGACGGCACGGGCTCGCCCTTCGGCATGGCGACAGCGAACAGCGCCATCGAGCCCGCGACCGCGGCAAAGGTGACGAGCGCCATGCACCAATCCCAACCGTCGATCAGCCATTGCGCGAGTGGCGCGAGCGCGATCGTGCCGAGGGAACCGGCGGCGGCAATCGCGCCGACCGCCTGGCTGCGCTTTTCCGGCGTCACCGCGCGCGACACGAGGCCCATGAGGATGCCGAGATTGGTCCCGGCGATGCCGAGGCCGATCATCAGGCCGCCACCGACATCGAGGCCGATCGGGCCGAAGATCGCGGCCATGACCAGCAGGCCCGCGGCATAGATGAGGCCGGAGACGATCAGCACCGGCCGGCTGCCCCAGCGGTCGGCCAGCATGCCGACGAAGGGCTGGCTCGCGCCCCACGTGATCGCCTGAAGCGCGATCGCGAAGCTGTAGGCTGAAGCCGTGACGCCTAAGGCGGCGAGCGGCGGCAGGAACAGGCCGAAGCTCTGCCGGATGCCCGAGCTCAGCGTCAGGATGATGGCCGACATCAGCAGCAGGAAGCCTGTGCGCGAAATCAGGCGCGACGAGGCGGCGACGGCGTCGGACATGGCAATTCTCCAACAAATCTCCCCTCCCCCGCCGAAGGTGGGGGAGGGCCGTCGGGGGGGGCCGGGGTGGGTGCCCTGGGCGCACACCCCCACCTTGGTCCCGTTGATCCTCCCCCGCCGAGCGGGGGAGGAAATGAGAGAGGCTGCTTGATTACACAGACCTGTGTAGCTACCCTGTCGGCCGCCATGCCTCGCGTCAAGTTAAAACTACACAGGTCTGTGTAATGGCCGCCCGCGCTGCGCGCATGGCACCGGCACTCACGACGGATTTGGCGTCCGCCGACCGGCGGGAATCTGCCAAGTCGGAGATGCGCGCGCGCATTCTCGCGACCGCTGACCGCCTGTTCTATCACCAGGGTATACGCGCCGTCGGTGTCGATACGGTCGCTGACGAGGTCGGCATCAGCAAGCGCACGCTCTACAATTATTTTCCGTCGAAGGAAGCTCTGGTCGCCGCCTATCTCGAAGGTCGGGCGAGCGCCCTGCCGCCGTCTGATCTGCCGCCGGTCGAGCAGGTTCTCGGCAGCTTCGATCGCCTGGAGCGGTATTTCGAAAGCCAGGGCTTTCGCGGCTGTCCCTTCGTCAATGCGATCGCCGAGCTGAGCGACGCCGGCGCGGAGATCAACAAGATCGCCATCGATTTCAAGGAAGGCCGGCGCCTGTGGTACCGTGACCTGCTGGTTCGACTCGGCGTCGCCGATCCGGATGGTCTGGCGACCCAACTGCGTTTGCTGATCGAGGGTGCCATCGCCACGGCGCTGGTCAGCCGAAATGCAAAGGTGGCGCGCTCAGCGGGCGAGGCCGCGCGCGCTCTGTTGGCGGGGGCCGGTGTGCAATTGCCGGTCAGTGCAGGAGCAGCTAAGTCGAAACGTAAGCGGTGACATCGGCATGTCGAGCCCCGACACTGAGTGATAAGCGTTTTGGTTCACCGCATCAGCGCGACGCCGCCATCGACCAGCAGATCGACGCCGGTGATCCAGCGCGCCGCGTCGCTGGCGAGGAAGAGGCAGGCATCGGCGACGTCGCCGGGCTCGCCGATGCGGCCGAGCGGCGCCGCCGACTTGTAGCGCTCGATGCCTTCGGGCCATTCCTTGTCGAGACCCGGCCGATTGACGAGGCCGGGCAATACGGCGTTGACGCGAATGCCCGAGGCCCCAAGCTCGGCGGCGGATGCGCGAGTCAGCGCGACGATCGCGGCCTTGGCCGAGCTGTAGTGCGCCATGCCCATGCCCGGCCGGGCCGCGCGGACCGAGGCGATGTTGACGATGGCGCCGCCGGATTTCTGTGCCTGCATCGCGCGGGCGGCGGCTTGGGTGCAGAGGAAGGTGCTGCGCAAATTGCCCGCGATCACGCTGTCCCAGCCTGCGCCGGTGATTTCGAGCAGTGGCTTGCCCGGCTGAACGCCGGCGTTGTTGACGAGGATGTCCAGCCGGCCGAAGGCGTCGAGCGTCGCTTTGACGAGCGCGTCGGCCGAGCCGTCGGCCGCAAGATCGCCGGAAAAATAGCGGGTGCGACCCTCGCGGCCGGATGCCATGGCGCTCGCCAGTTCCGGCGCGCGGCCGCTCAGCATCACGGAGGCCCCCGCCTCGAACAGTCGCAAAGCGATGCCGAAGCCGATACCGCGTCGCGAGCCGGTGACGATTGCGACCTTGCCCGCGAGGTCGAAAAGCTTGGCAACGCTTTCAGCCATGGGCGTGCGACTGCGGCGCCAGGTCGCGAATGCGCTTCTCCGCGGCGGGATATTGCGCGATCAGCGCCTCGACATCGGCCAGCTCGAAGCCCTCCGAGCGATAACCGGGCGCCATGGTGCAGCCGGTCAGCGACCACGGGCCGTCGCTGCGGCTACCCTGCCACACGCCGGCGGGAATGACGAGCTGCGGCACGTGCCCCGCGGCGAAGTCGTGGCCGAGCACCGGCTCCTCGATGCGCCCATCCGGGTAGAGCAGCAGCATGCGGCGCGGCGCACCAGCATAGAAATGATAGACCTCGGTGCTGTCGAGCCGGTGCAGCGCCGAATAGTGCTCGCCGCCGACCAGCGCCACGATCGCCGTGCTCTTGCCGTCATTGAGGTTCTGGCGAATGAACGTGCCTTCGCCGTCCTCCTGTGGTCGCATGCCGAACAGCTTGAACATCTGATCGAAGGTGAGATCGGGCGTTGTCAAGCGGCTCTCCCCGTCATGATCCCTTGCGCGCACGATCGGCCAAGCGGCGCTCGCGCTGCTCGGCATTGCGCGCCTGGTTGGCGGCGACGCGGCCAATCTCCTCCGCGTCGAGCACCGACGGGCTGCCGCCGGCGCGCGCCAGATAGAAGACGTGGCACAGCCACTCCAGCAGGATGGCGCGCGTCAGCGCGCGCTTGAGGTCGGGTCCGATGGTGGTCGAACCATGATTCTTCATCAGCACGCCGCGGCGATCGGCGAGGCCGGCCGCAGTGCTGGCGGCCAAGGCGTCCGACCCGAAGGTCGCATAGGGCATGACGCGAATCGGGCCGCCGAGATCGGCGATCTGGTAGTGGATGGCCGGCAGTTCGTCGACCAGGGTCGACAGCGTCGTCGCATAGAGCGAATGGGTGTGGACGATGGCGCCCGCATCGGTCGAACGATAAACCGCGAGGTGCAGCGGCAACTCGGAGGAGGGGCGGAGCCCGTTCTCGATCTCATTGCCCGTATCCAGATCGATCAGGCAGACATCGCCGGGCTGCATGCTTTCATAGGGAATGCCGTTCGGTGTTATCGCGACGAGGTTGCCGGCGCGAACACTGATATTGCCCGAGGTGTTCACGACCAGTTCGGCCGCATGCATGGCACGGCATGCCTCGCAGATGGCGCGCCGCTCAGCCTCGAGCTGCATCGGGGATTTCACCATGGAGCGCCACAGCGGCTTCGAGCGCCACGCCGATCATCGCCGTGACCGCGCGGTCGCGCGCGGCGTGATCCGGCACCATGTTGCCGGCGAGCACGTTCGAGACCCAGCCATCGATGCTGAGGATGCTGCCGGTCGCCACGCCGCGCAGCCCGCCGAGGATGAGGAGCGCTGAGGTCTCCATCTCAAAGGCGAGGACCCTGGCCGCGGTCGCGTCAGCCAGGCCGCGCGCCAGCACCGGGCTCTTGAAGGCGTCGGAGGTGTGGACGATGCCGCAGTGTATGCCCTTGATCCCGGCGGCTGAGGACGCGGCACGCAGCGCGTTGATCACGCGCAGGTCGGCGACGGCGGGATGTGCCAGCTCGACATAGTGGCGCGACACGCCCTCGTCGCGCACGGCACCGGTCGCGATCACGAGATCGCCCGGATTGATCCAGGTCTGCGCCGAGCCGGCCGTGCCGACGCGGATCGCCGCCTTGACGCCGAGCAGCGCCAGATCCTCCATGACCATGGCGGCGCCGGGGCTGCCAAGCCCGGTCGAGATGACGGAGACGTGCGCTCCGCGATACTCGCCCGTATAGGAATGGAATTCGCGGTTGACCATGACGAGCCGCGAATTGTGCAGGTGCCTCTCGCTGATGCGCTCGGCACGCGCCGGATCGCCCGGCAGCAGCACGAGAGGCGCGATCTCGCCCGGCAGGCAACGGATCGCGCGACAGCGCGCGCGCTCGGCATCATTCGGATCGGGCAGTGAGGAGCGTTGACCCCAGGCTCCGTGCATCGCTTGTGCCCCGCGTCGTCATCTCTCGAGTTGCCTGGAGTGTCGCATGACAGTGCCGCGGCGTGTCAATTGCGCCGCTCATGCCGGGTCCGCCCGATTGACTCGTCAAAAGCGCTCTGCCTAGGCTGTTGCCGCGGCCGCTCGCGAATCGAAATCAGGGCCGCCCTGGGGAGGAATTCCATGATGCGCAGCAGAAAGAAGGGATTTGGCACGACCCGCCGGCAATTGATGCGCGTTGCGGGTAGTGCCGCAGCACTGGGCGCGCTTGCCGGGATTTCCGCCGGCCCGGCATTTGCCCAGACGCCGGCCAGGATCAGGACGGCACTGGCCTGGATTCCGAACCATTCCTTCGCGGGCATGTGGATCGCGCTGGAAAAGGGCTATTACCGCGAACAGGGGGTGAACGTGGAATGGCGCCCGGGCGGACCCAACACGCCCAACCCGGTCGAGCGCGTGGCGAGCGGCGAGGTCGATATTGGCATGCAAGCCAATCCGCGGCCGGTGCTCGAGGCGATCATCAAGGGCAACGACTTCGTCATCCTCGCGACCATCTATCAGCGCAACCCGAGCGGTCTGCTGTCGCTGGCCAAGACACCGATCCGCGAGGCAAAGGACGTCGTCGGCAAGCGCGTGTTGTGCCCGACGCCGACCGATGCGCGCACGGTCGAGACCATGCTCAAGCTCAACAAGCTCTCGACCAGCTTCACCTTCGTGCCTGCCGGCTTTGATCCGCAGGCGCTGCTCGACGGGCAAGGCGACGCGATGATCGCCTTCGTCACCAACCAGGTGGTGGCGCTCGAACGCAAGGGCATGGTCAAGGACAAGGACTTCTTCCACCGGAGTTGGGGCGATCTGGGCCTGCCCGGTTACAGCACCTTCATCTTCGCCAAGCGCCAGTTCGTCGACGCCAACCGCGCCGCGATCGTGCGCTACCTGCGCGCGGATATCCGCGGCTGGACCGAGAACGAGAAGGACCCGGCCTACGCGGCGAAGCTCGCCGCGGAGAAGTACGGTGCCGATTTCGGCCTGGACTTCGCGCGCGAGACGCGCTCGAACCAGCTCCAGGCGCCATTCCTGCACGGGCCGGACACGACGGCGAACGGCATCCTCTACATCAACAAGGACCTGCTGCGCGGGCCGATGTACGAGGCGCTGCGCGAGGGCGGCGTGGCTGCGCTGCCCGATGTCGACAAGGTCGTCGACATGTCGCTCCTCAAGGAGGCGCACGGCAAGTAAGGCGGTGGTACCGGGATTGCACTGTTGAGCGCGGCATCCTCCGCCGCGCTCGCCGTCGAGGGGATCAGCAAGAGCTTCCGGCTCGGGCGCGAATCCTTTCAGGCGCTGCGCGGCATCGACCTGGCACTTGCGGCAGGCGAGTTCGTCTCCGTCGTCGGACCGAGCGGGTGCGGCAAGTCGACCCTGTTGCGCATCATCGCGGGCCTCGAAACGCCCGATGCGGGCCGCGTGACGATCGGCAGCAGCACGCCTGCCGAAACAACCGCCGCGCATCGTCTCGGCATCGCATTCCAGGATCACGCACTGCTGCCCTGGCTGTCGGTCGCCGAGAACATTGCGCTGCCTTATCGCCTGGCTGGCATGACGGTCGACCAGGCCCGCGTGCAGGAACTCGCCCGGCTGGTCGGGCTCGGCGATTTCCTGAGGGCGCGGCCGCGCCAGCTCTCGGGCGGCATGCGCCAGCGCGTCTCGATTGCGCGCGCCATGGTGCTGAAACCGGTCGTGCTGCTGCTCGACGAGCCGTTCGGCGCGCTCGACCTGGTGACGCGGCGCCATCTGAACCTGGAGATGCAGCGTATCTGGGGCGAGCTCGGCACCACGGCCTTGCTGATCACCCATTCGGTCGACGAAGCGGTGCAGTTCGGCAACCGCGTCTTCGTCATGGCGGCGCGACCGGGTCGGATGCATGCCGAATTTGCCGTGAAGCTGCCGCGCCCGCGTGATCGTAGGGTCACGGCGTCTCCGGAATTCGTCGCGCTGGTACAGAAGGTCGCGGCCGCTCTCGACGACGCGACGGCGGCATCGACCGCGTCGGGAATGCCGGGGTGATGGCCCGTGTCTTGGAACAGGGTTGGCTGCGGAGCCTGCTAGGCTTTGCACTGTTCTTCATCCTGTGGGAGACAGCGGGCCGCACCGGCGCGCTCGGCGCGTCGTTCCCGTCGCTGAGCGAGATCGCGACCGCCTTCGACACGCCGGTCAAGCGCGGCCTGTTCACCCGCTCGATGGCGGTCACAGTTCATTCATCGCTGATCGCTTTCGCCGTCGGCGCTGCGATCGCCGTCGGGCTGGCGTTGATCTCGGCGGTGCTGCCGTCGCTCGAGAACGGTATCGATTCGCTGGCCTCGGGCATCTACGCCATTCCGGCCATCGCTTTCGGCCCGATCCTGATCCTGATCGCGGGCCCGGAGACGACGCCGATCGTGCTGGGCGTGTTGTCAGCGTTCTTCCCGATCTACGGCGCCTTCGTTTCGGGCCTGCGCTTTACGCCCTCGGCCTATCTCGACCTGTCGGGTGCCTTGGGTGCCTCGCGTGCACGAGCTTTTCTACTTCTGAAGGTGCCGCACGCCATGCCCGCGCTGATCGACGGGCTGCGCCTCGGCGCGCCCGGCGCCATCCTCGGCGTCGTGCTCGGCGAGTGGTTCGGTGCGCCGCGCGGCCTCGGCGTCGTCATCGTCGGCTCGATGCAGAATGTGCGCATACCGCAGCTCTGGGCGGCGGCACTCCTCGTCGTCGCCTGCTCGCTGATCGCCTATTTCGCGCTTTCCGCGCTTCACCGCCTTTGCGTGCGGAGGTTCGCGTGGTGACGCGCGCCTTGGCACTCGTCATGGCGCCGCTGGAGCGGCTGTGGGCGCTCGCTGCCGTCATGCTGGTCTGGCACGTTTACGCCGTGATCCAGGGCTTCAACCGCATCGTGCTGCCGACGCCGCTCAGCGTCTTGGCCAACATTGTCGAGGAATGGCCGCTCTATGCGCCGAAGCTGGCGCTCACCATGACGGTGGCGATCGCCGGCTTGATCCTGGGCGCCGCCCTCGGTGCGCTCGGCGCAATCGCGGCCTGGATTTCCCGGATCGCGTCCGCCTTCGTCGCGACCAGTGCCTTGGTCGTGCGCTCGGTTCCCTTCGTCGTCTTCATCCCGATTCTGTCGCGCATGATGGGCTACAACGTGACGATGGAGATCACCATCGTGGCGCTGCTTTCCTTCTTTCCGAGCTTTGTGCTGGTGTCGTCCGGCCTGTCCGCCCTGCCGCCGTCCGCGCTCGACGTCAGCCGCGCCTTCGGCGCCACGACGATCAAGCGGCTGATCTACATCGCTCTGCCGATATCGCTGACCAATCTGGTCGCTGCGCTCCGCCTGTCGGCGGCGCGCGTCGTGCTGGGCGCCATGGTCGCCGAGTTTCTGACCGGGCTCGACGGCCTCGGCAGCGTGTTCCTGCTGGCGCGTGCCGATCTGGAGAGCGAGCGCGCGCTGGGTGCGGCCGTCATTGCGGCGGCCGCCGCGCTGATCCTCGTCCAAGTCGGCGAGGCGCTGGAGCGCTGGATGAACCGGCGGATGACCTAGAGAAGCGATTCCGACACTTCACGCCAGCGCGTCTCCTTGCCTCATGGTGAGCCTGTCGAACCATGAGGCCGATGCTCGCTTCTCGATTGCAAATTGGATGCTCAAGTCGCGCGGCGAGGGCCGCGTGGTTCGACAGGCTCACCACGAGGCTTGTTGTGGCCTTGGAGCTATCTGTTGGAATCGGTGCCCTAGACCACGGCGTCCGGCACGGACGGCGGCGCGGCGAAATAGTCTCTGATATTTCCGGGCGCGAAGACACCGCGGTCGGTCACGATCGAGCGCACGAATTCGCCGGCGGTGATGTCGAAGGCGGGGTAGAGGCCGCGCACACCCTCGGGCGCCGTGCGCGTGCCGTTGTAGGACAGCATCGATTCCTCGTCGCGGTATTCGATGTGGATGTCCTTCGCGTCGTGGCTTTCCGGATCGGGCCCGCTCTGGCGCAGCACGTAGTAGGGCGTGTTGTTGGTGCGCGCCGACACGGCGTACTGGTAGGTGCCGACCTTGTTGCAGATCGTTCCATCGAGACACACGCGGTCGGCCGCGGTGAGAAACGCGGCGACGCGGCCCTGCTGCATCAGGAAGCCGCCCATGCCGTCGCTGATGACTGTCGCGCGATGGCCCGCTTGGAGGACCGACGGTGCGGTGAGCCGCGCACCCTGCAGGTAGGGCCGCGTCTCGCTGCAGAAGACGTGGAGCTGCTTGCCCGTGCGTCGCGCTTCGAGCAGCGTGTATACGAAGGATCGGTCGGCAAAGCAGTGGGTCAGGATCTCGTCGCCGTTGCGCAGCAGCGAGTTCGCATGACGCGCCGTGGCCAGCGCTTGGCGTGCCAGCGCGGCGGCGGCGCGGTCGGCAATGTCGATGACGGCCTGGCGTGGGTTCGATCCTGCGCGCGCGGCGTCCTTGGCCGCTGCGGATGCAGCGGCCAACATCCGCTTCAGCGCCAGACCCGTCGGTCGCGTACGACCTAGGCGTTGCGCTGCCAAGTCGACCTGTTCGTCAAGATTCGCCAAGGGGCGGTCCGGCGTTGCCAATGCCAGGCCGTAGCCGGCCGCAATCGAAAGCGTGAACGCGCCCTGGATGGTCATGGTCTCGATCGCGCGCGCCACATCCTCGACCGTCAGGCAGTCGAGATAGCGCTCGTCATGGGGCAGGTGCTTGCGGTCAAGAATCCGGACGCGGTCCCCCGTCCATTCGGCCATGCCGGCGCGCCGGATCAGCAGAGGCAGCTCCGCTTCGCGATACTCGCCGTCAAGGCCCAGTCGGTCGATCATGTCCTTATTCTATATGGCAGCAACGCGCGTTTCTGTGTCAAACCGGTCGGTCCGGAGGGGGGTGCCATCACGCACGAAAGTGGTCTAGGGTTGGGCGCCGAGGGCGCGCGCCGAGCCGCGAGTGGCCTGGAGAAGAAGCAAGATCGGGAGACCATCCATGGCCGTCAAGGGCCGCAAAGTCATCATCACCTGCGCCGTCACCGGCTCGATCCACACGCCGACCATGTCGGAATACCTGCCGATTACGCCGCAGGAGGTGGCCGAGGGCGCCATCGGCGCGGCCGAGGCCGGTGCCGCCATCCTCCATCTGCACGCGCGCGATCCGAAGGACGGCAAGCCGACGCCCGACCCCGGCGTGTTCATGCAGTTCCTGCCGCGCATCAAGCAATCGACCGATGCCGTGGTCAACATCACGACCGGCGGCGGCCATGGCATGACGCTCGAGGAGCGACTCGCGGCGCCGCTCAAGGCCAAGCCGGAAATGTGCTCGCTCAACATGGGCTCGATGAATTTCGGCCTCTATCCCATGCTCGACCGCTACAAGAGCTTCAAGTACGAGTGGGAGCGCAAGCACCTGGAAAATTCGCGCGACTTCATCTTCCGCAACACCTTCAAGGATATCGAGGGCGTGCTGAAGCAGCTCGGCGAGGGCTGCGGCACGCGCTTCGAATTCGAGTGCTACGACGTCGGCCATCTCTACAACCTCGCGCATTTCCTCGACCGCAAGATGGTCAAGCCGCCGCTTTTCGTGCAGACCATCTTCGGCATCCTCGGCGGCATCGGCGCCGATCACGAGAACCTGACGCATATGCGCCGCATCGCCGACAAGCTGTTCGGCGATCAGTACCAGTGGTCGATCCTGGCGGCCGGCCGGCACCAGATGCCGTTCATCACCCAGGGCGCCATCATGGGCGGCAATGTGCGCGTCGGCCTCGAGGATTCGCTTTACCTGGGCAAGGGCCAGCTTGCCAAGTCGAACGCCGAGCAGGTCAGCCGTATCCGCAACATCCTGGAGAATCTGTCGCTCGACATCGCGACGCCCAAGGAGGCGCGCGAGATCCTCGACCTCAAGGGCGGCGATCAGGTGGCGTTCTAGGAAGATTCGGATGAGGAAAATTCCCCCCACCCTTTGGACCGCTTCGCGGTCCAAACTCCCCCGCGCGCGACGACGCGCCTATCGGTCGTGCGGAGCACGACCTAACGGCCTGGGCGCGACCTGCGGTCGCGCCCTGCTGCGGCAGGGGAGTGAGTAAGCTCGCATGCCGCGCCCCGCACCCGAAGCCGTCCGTCGCGTCGCCATCATCGGCGCGGGCACAATCGGCGCGTCCTGGGCGGCCTATTTCCTGGCGCGCGGGCTCGAAGTCGTGGCGACCGATCCGGGGCCCGATGCCGAGGTGAAGCTGCGCCAGTTCGTCGAGCGCGCCTGGCCGACCCTGGTCCGGCTTGGCACCGCCGCCGAGGCCAGGCGCGAGAGCCTGCGCTTCGTGGCGACACCGGAGGAAGCGGTCGCCGGCGCCGAGTTCGTCCAGGAGAGCGCGCCCGAAGTCAAGGAAACCAAGATACCGCTGCTCGCCAAGCTCGACCGCGCCACGCCGGCCGACGTCGTGATCTCGTCCAGCACCTCGGGTCTGATGATGAGCGTGATCAGCCGGAGCTGCCGCCGGCCGCAGCGCTTCGTCGTCGGCCATCCGTTCAACCCGCCGCATCTCATTCCGCTGGTCGAGGTGGTCGGCGGTGCCAAGACCGCGCCCGAGACGATCGACTGGGCGATCGCTTTCTACAATGCCGTCGGCAAGCGTGCGATCCGCATCAACCGCGAGATGCCGGGCCATCTCGCCAATCGGCTGCAGGCCGCGATTTGGCGCGAGGCGGTTTACCTCGTCAATGAAGGTGTCGCGAGCGTGGCCGACATCGATGCCGCGATCGCCTATGGACCGGGCCTGCGCTGGGCGATCATGGGACCGCACCTGACCTTTCACCTCGGTGGTGGCGAGGGCGGCATGGCGAATTTCCTCGAGCATTTCGGTCCGCCGATCGAATCCTGGTGGGACACGCTCGGCAGCCCGCGGCTGACGGAGGACGTCAGGCCGAAGCTGATCGAGGGCGTCGCCGCCGAGGCCGGTGGGCGCAGCGTCGCCGAGCTCGCGGCCGAGCGTGATGCCGCGCTGATCGCGGTCCTCGAGGCGTTGGCCAAGACCAGGCGGCGGCGCAAGAAGTGAGCGCGCCATCCGACGTGAAGGGTCGGCTCCCCGGGTCAGGGCGGGCGGTCGTCGCCGGCGCCGGCGTCGTCGGCGTGTGCAGCGCGCTCTACCTCCAGCGTGAGGGCTGGAACGTCACGCTGGTCGACCCGGACGGGCCGGGCGAGGGCTGCTCCTTCGGCAATGCCGGGCTGCTCGCCGATACGGCGGTCGTGCCCGTCGCTACCCCCGACATCCTCGCGTCGGTGCCGAAGATGCTGCTCGACCCGATGGCGCCGCTCGCCATCCGCTGGTCCTATCTGCCGAAGCTCGCGCCGTGGCTGCTGCGCTTTCTCGCCGCGAGCCGGCCGTCGCGGGTTGAGGAAATCTCTCAGGCGTTGGCGACGATTTGCGCCCGCGTCTTCGAGGACTTCCAGCCGCTCATCGCCGATGCCGGCGCGCAGGATCTGGTTCAGCGCCGCGGCTATCTCGGCGCCTACCGCAATCCCGCGAAGCTCGCGGGCATGCGCTGGGAGCTGGCGCTCAAGCGCAGCCGCGGCATGAAGGCCGAGGAGCTCGGGCCCGAGGAACTGCGCCAGCTCGAGCCGGCGCTGGCGCGCGACGTCGTCGGCGGCTATTTCCTGCCGGGCTGCGGCCACACCGTCAATCCGCTGGCCCTGACACAGCGCTTCGTCGCCGCCTTCGAGCGGCTGGGCGGCACGGTCAGGCGCGCGCGGGTCGTCGACTTCACGGATTTCGGCGAGGACGGGCCGCGCGCGGTGGTGACCGATGGTGGCCAGCTCCTGTGCGACCTCGTGGTGATCGCGGCCGGCGCCTATTCGCGCACCTTGGCGGCGCGCCTTGGCGCCGACGTGCCGCTCGACACCGAACGCGGCTATCACACCGTGATCGCCGATCCCGGCATCCAGCTGCGCCTGCCGCTCATGTGCGGCGACGGCTCGTTCGGCATCACGCCCATGGCGACGGGATTGCGGCTCGCCGGCACGGTTGAACTCGGCGGCACCGAGGCGGCGCCGAACCACCGCCGCCTCGAGCCAATGCGCGCCCATGCCAAGGCGCTGCTGCCCGGCCTCAAGGTCGAGGGCGGCACGCAATGGATGGGACGACGGCCGTCGATGCCCGACTCGCTGCCGGTGATCGGGCGTAGCCCGCAACATCGCAATGTGCTGCTCGCCTTCGGCCACGGACATCTCGGCTTGACGTTGTCGGCGCCGACCGGCCGCCTGATCGCCGATCTGGCGAGCGAACGCACCCCGGCCATCGACGTGACACCGTTCAGACCGGAACGGTTCTAGATTCTGTATGATTTCAGGCCTCTGCGGCACTGGAGCACTCGCCAAGGGCCGATCGCGCTGCTACATTCCGCGGCGAACCCGGGGGAGGGTTGGGGGTCCGCTATGGACATTCTGACCAGGCGCACGTTGCTGACGACGACCGGCTTAGCCGGCGTCGCAGCAATCGCCTTGGCCGTCGATCTGCCCGGCCGCAACGTGCGCGCGTGCCGGGATACTGGCGTGCACGACCGGCTTGCCGCCGAGGCCGAGCGCATGATGCGCGATCTCGGCTGGGCGGGGCGCAACATCCGCGCCGCACTCGCCGACATCACCTGTCCCGGCTGCGGCGAGCCTTTCATCAAGAGCTAGATAGAGGGCCACGATCTTCGTGGCCCTGATTCATGTCGGCGTCAGCGCGACCCCTGAAGCGCGCTCGCTTGCGACGCGATCACGGCGGTCGCCGCCGGGTTGGTCGTTACGCCAAGCTGGCTGTTGACCGCAGAGACGGTACCGGGCGTCACGGATTTGTTCGCCGCTGCGGCCATGGCAGCCGAGGCTGCATTGAGTGCCGTTGCCGCGGCCGCCGTGTCGTTGCGGGCAATCGCGGCGTTGTAGTCGTTGATCGCCGCCGAATAGGACGCGAGCTTGCCGACCTGCGAATTGGGCGCGGCATGGGCCATCGCGTTCTTCGACGCATGCGCGGCGTTGAGCGCGCCCAGGCTGGATGCGGTTGCGCCGCGACCGGGTGCGCCCGATTTGCCGGCGCCGGCCGACGCACTGCCGCGACCGCTGTTGCTCGACACGCCGGCCTGGCCGCGGCCGATATCGGATGCCGAAGCGCCGGAACCCTTGTCGGCACTGTTTCCGGCGCCTTGACCGGCACCATGACCGCCACCC
>VGDO01000099.1 GCA_016869645.1 Alphaproteobacteria bacterium
GCTCCGCATTCCCGGGTCGCCAACCGGTGATCCGTTCGGCAAGAACAAGCTGATCTATCACGACGAGTTCATCTCGACCGAAATCGGCCAGGCAGGCACGCAGTTCGACGGCCTAGGCCATATCGGCATCCAGCTCGGCAAAGACGGCGACAAGACCGAGATGCGCTACTACAACGGCCTGACCGAGCAGGAGATCGGAACCGCCAACGGATTGACCAAGCTCGGTGCCGAGAAGCTGAAGCCGATCTTCACGCGTGGCCATCTGATCGATGTCGCCGGCGTCCGGGGATCGATGTGGGACGCCGGTCAGGAGATCAAGGTCGCCGACCTGCGCGCCGCCCTCCAGCGGCAGAACATGCAGGAAGCCGACATCAAGGAAGGCGACGGCGTGTTCTTCAACACCGGCTGGGGTAGCCTTTGGATGAAGAACAACGACCGCTTCAACGGCGGCGCGCCCGGCATCGGCCTCGAGATCGCCAAGTGGATCATCGACAAGGGGCTGGCCATCACCGGCGCGGACACCTGGGCAACCGAGGTCGTGCCAAACCCGGACAAGGATCTGGCCTTCCCCGTTCACGGCGAGCTGATCACCAAGAACGGCATCGTCAATCACGAGAACATGACGTTCGACGACCTGCTGGCCGACCGGAAGCACCAGTTCGTGTATGTGTTCACGCCGATGCCGATCAAGGGAGCAACCGGCTCCGGCGGCTGCCCGATCGGCATCACCTGAGCACGCGTCCAGGGATACAGAGGCGCGGGCGGCCAACTCGCCGCCCGCGTTCGTTTTGCCGAATCGCCAGACGTTGTTGAAGCGGCGAGGCCATGCGATATTCCGCGCATGGTCGTGACTGCCGCCGCCCTTCCCTGCTGACTCATGCCGCGCGTGCTCGTGTGCGGTGCGACCGGCTTCATCGGGCGCAACATCGCAGAAGCCTACGCCAAGCGGCCGGACCATGAGGTCCACGCGATCTGGCACGAACGGCCGCCTTTCGATCATCCCGGGCTGATCTGGCGGCAGGCCGACTTGACTCAGCGCGACGACGTCGCGCGCGTCACCTCCGGCATGGACGTCATGATCCAGGCCGCGGCCGTGACCTCCGGCATCCGCACGACCATGACGGCGCCGACGCTGCAGATCGTCGACAACGCCGTCATGAACTCGCTGCTGTTCGCCGCCGCGCACGAGAACGGCATGAAGCATGTCGTCTTCTTCAGCTGCACGGTGATGCTCCATTCGAGCGACCGGCCGCAGACCGAGGAGGAGTTCGACCCGCGCGAGCCGATGCATCCGGCCTATCGCGGGGCCGGCTGGACCAAGCTCTATTTCGAGAACATGTGCTCCTATTTTTCCGGCCTCGGGCGCACCCGGTTCACGGCGCTGCGCCACTCCAATATCTACGGGCCCTACGACAAATACGATCTACTGCGCAGCCATGTCTTCGGCGCGACCATCACCAAGGTCATGAGCGCAACTGACGGACGCGTCATGGTCTGGGGCAGCGGCGAGGAGAAGCGCGACCTGCTCCATGCGGATGACCTCGTCGACGCCGTCCTTCGCGCGGTGGACAGGCAGGAGGCGCCGTTCGGCCTCTACAATATCGGCCTCGGGGACGCGATCTCGGTGCGCGCACTCGTCGAGCGAATCATCAGGATCTCCGGGCGTTCGGTCGCCATCGAGCACGATCTGACCAAGCCCACGGTCAAGACCTCCGTGACGCTCGACTGCAGCCGTGCCCGGCGCGAGCTCGGCTGGCAGCCGCGCATCGGCCTCGACGAAGGCATCAGGCGCACGATCGCCTATTGGCAGGCCCATCCTCCGGCCCGATCCGGCTGACTAAATGGGGTCGGAGTCCATTTAACCCAGCAGTTTCCTGAATTCGGCTTCGATGGTGCGCGCGAACAGCGCGCCGTCGCACAAGGCCGAGCGCTCCATGCGTCCGCGCAGATCCGCGCGCAGACGCGCGAGCGCGCCCAGGTCGGTGGCAAAGGCAACCGTCCTGGCCAGATAGTCCGGCTCGTCGCGCGCGATGCCCTCGGACAGGCCGATGACGCTGAGGATCGACAATCCATAGCGCTGCACCGCCGTGGCGCCCGGCAGCGTGACGACCGGCACTCCCATCCATAGCGCCTCGCGCGTCGTCGTGCCGCCGCCATAGGGCAGCGGATCGAGCGCGATGTCGATCTCGTCATAGGCGCGCATGTGCTGCAGGAAATCGCCGGTCCAGGCACGCAGCTCGACGCGCTCCGCGGCAATGCCATGCGCGGCGAACCGATCGTGGCAGCGTTGTCGTATGCCCTCGTCGGCCAGCGCATAGGCTTTAAGCAGCAGGCGCGAGCCCGGCACGGCATGGAGAATGCGCGCCCACAGCGCCAGGGTGCGATCCGACATCTTGGCAAGCTGGTTGAAGCAGCCGAAGGTGACATGGCCCCTCGCCTGCGAAGGCAAGGACGACGCCGGCGACAGAGCGACCATGGGGCGATAGAGATAGAGAGACGGCACCAGAATGAATTTCTCGCTGTAGTCCCCCGCGGTTTCGGGCGGCGACATCCATTTGTCCGTGATGACGTAGGGCGCGGAGTCGAGGCCCGATGGCCCCATCAGGGTCATGTTGACCTGGATCGTCGCAGGCTGCCTCGCGAAGACGCCGAGCCGGCAAGCATCGCTGTAGCCGATCGCATCGATCAGCACGTCGATGCCGTCCGCCCTGATGACCTCCGCCATGTCGGCGTCGGACAGCCCCGCCGTCGACCGCCAGCCCGGCACCAGGCCTCGTACCGTGTGGGTGACGTCGTCTTCCCGTTCCTTGGCGACGTCGGTATAGACGAACAGGTCCACCCGTTCGCGATCATGGCCGCCGAACAGCGGGATCAGCATGTCGCACGCCGTGTGCGCGCGAATGAACTCGCCGGTCACATATCCGATACGCAGTCGCCCGCTCGACCGGCGCGACGCAGGCGTGGCAGCTTGCCGCGCCAGCGGCCGCATGAAGCATTCGTCATAGCGGCGACGGACCGCAAGCTGCTCGTCCGTCGTCGTTCCCTCCAGCAAATTGAGGGCGAGGACGAGGTCGCGCAACGTTCCGCGATCGTCGGGCGCCAACTCGACGGCCCGGCGCAGCTTCTCGATCGCTTCGGGCAGCTCGCCGGCTTGGGTCAGGTAGCAGCCGAGACGCGCCAAGCCTGCCGAGCCTGCCGGACGGTGGCGCGTGACGTGGCGCATTCTTGCGATGGCCCGGCTCAGCCGATTGGCGGCGAAATCGCGTTCGGCATGGACGAAGAGCGAGTCGAGCACGCTGTCGCGGGTCGAGGTGACGGGCGGAAAGCTCGGGTCGAGGGCGCTCGCCGTTTCGACGGCGCCCAGCGCCGCCTCGAGCAGATCGAGGTTGAGGCGCGCCAGGCTCAGATAGAGAAAGATGCCGGCCTGTCCGGGCACCACGCTGCTGGCGCGGTTGAGGAAGTCCGCGGCCTCGGCGGGGCGCCCGGCCGTGAGACAGAGGACGCCCAACGCAAACAGCGCTTCGGCCTGCGCCGGATCGAAATCGAGGACGCGGCGATAGATCGCTTCGGCTTGATCGCTCTGGCCGGCCTGCTGCTGGCGCTGGGCCAGCGCAAGCACATCCTGGATTGTCGCCATCAGCGGTCTCGCGGCACCAGAAGAACGAAGTGCGCGAGCTTAGGCGAAGGGTGGGTGGTCCGCAATCGGCACCGGCACCATGCGCGTGCATTGGCGACCCGCCCGATCCGCGCCACAATCGTGTGGGAGAAATGATGCCGACCCGATTAGAAGGCTGATGCTGCGCCGTCTGGTCCTGCTTGCCCTGATCTCGCTTGGGATGCCGCTGCTCTACGGCATCCTCGGCTGTGGACTGGGCGCCATTCCGATCGGACCGGCAGGGCCGGCCGCCGACGCCGCCATCGACGTGTTCGTGGTGTCGAACCGCTACCACACCAGCCTGGTCCTGCCGTTGCGCAGTCATGGCATCGACTGGACGGTGCGCCATCCCGCTGGCGATTTCGGCGCTTTTCCTCCAGCGACCAGTCATATCGGCTTCGGCTGGGGCGACCGTGACTTCTACATGGAAACGCGGACACTGTCCGACATGAGGTTTATCACCGCGCTGCGGGCGATCACGGCGGTCGGCGACACTGTCATGCATGTCCAGCTCTGGGGCGAGCCTCAGCCCGGTGACAATGTCCGCATGATCCGCGTCACGGCCGAGCAACTCCGCGCACTTTCGGACTATGTGAGACAATCCTTCGCCGGCGACACGCCGCGCCTCTATCCCGGGCGCGGCTACGGCCCGCTCGACGCATTCTACGAGGGCAATGGCCGCTACAGCATGTTCGTGACATGCAATGTGTGGCTTTCGCGCGCGCTCAGCCATGCAGGCATACGCACGGGACTGTGGACCCCCTTTGCGCACAGTCTTCTCTTTCACCGGGACCGGGAGTGACGCCATGCCCGACGAACCGGCCGTCGACAGCCACGCGCACGTGTTTTGCGGGCCAGGCGTGCCCTTTGCGCGGGACGCCGTCTATCGGCCACACGAAAGCCAGATCGGCACGGCCCGTTATTTCACGGCTGTGCTCGCCTCCCACGGCCTGACCCACGGACTGCTGGTCGGCGCGCAGCCCTATGGCATCAACAATCTCTGCATCATCTCCGCGATCGCGGCCTCGCGAGGCTGCTTCAAGGGCATTGCGCTCGTGCGCGCTGACATCGCTGACCGCGACCTGGACAGGCTGGCCGAGCAGGGCATCGTCGGCATCCGCGTCAATCTCATGACCGACGGGCTGCGCGGCTTGGCCGAGCCCGGCGCCGACCGGCTGCTTGCCCGTATCCGGGAGATGAACTGGTTCGTCCAGATCCACTGCCAGCACGACGAGCTGGTCGAGGCGATGCCATATCTGCAACGCGCCGGTGTGCGCACCATGATCGACCATTTCGGCCGCCCGAACGTCGAGCGCGGTCTCGACCAGCCCGGCTTTCAGGCCCTGCTCGAACTGGGGCGAACCGGAAATTCCGTCCTCAAGCTGTCAGGGCCATTCAGGTCGTCGCGCGAAGGTTGGCCCTACACCGATATCGACGGCTTCGTACAAGCGGCCATCGAGGCGTTCACGCTCGACAACTGCGTCTGGGGCTCCGACTGGCCTTTCGTGCGGGTCGAGGAGCGCATCGACTACGGACCGAACCGCGCCTGCCTCGACCGCTGGCTGCCGAACGCCGCGGACCGGCGCCGGGTACTCTGGCACACCCCCGCCCGACTGTTCGGCTTCAGCGCATGAACGACGACCGGCCTACAGCGTCGTGCGGACGTGCCAGAGCTCTGGAAAGAGCTGGATGTCGAGCGCCTGTTTCAGGTAGGCAACACCGGAGGTGCCGCCGGTGCCGCGCTTGTAGCCGATGATGCGCTCGACCGTGGTGACGTGACGGAAGCGCCACTGGCGGAAACCGTCCTCGAGATCGACCAGCTTTTCGCCCAGCTCGTAAAAGTCCCAATAGCGCCCCGTATCGGCATAGACCCGGCGCCAGGCTGCCTCGAGCGATTCGTTGCGCCGATAGGGCTGCGACCAGTCGCGCTCGATGCACCAGCGATCGAGCGCAAAACCCTTGCGCGCCAGCCAGCGCGCAATCTCGTCGTAGAGCGAGGGCGATTGCAGCAATTCCGACACGCCGCGCAACCGCTCGGCATGGTGACGGTGGGGCTCCATCATGACCGCGTTCTTGTTGCCGAGAATGAACTCGACCATGCGGTACTGATGCGACTGAAAGCCCGAGGCACGGCCGAGCGCGTCGCGAAACTCGCCGTATTCGCTCGGCGTCAGTGTCGACAGGATGGTCCAGGCCTGGGTCAGCACTTCCAGGATGCGCGCCACGCGCGCCATCATCTTGAGCGCAGGCGACACCTCGTCGCGCTTGATGCAGTCGCGCGCGGCCGTGAGCTCGTGCAACATCAATTTCAACCAGAGTTCCGTCGTCTGATGCTGCACGATGAACAGCATCTCGTTGTGGCTGGTCGAACGCGGCCGCTGTGCGGTCAGGATGCCATCGAGACCGAGATAGTCCCCGTAGCTCATCTCCTTGCTGAAATCGAGATGAGCGCCGGCCAGATGGTCGGTAGGAGATGGCTGGCTATGGTCCGACATCGGTCACCTCACCTGGCGGGGTGCGGGCACGGAAATTCCTAGGGGAGCGGCATGCCGCGCCCCTACAAACGCAATCGAACCTGTAAAGCTCCGAATCTGCGCCGCTGACGCGGCGCGGTACATCAATGCCGCAGGATCTGGCTCAAGAACAACTTGGTCCGGTCGGACTGCGGATTGTTGAAGAACTCATGTGGCGTGTTCTGTTCGACGATCTCGCCGCGGTCCATGAAGATGACGCGGTTGGCGACCTTCTGCGCGAAGCCCATCTCGTGAGTCACGCACAACATGGTCATGCCTTCCTCGGCCAATGCGATCATCACGTCGAGCACTTCCTTGATCATCTCGGGATCGAGCGCGGAGGTCGGCTCGTCAAACAGCATGACCTTGGGGTTCATGCACAGCGAGCGCGCGATCGCCACGCGTTGCTGCTGGCCGCCGGAAAGCTGGCCCGGATACTTCTTCGCCTGTTCCGGGATGCGCACCCGCGTCAGATACCTCATGCCGATCTCTTCGGCATCCTTGCGCGGCATCTTGCGCACCCAGATCGGCGCCAGGCAGCAATTCTCCAGCACGGTCAGATGCGGGAACAGGTTGAAGTGCTGGAACACCATGCCGACCTCGCGGCGGATCGCGTCGATCTGCTTGAGGTCGTTGGTCAGCTCGGTACCCTCGACGATGATCTGGCCCTTCTGGTGCTCCTCCAGCCGATTGATGCAGCGGATCATCGTCGACTTGCCCGAGCCGGAAGGGCCGCAGATCACGATGCGCTCGCCGCGATGGACCGTCAGGTTGATGTCCTTGAGCACGTGGAACTCGCCGTACCACTTGTGCACTGCCACCATCTGCACCGCGACCTCGCTGGTCATGGTGCTTTTGACGTGGTCCTTCTCAGCGACGCTCATGGCAATCTCTTCCCTCAGCGCTTATGACCCGTCTGAAGCTTGCGCTCCAGGGCCAGGCTGTAGCGCGACATGCTGAAACAGCAGATGAAATAGAGGATCGCAGCGAACACGTAGCCCTCGACGGCGTAGCCCAGCCATTTCGGGTCGGCATTGCCGAGCTGGATGGCGCCGAGAAAATCGAACATGCCGATGACCGCCACCAGCGTGGTGTCCTTGAACAGGCCGATGAAGCTGTTGACGATGCCGGGAATGACGATCTTGAGCGCCTGCGGCAGAACGATGAGCGCCATCGACTTGGGATAGTTGAGCCCCAGCGCCGACGCCGCCTCGAACTGCCCGCGCGGGATCGCCTGCAATCCGCCACGCACCACCTCCGCGAGGTAGGCCGCTGAGAACAGCGTGACGCCGATCAGCGCGCGCATCAGCTTGTCGAAGTTGACGCCTTCAGGCAGGAACAGCGGCAGCATAACCGACGACATGAACAGCACGGTGATGAGCGGCACACCGCGCCACAGTTCGATGAAGCCGACGCAGAGCGCGCTCACGATCGGCATCTTCGAGCGGCGACCGAGCGCCAGCACGATGCCGATCGGCAATGAAGCTCCGATGCCAACCCAGGCGATCAGCAGGGTGAGCGACATGCCGCCCCACTTGGAGGTTTCCACCGTGCGCCAGGGGTGGCTCGACGCGCGCGGGTCGCTCGGCGCGAAGTCGTACCAGCCGTTGAACAGCAGGGCTGCCACGATCGGCACGAGGATGATCGCGATCATGCCGTAGGTGGCGCGATAGGGCATCTTCTTGAAGAAGAGCGGCGCCATGATCAGCACCGACAGCACCCCGGCCAGATCGATCCGCCAACGCAGATCGTAGGGATAGAGACCGTAGATGTAGCCGGGGATCCATGCCTGGACATAAATCCAGCACGCGCCACCCTTGCGCGTCTCGTCAGGATTCTTGCAGTCGCTGGTGCTTTCACCCGTCCAGATCGCGTTGGTGATCAGCCAGTCGATCGCCGGCGGAATGACTTTCCACAGCACGTAGAGCGCGAGCAATGTAAGCGCGGCATTCGCCCAGGACGAGAACAGGTTGGCACGCAGCCAGCCGACGACACCGACCGTCGCCGCCGGCGGCGGCAGGCTGGGCTTGGGCTGGAAGCTGGCGGTTGCGGTCGACATGGCTCAACGCTCCTTCAATGCGACTTTGGCGTTGAACCAGTTCATGAACATCGAGGTCAGCAGGCTGATGGTCAGATAGACACCCATCGTGATCGCCATGCACTCCACGGCCTGACCGGTCTGATTGAGCACCGTTCCCGAGAACACGGCGACGAGATCGGGATAGGCAATCGCGGTGGCGAGCGACGAGTTCTTGGTCAGGTTCAAATACTGGCTGGTCAGCGGCGGGATGATGACCCGCATGGCTTGCGGGATGATCACGAGGCGCAGGGTCGGTCCCGGCCGCAGGCCCAGCGCGTAGGACGCTTCGGTCTGGCCATGGCTGATCGCCATGATGCCCGAGCGCACGATCTCGCCGATGAAGGCCGCGGTGTAGATGATCAGCGCGAACAGCAGCGAGACGAACTCGGGGATCAGCACCATGCCGCCTTGGAAATTGAAGCCGCGCAGCGCCGGAATCTCCCAGTGCAGCGGCATACCCGTGATGATGGCTGCGATGAACGGAATTGCGACGATCAGGCCGAGCGTCGTCAGGAAAATCGGGAACTGCTGGCCCGTCAACTCCTGGCGCTTGCGCGCCCAGCGATGGATGAAATAGGAGGCGACGCAGGCGATCACGAAGCCGACGGGTATCTCCCAGAACCCTTCCTCGAACACCGGCGCCGGCACGTAGAGGCCGCGATTGTTGAGGAAGGCAATGTCGAGAATGTTGAAGCTCTGCCGCGGACCAGGCAGGGATTTGCCGAGGAGCTGGTACCAGAAGAAGATCTGCAGCAGCAGCGGGATGTTGCGGATCACCTCGATGTAGACATAGGCAATCCGCGCTATCAGCCAATTGCGCGACAGCCGGGCGATGCCGATGATGAAGCCGAGGACGGTCGCGAACACGACACCGATCGCCGCCACCACCAGCGTGTTGAGCAGGCCGACCAGCATGGCGCGCCCGTAGCTCGATTCCTCCGAGTACGGGATGAGGTGCATGATGATGCCGAAGCCGGCGGTCGAATTGAGATAGGCGAAGCCGGACGCGATGCCGCGCTTCTCGAGATTCGTGTAGGTGTTGTGGAAGATGTACCAACCGAAGGCGATTACAAGGACCAGCGCCATCGCCTGGAAGAAGATCGCGCGCGCGCGCGGATCGTTCCATACCGCCACTGAGGGCGGAGCCGCTCCCCCTCGGATTTGCACCGCCATTCGACGCCCTCCCATTAGGCCCGGGCCCAACTTGCCCGGAAGGACCGCTCCCAGTTCGGTCCTGAACCCGCTTTCGCCTAATCCAAACAGACGACGGGCCGTTCCGAACTAGCTCCGGAACGGCCCACCCGCATCACTCAGATGACAGCCCTCAACGGACCGGGGGTGCGTACTGCAATCCGCCCGCGGTCCACAGCGCGTTCACGCCGCGCTCGAGCCCGATCGGCGTCTTGGTGCCGACATTCCGCTCGTAGCTTTCGGCATAGTTGCCGACCATCTTGATCACGTTGTAGGCCCAGTTGTTCTCCAGGCCGAGCATCTTGCCGAAATCGCCTTCCTTGCCGAGCAGGCGCTTGATTTCGGGATTCGGCGAGTTGAGCATCTGGTCGACGTTGGCCGCGGTGATGCCGAGCTCTTCGGCGTTGACCATGGCGAAGAACGCCCAGCGGATGATGTCGCCCCAGTTGTTGTCACCGTGGCGCACGAGCGGGCCGAGCGGCTCCTTGGAGATGACGTCCGGCAGGATGATGTGGGCGTTCGGGTCCTTCAGCTTGGTGCGGTCGGCTGCGAGGCCGGACCGGTCGGTCGTGAACACGTCGCAGCGGCCGCTGTCATAGGCGGCGAGCACTTCGTCGTTCTTTTCGAACGCGACGACCTTGTAGTCCATCTTGTTCGAGCGGAAGAAGTCGGCGACGTTCAGCTCGGTCGTCGTACCGGTCTGCGTGCACACGGCGGCGCCAGCGAGCTGCTTGGCGTTCTTCACGTTGAGGTCCTTGCGGACCATGAAGCCCTGGCCGTCGTAGAAGTTGATGCCGACGAAATCGAAGCCGAGCTGCGTGTCGCGGCTCATCGTCCAGGTCGTGTTGCGCGCGAGGAAATCAACCTCACCCGACTGCAGCGCCGTGAACCGCTCGCGAGCCGTCGTCGGCACGTACTTCACGCGCTTTGTGTCGCCGAAGATGGCGGCGGCGACGCTCTTGCACATGTCGACGTCGAAACCGGCCCAATTGCCCTGGGCATCGGGGTTGGCGAAGCCGGGCAGGCTCTGGCTGACGCCGCAGATGACCTGGCCGCGCTGCTTCACCTGAGCGAGAGTTTGCTGCGCCATGGCGGTGCCGCTGGCGAAGATCGCAAGCGCCGCGCCGGCGGCAAGAACAGTCAGTTTTTTCATCGAAGTCGTGCCCCTGTTCGGTTGGTGATCGACCCGCGCGACCGTCGCACGGGCCGCGGCCCAGCGCGGTGCCACAACCCTGATCCGCCACCTCGGAACGCGGCGGATTTCGCATGTTGTGGCCCCTCCCCGGGTCCCCTGTCGCGGACGCTAACACGGACAGTGCGGCGTCTCAAGCGCGTGAACTGCATGGCATTTTCGTTTTGAACCGGGTTGCGCCCAGCACTTGGCTCTGGCATCGGCGCGGCCGGCCGGGCAACATGCGGCCTGCCGCGCGCGGGCCGCGACGCTACCTGCAAGGACCGGGGGATGAAGAAAGACACGCTGCTTGCCCACAAGGGCCGCAATCCAGGCGCCAATCACGGCGTGGTCAATCCGCCCGTCTACCATGCCTCGACGATCGTCTATCCGACCGTAGCCGCCATGAAGGCAGCCCAGGCCAACCGGTTCGGCCACGGCCAGGTCACCTATGGACGCCACGGCACGCCCACGACGTTCGCGCTCGAGGACGCGCTCGCAGCGCTCGAAGGCGGTCATCGCGCCGCGACCCTGCCGTCCGGCCTGGCGGCGATCTGCGCCGCCCTCCTCGCCTTCGTCAAGCAGGGCGATCACGTGCTGATGGTGGACTCGGTTTACGGGCCAAGCCGCAACTTCGCGATGACCATGCTGAAGAATTTCGGCATCGAGACGACCTTCTACGATCCGATGGTCGGCGCCGGTATCGCGCAGATGATCAGGCCGAATACCCGCGTCGTGTTCACGGAATCGCCTGGCTCACTCACCTTCGAAGTGCAGGACGTGCCGGCGATCGCCAAGGCGGCGCATGCGGCCGGCGCCGTCGTGCTGATGGACAACACCTGGGCCGGCGGCTACTTCTTTCGGCCGTTCGAACACGGCGTCGACGTGTCGATCCACGCCGCGACGAAATACATCGTCGGTCACTCCGATGCAATGCTCGGCCTGGTCGTCGCCAACGAACAGCATTTTCCCGCCGTGAAGGCTTCCGTCGCCGGCCTCGGCTATTGCGCCGGGCCGGACGACGTTTATCTCGCGTTGCGCGGCCTGCGCACCATGGGGGTGCGCCTGCGCCAGCATCACGAAACCGGCCTGTCGCTTGCGCGCTGGCTGCAGGCGCGCCCGGAGGTCGCTCGCGTCCTGCATCCGGCCCTGCCCGGCTCGACTGGACACAAGTTTTGGAAGCGTGATTTCACGGGCGCATCCGGCCTGTTCGGCTGCATCCTCAAGCCTGCGTCCGAAACCGCCGTCAATGCCATGCTGGACGGCATGAAGCTGTTCGCCATGGGCTACAGCTGGGGCGGCTTCGAAAGCCTGATCCTGCATACCGAGCCCAACAAGCTGCGCACCGCCAAGCCGCTCGTGGCCGACGGTCCCGTGCTGCGCCTGCATGCCGGCCTCGAGGATCCGACCGACCTGATCGCCGATCTCGAAGCCGGCTTCGAGCGGCTCAACCGCGCGCGATGAGCGACCTCGCGCCGCTGCTCGACGCCATCGTGTTCAACGCGGACGGCCTCGTACCCGCGGTCGCTCAGCAGCACGACACGGGCGAGATGCTCATGCTCGCCTGGATGAACCGCGATGCCGTTGCAGAGACCTTGCGCACCGGACGGATTTGCTACTGGTCGCGCTCGCGGCAAAGCCTCTGGCGCAAGGGCGAGACGTCCGGTCATGTGCAGCGCCTCGTCGAGTTCCGTGTCGACTGCGACGGCGACACCGTGCTGCTACTGGTCGACCAGAGTGGCGTCGCCTGTCACACCGGACGGCGCAACTGCTTCTTCAGGGCATGGCGCAACGGACGGCTGACCACGATCGCGGCGGTCGAAGCCGAGCCGCCCGCGACAGAACGACGCTCTTGAGCCGATGCGCCGCTGGCTTGTCATCCTCGTCCTGGTGCTCGGCCTGCCGGCCCGCGCGGCGCAGACCGATCGCGTCACTGCCTTCGTCGACGAGAGCATGCGCGGCGCGTTTCAGGAACTGGTCTCGACCTTCGAGCGCGAAACGATCCACCGCGTCAGCCCGACCTTCGCGTCGACCGGCGCCCTGGTCCAACTCATCGAAAACGGCACCCATGCCGATCTTGTCTTGCTCGCCGGACAAGATGCCGTTGAACGCCTGAACAAGCGTGGCCTGTTCCATCAGAGCACGCTGGTGCCGCTGGTCGGGCCGCCGGCGGGGCGAACCACTGCCGGCGTTTTTCATCTCGCGATCATGGCGACGCGGGAGCGCACCATTACGCGCGTGCTCTATGACTTCCTTCGCTCGGCGCGCGCCGGCGAGGCCTATCGACGCCACGGATTTCAGACTAATTGATGCCGCCGCATTCAGCGGCTCGCCACGACCTTGTCGACGTGGAAACCCTGAAACATGGTGATGCCGAGCTGCTGGCCGAAGCGAACCGCCTCGTCGGATTCCGAACGCGACAGGATGATGCGCGCTCGTCCCGCGCGATTGATCGAATCCTGAAGTTCGGCGTGGTTGCGCTGCGATAAGTCATCGACCAGCGTCGGGTTCCACATCAGCTTCATGAGGTCGATCCCGAGCTTCTCGCGCTCGATGAAGCCGATCGTCCGGTGCGTCATGCCGTCGAGGCACACGCGATAGCCGCGCTCGTGCAGGAAGTCGCGCGCGAACATATAGGACGATATGTCGGCGAAGATGTCGATCTCGCGCAGCTCGACGACGACGGTGCCGCGCGCGACATGCTTCAGGCTGGCATCGAAGTTGACGAAGGCCGGGGACAGCACCGTTGCCACGTTCAGATTGATGCTGAACGACGTGGTGAGCGCCGGATCGTCCGAACCGGTCAACATGGCAAGCAGGCGGTTGTCGAGCGACTGGGTCAGGTACTGGAACAGCCAGACGTTCGAAAAGATGTCGATGTCGGGCGCCACCGCCATGCGCAGGTCGCCGATCGACACGTAGATCTCGTGGAACACCACATCCGGCTTCGGGATGTTTGGCAGCATGACCGCGATCGGCTGACGATGTAGCAGCCGCGCGAGATTGAATCGCTCGAAGTCCGACTTGATGCGCAACAGAATTCGCGAATCCATCGGCTTGGTCTCCGCCGCTTGCGAGGCCGAAGAGCCCGGCTTGGGCAGCGGCGCGCGGCGGCGGCGGTCCGCCTCGCGCATCATCTGCTTCACCATGTCGATGACGTCGTCGTACTGGTAGGCGAGGATGAACCAGGTGCAGAACCGGGCGATGTCGTCTTCCTCGGTGCCGTGGGTCAGCGGATCCTCGCTGAACAGGTAGCGAACCTTCATCACGGCGGCATCGAGCTCGGTCGGATTGGGACACTTGCCGACCCAGATGATGTCGCAGTTGTCGAGCAGGAAGTTTTGCCCCTCAAATGTACTGACCATGGCGTCAAAGGCAGCCGCGGCCAGACGGATGTGCTGCATACGCTTGTTATAGGGTCGCAGGCGCGAGAGGTGGAGTTGCACCACGCGCTGTCCCTCGAGATTGCGGGCGAGGCGCTCGATGTATTCGAGCAGCAGGCGCTCCTGGCTGAGCGCCGTCGCCGCGTGGCCCATCCCCGCAAATACCATGAGTGGAAATGCCTTCCCTTGCCCTGAGCCGCGTCCCCGGGGGAGGACGTCGGCGATTGTGACTGCTAGCAGGTCAGCCGGCAAGGCAAGCGAGCCGAACGCCGATGAGGCCGGCCGGCACAGCGGTGTATGGGCCCGTACAAGCCGTTGCGCCGCAGGCCGGACCCGGCGGCGGCAAGATCGCGCTAGCCGGTCGACAACGGTCGTGCAGCCCCGTCAATTCCCGACCGCGGGAGCTGCCATGCGCCGACTCGGCAAACCACCCTTGCCGGCTACCGATCCCGGCTCGCCCCTCGGGCAACCGCGGATCACACCGCGTAGCTCAGCGAGCGGATGATACTCAAGTGGTCCTCGACCGCGCGCGTGCCCGGGACCTCCTCGGCGACAACGCGGACTGCGGCCCGCTCCTCCTCGGATTCGACCAGCCCCCAGAGATGAACAGTGCCGTCGGTGACGACGACATTGATTGCAAAAGTGTTGCTCCAAGGCTGGTCCTTCAGCCGGGCCAGGATGGACTCGCGCAGTTCACCGTCCTTGACGACGGTCTTGCTGGGCGATTTGCGTGCGCCGGCCGCCAATCCTTGCAGCAGATTGCCGCGGCTGACGATCCCGACGACCTTGCCCTCGCGCACCACGGGGACCCGCTTGATGCGGCGCTTCTCGAGGATGGATGCGATTTCCGCCAGACTTGCGGTTTCCGGCACGGTCACGACATTGACCGTCATGACATCTTGCGCCACCCGGCCGTGAGCTTTGACGAAGTCGGCGGCCATCTCGGAGCGTGTTGATAGGAGTTCGAGCCACCACGGCACGCGCCGCGTCGTGCCGATTTCGGGCCGCCTCATCAGGTCGCCCTCGCTCACAATGCCGACCAGCTGACCGGCTGCGGTGACGACCGGCACGGCACTGATCTGCCGACGCAGCAAGATGCTGGCAATCTCCGCGACTGGTGTCTCGGGCGCCACGGTGCAGACGTTCTGGGTCATAACGTCCATTGCAAGCACGACACTCTCCCTGGTTCGACGACACAGTGGATCACATAGCCGCACCTCGATTGGCGATCATTGATCTGGCGCAATCGGGCGCGCCGCGCGGCCGATCCGTCATGCCGCGCGCTGCAATTCGGGTGGCTTCTCGAGCTGCGGCTCCGCTGCCTTGAGTTGCTTGTCGCGATCGGCGAGCCACGATCGGAACATGATTCCGAGATTCGCCAGCACGAGGAGCGTGACGAACATGACGGCGAAAGGGAGATAGAGATCGTCCATGATGCGCCTCATCTGGCTGGCCGTAGATGAAGCAGCCTGACGATCAGCGAGGGGCTCCGTCGTTGATGCAGATCAATGACCGCGAAGCTGCCGCAGCGGAAATTTCACATATTCTTCAAGGCACTGGCTTTTTTCCCTACCGGCAGCGCCCGGATCGTAAGGGTTTGTTAATCTCCTCCGGCCAAACTCGCCCCTGAACATTATTCCGCGATGCTCATGCCGAACTATAATCTCTCTCGCATCACCGTCCTGGTCGTCGATTCCAATCGGCACATGCGGACGCTGGTCACCGAAATTCTGAAGGGCTTTGGCGCCTCCAACGTCATCGACTGCAGTGAGGGCGCCGACGCACTAGCCGAATTGCGTGCCAACAAGGTCGATCTGGTGATCTGCGACTGGGGGATGGAGCCAATGGACGGCTGCACTTTCACCAAGGCAGTGCGCGCGGATGAGAGCTCCAATCCCTACGTGCCCATCATCATGATCAGCGGGCGCACCGAGGCGGCGTCGGTCATGCAGGCCCGCGACTCCGGAATCACGGAATTTCTCGCCAAGCCCATGTCGGCAACGGCGCTCTATCGGCGCATCGCCTCGATCATCGAAGGTCCACGCCCCTTCGTGCGGGCCGAGGGCTTTGTCGGGCCGGAACGGCGGCGCCGGAAGGTTTCGACCTACGAGGGTCCGGACCGTCGAACTCTGACGCCGGCCCGCGCAAGTGCCGCGACCTAAAGTCCCAGTCTGGATTTTCCCGGATTCGCATCTCCGACGCGGCGGCGATCAGGCAGCACGGAGCGGCTTCACCAAGACCCAGAATCCGCCTTCGAGCTCGCTCTTGCGAGCGACGCGGAAGCGCGCTTGCAGGCGCGGCAGCCACCACGACAGTGGCTGCTGAATGAGATGCGCATTGCGTCCATCGGTGAGCACCTTACGGGCGGGACCAGTGGCGATCGTGAAGAACCCCACCTTGCTCGTGACGCGCGCCAGGTCGTCGAGCACACCATCGAGAAACTCGGGCTCGACATGCTCGAGCACATCGATGCACGCCACCATCTCGGCCGGCTCCGGCGGCCGGGAGATGTCCGGAATCGCCGGATCGTAGCTATCGACCGCGAGCGGCTCGGGCAGGAGCTTCCGTAGGGCCGCGCTCAGGCGCTGCTTGCCTGCACCGTAGTCGAGCAGCGCGCGAACTCCATTCTGTCGGACGATGCGGGCGACCAGCGGTGCCCAATCCTCCGATGCCTCTCCGTAGTCCGCCCGCTCCCGATGCAGCTGCGCTTGCAGCTCGCGATAATTTTCGCTGATCAGGGCAGCAGGCGGACGATCGGAGGCCATGTCCGGCTCATAGCGTGCCCCCGATCGTCCCGTCAATCGACCGCGGCGTCGCGCCGCGCGCCTCCGTGATCGCCGAATGTCCGATCAGGCGTTCACCCCCTTGTCCCGATCATGCGCGTCCACTTCTGAGTGGCCTCGTCGAGATTGAACTTGTTGAAGTCGACCGACACCATCTTGCCGACATCGGCATCGGAAATCAGGAACAGCTCACGTAGCAGCGGGTCTTCGGCGAGCTTCGCGCGTGCCACGCCGTTGACCGGCACGATGCCGCGCTCGAGCGCCAGCCCATGCTGGCATGACGACGAGACGTACTCGTTGATGAAGAACTCGGCCGCGCGCGGCTGCGGCGATCCCTTGACCACGCCAAGCCAGCCTTCCTTGAGCAGGCCGCGGTTGCTCGCGCCGATCTTGGGATGCACGAATGCGACCGGCATGCCCTGACGCCGCATCTGGACTGCAAAGCCGGCATGCATTGTCGCGGCCCAGATGTCCGCCGCCTTCATCAGGGTGACGGCTTGCGCGCCCACCTTCCAGAACTGCAGCGGATTGATCTGTTTCACGAGCTGCAGACCGGGGTCGATGTTTTCCATCGATCCTCCGGCGTCGAGCGTTACGCCGACCAGCAGCTGCGCTGCGCCGGCGGTCGAGATGTCGAGCACTGATACCTTGCCTTGTAGCTTCGGATGCAGGAGGTCCTTGTAGCGTTCGGGCGCGGGAATGCCGTTCTCCTTGAACTTCTCCGTGTTGTAAACGATGCCTTCCTGGGTCACCCAGCTCGCGACCTTCCAATCGTCAAACTGCGTCTTGAGCAGTTCTTTCTTGTTCGGCACGTTGTCCAGATTGATCTTCTGCAGGAAGCCACCCTCATAGGTGTCGACCCAGGTCAGGTCACCCATCTCGACCACGTCGAACGGCACCGGCCTCCCGCGCGAGGCGATCAGCTTGGCGAGGTTCTCACGCGGCGGTGCCGTGGCGTATTCGACCTTGCCGCCAAGATCCTCGAACTTGTGCCCACCGTACTTGTGCACCGCCTTGTCCCAACCGCCTCCGAAGGTGGCGACGCGTACGGTGATGCCGTCGAAGCGCTGCTGGCCAAAGGCCGGACGCGCGCCGACCGCTGCCACCGCGCCGACCGACGCGAATCCTGCCAGGACCGATCGTCTGGAATGCTTGGTCATCGATGCTCTCCTTGCCGTTGGTTAGATTCAACCGCCCCCGCCCGAGCGCACCAGCGCTTCCATCCCGACGGCGCGCTGAAGCAGATAAATCAGCCCCAGCGAGCCGAAGATGATCAGCGTTGCGATCGCAAGCAGCGACGGGTCGAAATCGAACTCCATCAGATGGAAGATCTTGGCAGCGAAGGGCTGCGCCTCCGCCGCGCCGAGAAAGAGCGAGACCGGCACGTCACCGAAGGAGACGAGGAATGCGTACATCGCGCCGGTGAAGACGCCAGGCATGATCACCGGCAACGTGACCCGTCGGAAGGCTCGCCATCGGCTGGCGCCCAGGCTGAGCGCCGCTTCCTCGAGCCTGGTGTTGAAACGCTGCAGCACTGCGGTGACCGAACCGATGACATACGGCGACGCGAGGAAGGTATGCGCCACGACGAGGCCCGGGATGCTGCCGACGGCATAGAAGCCGATCCAGTCGCCGACGAAATAGTACAGCTTGAGGAACGACACCCCGATCACCACCGCAGGGATCTGCAGCGGCGCTCGAAAAAGGGCAGCCACGACGCCTTTGCCTGGAAACTGGCTCCGCACCAGGCCGAGCGCTGCGGGCACGCCGAGCAGGCACGACAGCAAGGCGGCGGAGATGCCGATGATCAGGCTCAGTCCGAGGGCATGAAACAGGTCGGGCGCGATGCGGCCATACCAGTGGAGCGACAGATCGCTCGGCGGGAAGTTGAGAAAGGTGCGCTCGCCGCCGTCGAAGGAGGCACCGACCACGACGACCAGCGGGGCGAACAGGAAGAGATAGACGCCCGTCACCCAGGCAGCTCCGACCAGCCCGCGCACGGTGCGCGATCCGAACCGGGTCATGGCCGCACAATCATGCCGTCAGCCTGCGCGCCACGGCGAGGCGCGTGACGACAAGGAGAGAGAGCAAGTTGATCAGCAAGGTCACAGCCATCAGCACGGCAGAGATCGTGGCACCCATGCCGTAGCGCGTCTGGAAGATCACCGTCTGCTGGATGAGCACGGGCAGCGTATAGACCTTGCCGGCACCGATCAGCGCGGCGGAGGTGAATGCACCCATGCACAAATTGAACACGATCAGCGCCGTCACGATCACCCCGGGCAGGCTGAGCGGAATGATGACGCGCCAGAAGACGCGCCAGCGCGGCGCGCCGTGGATCGTCGCAGCATCCTCGAGCGAGGCCGGGATCGTGCGGATGACGCCATAGAGCAGCAGGACGGCAAAACCCATGGTGAAATGCATCAGGCCGACCACGACGCCGCCGGGCTGCCCCATGATCGTCAGCGGCTTCGACACGACGCCGAGCGCCAGCAGCGCGCGGTTGAGCGCGCCGCCGCTCGAGAAGATGATGATGAGGCCGAGCACCTTGATGACGATGGTGATGAACGAGGCGGCGACGATGGCCGCGATCAGCAGCAGCGACCAGCGCGAGCGCATGCGGGCAATGATGTAGGCGACGGGATAGGACAAGCAAAGCGTCAGGAGTGCGACCGCCGCCGACACCTCGATCGTCAGCACCAGGGAGTCGACATAGATGTTGTCGGAGAAGAACCTGACATAATTCTCCCAGGTCAGGTCGGTCCCGGAACGCCCCAGCCGCAGGTCCTTGAAGAACCCGCCGCGCAGAAAAATGATCTGCGATGCCAGCAGCAGGAACAGGGACAGGATCAGCGACGGCGCCATGATGAAGTGCCATCGGGCCTTCACGTCCGTATCTCCCCTGCCCGCCTCATCCGCTGCCGCGCCCCACTAGCCGCCTCGGCCCGCCGTCACGACCCGCGGACCGATCAGTTTCATTCATCCTGTCATCTAAAGAACTTTAATGGCAGTGAAAATTTTTGCCGGAGACATGAGTCGGGATGTAAACTTCGAGGCGGCGATGACGACATTGGGTTGATGGAGATGCGTTCATGGCGATGACGCACTCGGTCGAGGACATTCTTGGCCGCGACGCGCTCACAGAGCTGCGCAAGCCGATCGAGCGAGCCTGCGGCCTGCCTGGCGCGGCTTATACCAGCGAGGAATTCTTCAAGCTGGAACAGGCGCAACTGTTCCCGCGCACCTGGATGTGCCTCGCTTTCACCTCCGACGTGCCCAACGCGGGCGACGCCATCCCGCTGATGGCGGCCGGCGTCCCCGTCATTCTGCTGCGCGACAAGTCGGACCAGATCCGCGTTTTCCACAATGTCTGCCGGCATCGCGCCGCGATGATCGTCACCGAGCCCTGCAAGGGGCTGAGCCAACTCGCCTGCCCCTATCATGCCTGGGCATATCATCTCGATGGCCGGCTCAAGGCGGCCCCCTATTTCGACGGCACAAAAGACGGCCACTCCAAGCTGCCGCTCGACTTCGATCGGTTGGGACTGGTCGCGGTACGAACCGCTGTCTGGCATCACTGGGTGTTCATCAATCTCGACGGCAAGGCGCCGCCCTTCGCCGACCACGTCCGTCCGCTCGATGAGCTGATCGACGGCGCCGATCTCGCTGCCACCCGAATTGGCCACCGCGAAGATTGGGAGTGGCGCGGCAATTGGAAGATGCAGAACGACAATTGGGAGACTTATCACCACATCTGGGTGCACAAGAACGTCTTCACCAGGATCACCGACGATCTCGATCTGGCGACCGGCGAGCCCACGGTCGAGCCGATTCCGCTCGGCACCATCGTCACGCTCAGGCGCAAGGGCAACCAGGATTTCTATCCCGCAGCCGGCGATCTGCCGCCGATCCCGTTCGCA
>VGDO01000100.1 GCA_016869645.1 Alphaproteobacteria bacterium
AAGGCGGCCGGAGATGCGCCGATTGCCATGGTTTCCCCGCGGGAAACAAACATTCAGCATTGACTCTATCGTGGCGCGATTCATAACGTCAACGCTGAACTGGTCCGCAGATCCATGAAAACCGCGACGAAGAGCATGGCGACGGCGACAGTGCCACGGCGGCGGCGCACGCAGCACGAGCGGCGTGCCGAAACCATCCGCAAGCTGATTGCGGCCACGATCGCGTGCTTGAACGAGTGCGGCTATGCGGGCACGACGACCACGCTGGTCGCCAGGCGGGCCGGCGTCACGCGCGGCGCCCTGCAGCATCACTTCCAGTCCAAGGACGATCTGCTGGTGGCGACGCATGTACACGTTTCGCATCTGCTTCACGCGCGCCTCGCCCGTATGATCGACCGCCGGGGTCCGCTGCGCCAGCGCTGCGGCCAGGTGGTGACCCTGCTCTGGGAAGTGTTCGGCAGCCCGGAATATACGGCGGCGCTCGAGCTCACCCTCGGCACACGCAACGAGCGCGAGCTCCACCGAGCGATAACGCGCATCCGCACGCTCTCGATGCGGCGCGAGGATCGCATGTGGCTCGAGCTCTTTGCCGACGCGCGCGCGCCGCGTGCGCGCGTGCGCGACAGCCGCTACTTCCTGTGGGAGTGCCTCGCCGGCCTGTCGATCCAGGCCATGTTCCGGCGGCGGCCCGGTTTCGTCGATGACTGCCTGCGCATGGCGGCAGAGGCCCTGCAATCGCTGCTCGAAGGCGCGGCCGGGCGGAGATAGCGCATCCTCGGCCTGTGCGCGGCCCGCGCGGCGGTCGTCAGCCTGCTCCGAACCGGTCGGGCGCGAACGGCGCGAGATCGATCGGCGTCGGACGCCCGGCGACCTGGTCGGCGACCAGCCGGCCGGTGATCGCCGCCAGCGTGATGCCCAGATGGCCGTGGCCGAAGGCGAGATGGACGTTGCCGCCCCGCCGGCCGCGGCCGATCACGGGCTTGGAATCGGGAATCGACGGCCGGAACCCCATCCATTGCGTCGCGCCCTCGTCGCTGAGCCGAGGCAGGATGCGCCGGGCCAGCCGATAGAGCATGAGCGACCGGTTGGGATCGGGCGGCGCGTCGAGACCGGCCAGTTCGACCGTGCCGGCGAGCCTGATGCCATGCCGCATCGGCGTGATGCCGAAATCGAGCCCGCCGCAGATCAGCGGTCCCTGCAGCGCGATGCCAGGGCGCGGCAGCATGAGATGGTAGCCGCGCTCGGTGTCGAGCGGGACGTTGAACCCGGCCGACTTCGCCAGCGGGCGCGACCATGCGCCGGCGGCGATTATCACGGTGTCGACGGCGCCGACGTCGGCCGACGCCCGCAGCGCGCGGACACCGTCCGCGCCAAGGTCGAAGCCGTCGACGCGGCCGCGCACGAGGCGGCCGCCGCCGCGCACGAAGGCCTCGGCCAGGCGGCGTACCAGCAGGTGGGGATCAACCGTGTGCGCGCAGTCGGGAAAGAAATAGCCGCCGGGCAGGCCCGGCGACAGCGCCGGCTCGCGCTCGCGCAGCGCCGCGCCTTCGATCGGCTCAGCGCGCACGCCGCAGCGGCGCTGCAGCTCGATGTGGTGGCGCTGCGCGCGGAAAGCGGCGGCATCCTCATAGACGTGGAGCCAGCCCTGGCGGCGAAACAGGTCGGCGGCGCCGGCGGCCTCGGCGATTAGGGTGTAGCTGTCGAGCGCCAGGCCGAGCAGTCCGCCCAGCTCGTGCGCGATGCGCTCGACAGCGCTGGGCCGCGCGGCCAGCACGAAGCGGGCGAGCCAAGGCAGGAGACGCGGGAGATAGCGCCAGCGGATGCGCAGCGCGGCCTCGCGGTCGAGCAGCATCCACGGCACGCGACGCAGTACCTGCGGCGTCGCCACCGGCAGGCACATGTTTGTCGCGATGATGCCGGCGTTGCCCTTGGAAGCGCCCTCGCCCGGCTCCTGCTCGTCGATCACGGTCACGGCGTGGCCGTCGCGGCGGAGATAGAGGCCACAGCAGACGCCGACTGCGCCGGCGCCGATCACCGCGATGTGCTTCGTCCTGCTCGTTGCCGGCATGTGCGGTCTCCGCCCTTTTGCGGCGGAGCTGCTTAGCGCGCAAGTCGGGCAGCGTCAATGCGAGCGTCGCGGCGCCGCGGACCGAGAATCGGCCAACGCCGTCCGGGTCGATGCGTAATCAGCGCGAAAAAGGCAAGCAGTCGCCCGCAGAGATTGCCGGATGCGCGCTCGAAATCCTAGGCAGTGCTATCAATGCTCGCGGCGCCAGCATGGACGCGATGTGCATCCGCCGGATTTCTCAGGATACCTACCGCCGCCTCCGGCCGCGTGCGGCGCGCCACGGCCGCAGCATGGGGCGGAAGCGCGCGATATCCTGGCCAGGGCCTGCAACGTCGAGACCTTGGCGCACAGCTACGAGGGCGTGCAGAACTTCGTTGCCTCCCTCAGCCCGGGACGCGGCAATGTCGCGCCGAAAAGCCGCTCGTCGCCGGCGAGGAGGACGAGGCCATCCGTATGCAGCGGATCTTCGCCGATGAGGCGATCGCGCGCAGCGATGCAACCGGCGACAAGGCCGTCGAGCGGACGCTCAAGCCGGTCGTCGAGGAGGTGCGCTGTCGGCTCGGTAATTTCGTGCTCGCCGAGGATGACCAGACGCTCGAAGGCGTGATCTTCGCCGCCCTTGATGCCAAGGGCGGCGCGGTCGCGACCGCCGAGATGTTCACCGGCGGCAGCATCGCCGCGCGCCTGGCGCCGCTCGTGGGCGGCGAGCGTCTGTTCCGCCGCGGCATCGTCGCGCGCGACGCGGCCGAGCTCGGCCGCGCCGTCGGGCTGGCCACCAATGCAAGCGAGGCTTCGCCGGCACTCGCCACCGCCGTGGCCCGCGCGCTGCGTGCCGGCGACGGCGCCAGCCATGCGCTCGCCGTGCTGGTGGCGCTCGACGAAGGGCCGGACCGCCTGGAATTCGGCGGCCAGGTGTCGATCGCGGTCGCCGGTCCCGACGGAGATGCCGTGCGCCCGGCGCGCATGCAGGGCGGTCGCGACTGGGTGCGCCGCGGCGCGACCGAACTCGGCCTCGACTGCCTGCGTCGCTATCTCGCGGGCCTGCCGGTCGACGAAGCGATCGACTTCGAGACGAGAAATTAATCGGGGTCAGACCCCGATTGATCCGCTGATCGGTTTTCAGGCCAGCCGGCGGCACAGCACCTGTTGCGAGGCGACGTGCCGCCGACCGCGTGGCTGCTCGATCCGCTATTGCTTGATCCAGGTTTCCTCGCCGAGTGCGGTTTCGCCGCGCTGGTACCAGATGCCTTTGAAGCCGCCATCGGCCTGGCGCTTCATCAGGTTGATGATCGACTTCCGGTCCTCCACCGTGCCGATCGACAGCGTGTCGCCTTCCAGGAGGCCGGCGCCGAACACCGAGCTGCCGTCGGAATAGGTCCATTTCACCTGGAAGCCGGCGCCGCTCTTCAGTACCTAGACGCGCCCCGCGTAGGTGGTCTTGTCGCCGCTCATGCCCTGAAGCGCGTAGGCGCCTTCCTGACCGAGCGCCGCGGTGGCGTGGCCGACAGCGATCGCCGCGGCCATGGCCGAACATGCCAACAGTTTCCTCATGAATGATCCCCCGTGGGATTGATGGTAAGGAAGCGGATCTCAGCATGGCGCCGTTGCGAAGCCAAGGTGGGCAGTCTGAGCACGATTCGCGCGGCCGCCTTTGTGGTTTCCGCCGAGACCGGCTAAACCTCTCGGCGCGATAGGGCGGAGGGACAACTGCCATGGCAGACATCAAGATCGGCATCACCGGCGCGGCGGGCCGCATGGGTCAGATGCTGACGCGTCAGGTGACCGAGACCAAGGGTGCGAAGCTCCACGCCGCGAGCGAGCAGCCGGGCTCGCCTTCGCTCGGCCGCGATGCGGGCGAGCTCGCCGGTCTCGGCGCGCTTCAGGTCAAGATCGGCGCCGATCCGGCCGCGCTCTTTGCCGCGGCGGAGGCCGTGATCGACTTCACCGCGCCGGCCGCCACGCTGGCCCATGCCGGGCTCGCCGCCCGGCACAAGCGCGTGCTGGTCATCGGCACGACCGGCATCGATGCGGCCGGGGCCAGGGAGATCGAGGCGGCGGCGAAGTCGACCGCGATCGTCTGGGCGCCCAATATGAGCCTCGGCGTCAATCTGCTGATGGCGCTCGCCGAGCAGGTGGCCAGGGCGCTCGATCCCGACTACGACATCGAGATCGTCGAGATGCACCACAAGCACAAGGTCGACGCGCCCTCGGGCACGGCACTCGGCCTCGGCCGCGCCGCCGCCAAAGGACGCGGCGTGCCGTTGGACCAGGTCTGGGTCAAGTCGCGCGATGGCCACACCGGCGCGCGCCAGCGCGGCGCCATCGGCTTCGCGACCCTGCGCGGCGGCGACGTGGTCGGCGATCACACCGTCGTCTTCGCCGGGGAGGGCGAGCGCATCGAGCTGACCCACAAGGCTGCGAGCCGCGTCATCTATGCGCGCGGCGCCGTGCGCGCGGCGCTCTGGGCTCATGGCAAGCCGCCCGGACTCTACAGCATGCACGACGTGCTGGGTCTGTGACGGGAACAGCGGCCCGGCTTCGGCCGTTATCGACGCTAACAACCAAGAAAGGCTCGACTTTGCAGATCAGGAACTGGCTCGCCATGCTGGCGCTTGCGACGCTCGGCGCCTGCGCGGGACCATATGGGCCTGAAGTGCCCAATGTGCCGGCTGAGGCGACTGGCAGCCTCGGCCTGGGTGGCGCGCCGCGCGCCTGGTGCGAAGAGCACGGCGGCAGTCTCAATCGCTTCGTCGACGACCAGGGCCGTCCTGCCGGCACCTGCGTATTTCCCAATGGCAATTCGTGCGACGTGCAGCTTGTCGCGCGCGGCCTGTGCGGACCCGGCGTGGTGGGGCCGGCCTTCGGGCCGAGGGGCCGGCGCTGACCTTGTCGCCGGCCTTGCACACGGCCGGCCAACTCAGCCGGTCGCGGCGACGATCGAGTCGCGCACGATCGTGACGATCCGATCGAGCGATTCGGCGGGCGTCATCAGCGGCGGCGCAATGCAGATCGTGTCGCCGATGGCGGGATCAGCACCGCCGGCGCGGATGCGCGCGAGCAAGCCGCGCTTCAGCGCCTCGCCAATCACCTTGCCGCCGATGCCGATCGCCGGCTTGCGCGTCTCGCGGCTCTCGACCAGCTCGACGCCGCACATCATGCCGAGGCCGCGCACGTCGCCGACCTGCGGCAGGTCGCGCAGCCCCTCGAGCCCGACCAGCAGGCGGCGGCCCATCATGGCCGCGCGCTCGACCAGCCCCTCGCGCTCGATGATCTCGACATTGCGCAGGCCGACGGCGCAGCACACGGGGTGTCCCGAATAGGTCGCCGCATGCATGAAACGCTGGTCGGCCGGCGCCCCCTGGATCGCCGCGTGCACGCGTTTGGATACGAGCACACCGCCCAAAGGCAGATAGGCGCTGGTCACGCCCTTGGCGAAGGACGTCAAATCGGGCTCCACACCCCAGTGGGCCAAGGCAAACCACTTGCCGGTGCGGCCGAAGCCGGTGATCACCTCGTCGGTAATTAGCAGCACGTCGTGGCGATTGCAGATCTCGCGCAGCCGCGGGAAGTACGTCGCGGGCGGCACAATCACGCCACCGGCACCCATGACCGGCTCGGCGATCACGGCGGCGACCGTGTCGGCTCCTTCCTTGAGGATGGCCGCTTCGACCGCATCAGCCGCTTCGATGCCGGGATCGCCATTGCCCGGCCAGCGATAGGGATAGGGGGCCGGCACCTGCAGGAAGTTCGGCACGAGCGGACCGAACATCTTGTGATAGGACGCCATGCCCGTGGCGCTCATCGCCGCCATGGTCACGCCGTGATAGCCGTGCACGCGGCTGAACACCTTCACCTTGTTGGGCTTGCCCTTGAGCTTCCAGTAGAAGCGCGCAAGCTTGAAGGCCGACTCGTTGGATTCGGCGCCGGCTGTCGTGAAATAGACGGCCGAGGTGTTCGGGTAGGCGATCTTGACCAGCTTGTCCGCGAGCTTGACGGCGGCCGGATTGGTCGCTCCGGAATAGGCCGACGCGAAGGACAGGCGGCCCATCTGCTCGGCCGCGACCTCGGCAAGTTCCTTGCGGCCGTGGCCGGCATTGACGTTCCACAGGCCCGACAACCCGTCGATGAATTCCTTGCCGTCGGCGTCCTTCAGCATTTCGCCCTGACCCGAGACGACGACCAGCGGCTTCTCGTTGTCCTTGGCGAAGTGGAGCGGATGGATGATGTGCTCCTGATCGGCCTTGATGAGAGCGGCGACGGATTCCATTGCAGTCTCCTCGAACCTCCGAAGGTGGCTACAGCCTAGGACCTGTCGACGCACAATTGAACCGGAATCGGGCCTGCTTGCCCTGCAGGACTTGCGCATCCGCCATGCGCGCATCCGGGCCGAGTCACGAGACCCCTATCGAGACCCCTATGACGTCGCACGTAATTGATTCGTGCGCCGCCGGTGGCGACATTGCGTCACTCGCTACCTGCGGCGCGGGGGCGCAAGTGCCTGATTGGTTCGAGCTATTCCGAGCTTGGCGGCGGCGTGCCGCCGAGCGGCGCCATCTTGCCAGCCTGAACGACCGTGCGCTGGAAGACATGGGACTCTGGCGTCGCGATACACTGCGCGACGACGCAATGGCGCCGCTCTGGCAGAGACATGTGACGAGGCGGCGCGGCCTTGCCGAGCTCAGCGACCACATGTTGAGGGACATCGGATTCTCGCGCCGCGACGCCGTGCGCGAACCAGCGCGCCTATTTCGGCGAGAGTAGCGCTCGCAAACGGTAGATCGCTTCCAGCGCCTGCTTGGGCGTCAGCTCGTCCGGATTGATTCCGGCCAAGGCCTGCTCGAGCGCAGACGGGCCGCTGTCCACCGGGGCGCGCGCTGCCTGCGTCACCGCAGCGAACAGCGGCAGATCGTCGGCGAGCCGCGCGACGGCGCCGCCCTGCTCGCCCTTCTCCAGGCTCGCCAGCACCTGCTCGGCGCGAACGATCACCGCGGAGGGCAGGCCGGCCAGCTTGGCGACATGGATGCCGTAGGAGCGGTCGGCCGCGCCCGGCGCCACCTCGTGCAGGAACACGACGTCGCCCTGCCATTCCTTGACGCGCATGGTGTGGCACGCGAGTGCGGGGAGCTTGGCGGCAAGCGCGGTCAGCTCGTGATAGTGCGTCGCGAACAGCGCGCGACAGCGGTTGACCTCGTGCAGATGCTCGACGGTCGCCCAGGCGATCGACAACCCGTCGAAGGTCGCCGTGCCGCGGCCGATCTCGTCGAGAATGACGAGCGCGCGCGCACCCGCTTGGTTGAGGATGGCAGCCGCCTCGACCATCTCGACCATGAAGGTCGAACGGCCGCGCGCCAGGTCGTCGGCGGCGCCGACCCGGCTGAACAGGCGGTCGACCACGCCGACATGGGCGGACTCGGCCGGCACGTAGGCGCCGATCTGGGCGAGAATGGCGATCAGCGCGTTCTGGCGCAGGAACGTGCTCTTGCCGGCCATGTTGGGGCCGGTCACCAGCCACAGGCGTTGCGGTTCGGCGAGATCGCAATCGTTTCCGACGAAGCCCCCGGCGCCTGGCGTGCGCGCCAGGGCCGCCTCGACGACGGGATGACGGCCGCGCTTGATCAGGAAAGCCGCACTATCGTCGACCTCGGGTCGGCAATAGCGTCGGTCGACCGCGAGTTCGGCGAGCGCGGCGGCGACGTCGAGAGCGGCGAGCGCCGCGGCGGCGGCGGCGATCGGCTCGGCGCGCGCCGTCACCTCGCCCGCGAGCTCGTCGAACAGGCGCTGCTCGAGGGCAAGCGCGCGGTCGGCTGCCTGCATGCGCTTCTGCTCGAGCTCGCCCAGTTCGATCGTCGTGAAGCGTGCTGCGTTCGCCATGGTCTGGCGATGGATGAAGCCGGCGCGGCCGATCAGCTTCTCGGCATGGGTCGCCGTCACCTCGATGTAGTAGCCAAGCACGTTGTTGTGGCGGATCTTGAGCGAGGCAATGCCGGTCTCGCCGGCATAGCGCGCCTGCAGCGCCGCGATCAGGCGGCCACTCTCGTCGCGCAGCTCGATCAGTTCGTCGAGCTCCGCCGAATAGGCCTTGGCGATGAAATCGCCATCGCGCGCGAGCAGGGGCAGCTCGGGCTTGAGCGCACGCGTCAGCCGGTCGATCAGCCGGCCGTGCTCGCCCAGGTCGCGCGTCGCGGCGACGATGCCGGAAAGCGCGACGTCGGATGGCGTGGTCGCCAGGACGGGGGTCGCAAGCGCATCGGTGAGCGCCTGCCGCAGCGCCGTCGCACAGCGGAGACCGTCGCGCACGGCTGCCAGATCGCGCGGGCCCGCGCGCTTCAGCGTCAGGCGCGACAGCGCGCGGGCGACGTCTGGGCAGCGGCGCAGGCCGCCACGCAGATCGGCACGCAGCGCCGCGCGCTCGACGAAGAAGGCGAGCATGTCCTGGCGCCGACGAATCGCCGTCGGGTCCGTCAAAGGCGCCGCGAGATGGCCGGCGAGCAGCCGCGCACCCGCTCCGGTCTGGGTCAGGTCGATGACGCTCAGGAGGCTGCCGTCGCGTTCGCCGGTCAACGTACGCTGCAGCTCGAGATTGCGCCGGGTCGCCGCGTCGATCTCCATGACCGCGCCCGACGCCACGCGCCGGAGGCGTGCCAGCCGCGGCAGGCGGCCCTTCTGGGTCAGCTCGACATAATCGACGAGCGCGCCGGCAGCAGCCAGCTCGGCGCGATCGAAATGGCCGAAGGCGTCGAGCGCGGCCACGCCGTAGAGCGTCTCCAGCCGGCGCCGCCCGTTGGCGCTGTCGAAGCGCGCATTGGGCTGGGGCGTCAGGCGCTCCTTGCTGTCGCGCAGGGTTTCGAGCAGCTCGGGCGCCTGCAGCAGACGCTCGGGCACCAGGAGCTCCGCTGGATCGAGGCGCGCGAGTGCCGCCGCCAATCCGGCCGCCTCGATCGGCTGCGCGGAGAACTCTCCCGTCGTCATGTCGAGCCAGGCAAGCCCGAGTGTTCCGCTGGCGTCGGCGAGCGCCGCCAGGTAGCTCGAGCTGCGCGCGTCGAGCAGATTGTCCTCGACGATCGTGCCGGGCGTCGTGACATGGATGACTTCGCGGCGCACGACTGCCTTGCTGCCGCGCTTCCGGGCTTCGGCCGGGTCTTCGACCTGCTCGCAGATGGCGACGCGGAAGCCCTGGCGGATCAGGCGCGGCAGGTAGGCTTCGTAGGCGTGCACGGGCACGCCGCACATCGGAATGTCGTCGCCGTCGTGCCGGCCGCGCTTGGTGAGCGCGATGTCGAGCGCCGCCGCGGCGCGCACGGCGTCGTCGAAGAACATCTCGTAAAAGTCGCCCATGCGGTAGAAGAGCAGGCAGTCGGGATGGGCGCGCTTGATCTCCAGATACTGCGCCATCATCGGCGTTGCAGCATCCGACGAAGCCGCTAATGACGGGCCTCCGGCCATCCCGGAGCGCAGCTCGGCAGCAGGTGCAGCATCGGCATTCTTGGCGGGCAAGCTGGCCATGACGGCGCCAAATCTACCCGCGCCCGCACGAGTGGAAAACGGTCATCATCGGCATCCGATCGGCATCGGCAAAACTCGATCAAAAAACTTATTTTGACGGGCGGGCCGCCAGCCCCGACACTGATGCCACAGACCGGCACGGGTTGCAGCCAACGCCGGCATCCGGGAAGAAGCACACGAGCACAGCCATGGACAACGCAAATCGCGTCAGCGACGACGACGCGCTTCTTTTTCACGCGTCTGGCCGGCCTGGCAAGATTGCGCTGGCGCCGACCAAGCCGCTCACCACCCAGCGCGATCTGACGCTCGCCTATTCGCCCGGTGTCGCCGTGCCGTGCCTGGCGATCCAGCGCGATCCAGGCTTGGTCTACGACTACACGGCCAAGGGCAATCTTGTCGCCGTCATCTCCAACGGCACGGCGGTCCTTGGCCTCGGCGATCTCGGCGCGCTCGCGGCCAAGCCGGTCATGGAAGGCAAGGCGGTGCTGTTCAAGCGCTTCGCGGACGTCGACGGATTCGACATCTGCGTCGACACCAAGGACGTCGACCAATTCGTCAATTGCGTGCGCTATCTGGCGCCGAGCTTCGGCGGAATCAATCTCGAGGACATCAAGGCGCCGGAGTGCTTCATCATCGAGCAGCGCCTGCGCGAGCTGCTCAATATCCCTGTCTTCCACGACGACCAGCACGGCACGGCGATCATCACGGCGGCCGGCCTGCTCAACGCGCTCGACCTGACGGGTCGCGACATCAGGAACGTCAGTATGGTGGTCAACGGCGCCGGCGCCTCGGCGGTCGCCTGCGTCGAGCTGTTCAAGACCATGGGCATGCCGCACGCCAATGTCATCATGTGCGACACCAAGGGCGTCATCTACAAGGGTCGCACCGAGGGCATGAACCAGTGGAAGTCGGCGCATGCGGCAGAGACCAGGCTGCGCACGCTGGCCGAGGCGATCGAAGGCACCGACGTCTTCATCGGCCTGTCGAGCAAGGACGCGGTGACCGCCGACATGGTCAAGACGATGGCAAAGAAGCCGATCATCTTCGCCATGGCCAATCCCGACCCCGAGATCACCCCCGAGGCGGTCAAGTCGGTGCGGCCCGAGGCCATCGTCGCCACCGGCCGTTCGGATTATCCGAACCAGATCAATAACGTCCTCGGCTTTCCCTACATCTTCCGCGGCGCGCTCGACGTGCGCGCCTCGACCATCAACGACGCGATGAAGATCGCGGCGGCCAAGGCGCTCGCCGAGCTTGCCCGCGAGGACGTGCCCGACGAGGTCGACGCCGCCTATTCGGGTCGCCGGCTGCGCTATGGCCCCGACTACATCGTGCCGGTACCATTCGACCCGCGGCTCATCACCGCTGTCCCGCCCGCCGTCGCCCGCGCCGCGATGGACTCCGGCGTCGCGCGCAAGCCGATCACCAATCTCGACGCCTACCGCAACCAGCTCGGCGCGCGCCTCGATCCGACGGCGTCCAGCCTTCAATTCGTCTTCGAGCGCGTGCACGCCAACCCCAAGCGCGTGGTCTTCGCCGAGGGCGAGGAGGAACGGGTCATCCGCGCGGCGATCGCGTTCCAGGCGGCCGGCTACGGTAGGGCGATCCTGGTCGGCCGCGAGGAGCGCATTCACGAGACCATGAGGGCGGCGGCGCTGGGCGGCGGCGAGCACATCGTCATCCACAACGCGCGGCTCAGCCGCGACAACAAGCGCTACACCGATTTCCTCTACAAGCGCCAGCAGCGCACCGGCGCGCTCTACCGCGACTGCCAGCGCATGGTCAATCAGGACCGCAATGTGTTCGCCGCCTGCATGGTGGCGCAGGGCGACGCCGATGCCATGGTCACCGGCGTCACACGCACCTTCCATACCTGCTTCGAGGAGGTGACGCGCGTCATCGATACGCGGCGCGGCGAGCGCGTGTTCGGCATGGCGATCCTGATCGCGCGCGGCCGCACCATCTTCATCGCCGACACCAACGTCAATGAGTTGCCGACCGCCGAGGAGACCGCCGACATCGCCGTGCAGGCCGCCGCCAAGGCGCGCCAGCTCGGCCACGAGCCGCGCGTGGCGCTGCTGTCCTACTCGAACTTCGGCAATCCGCTGCGCGAGAAGGCGCAAATCATGCGCGACGCCGTCAAGATTCTCGACGGGCGGCGCACCGACTTCGAATACGACGGCGAAATGCAGGCCAACGTGGCGCTCAATCCGGAGCTGCTCCAGCTCTATCCGTTCTGCCGGCTGTCGCGCCCGGCGAACGTCCTGATCATGCCCGGCCTGCACAGCGCCAACATCACGTTCAAGCTGATGCAGGAGATGGGCGGTGGCTCGGTGATCGGGCCCTTGCTGATCGGCCTCGCCAAGCCGGTCCAGATCGTCCAGATGGGATCGACCGTGCACGATCTGGTGAGTGCGGCCGCTTTTGCCGCCTATGACGCAGTGAGATAGCTATCGGCGCAGACGGTCGAGTGCGTCCAGGGCGGAGTTGACGGCGGCCGGCACGCGGGCGAGCAGAGGCTGCAGCTCGCCATCGCCGTCGGCGGCGTCCTGAAGCGCGCGCATCAGCGCGCCCAGGTTCATGAGACCGATGTCGAGTGCCGTGCCCTTGAGCGCGTGCGCGGCGTTGCGGACGACCCTGCGCTCGGCGCGCGGGCTCAACTCGACGAGCGTCCTGGTCGCGAGGCGGCGAAATGCGCCGATCAGTTCGTCGACGCCGGACGCACCCAGAACGGCGCGCAGCTGATCGAGCCGTGCGGTGTCCAGCACGGGTTCACCATCGGGTACCTCGTACGCCTTGGTCGAATCCCGCATGATTCATGCCATGAACGGGGGGCGCCGATTCTGAAGTCGGCGCGCAAACTAACATCGGTCCACTTTCCAGCCAACCAAGGCCGCCGGGGGCTCTGGACGGTATCGGCAATTCATGCTGACCTCCGCCGCCCGCCAATCGGTAGCTGCGTAGCATCGCCGCAATGAATGCCAAGCCATCCGCCCCCCTGATCGCTGCCGCGGCCATTCTCGCCGTGACCATCTGGGGCGCGTCGCCGCCGATGACCAAGATCGCGGTCACCAGCTTCGATCCCGTGTTGGTGGCCCTGCTGCGCACGGTGATCGGCGGCATCGCGGCCGCACCCATCGTGCTGTTCACGCGCATGGAATTTCCGCGCGACGGCGTCGGCATCGGCCTCCTGCTGCTCGCGAGCTTCTGCGGCTATGTCGGCTTCCCGCTCCTGTTCAGCATCGGCGTTGCCATGACGTCGGCGGCGCACGGTGCCCTGGCGCTCGCCGTCCTGCCGCTCTTTACCGGCCTGTTCGCCGCCTTGGTCGAGCGGCGCATGCCCGGCCGAAGCTGGTGGCTCGGCACCGGCCTGGCGCTCGCCGGCGAGCTCTGCCTGGTCAGCTTCCGCGGCGCCGACCTCGCCGATGGCGCCACCCTCGCCGGTGACCTTGTGGTGCTCGCATCGGCGACGATCGCGTCCGCCGGCTATGTCGCCGGCGCGCGCCTGGCACAGCGCGGTTATTCGAGCTGGAACACGACGTTCTGGGGCGTCGTGCTCGCGGGTCTCGGGCTCATCTGCGCCTTGCCCTTTGCGGGCGCGCGGCAGGATTGGCTGGCGGTCACCGGTGCCGGCTGGTTTGCCGTGCTCTACCTCGCCATCGGCGTGACGATCATCGGCTACGTTGCCTGGTACTGGGCGCTCGGCGCCGGCGGCATATCGCGGATCGCGGTTTTCCAATTCCTTCAGATGCCGGTCGGGCTCGCCGTTGCCATCGTATTCCTGGGGGAAGCGCTGAGCCTGCCGCTCGTGGTCGCGGCCATCCTGATCTTGGCCGGTGTCTATATCGCCCAGCGCCAGTGAATTTGGGCACCATGGCCGCGCGGGGGCCGATTCTGCTAAATGGAGAGGCGATGAGCAAGACGAGCCCGTCCCAAGCCGGCGCAGCCAGGACCAACCCACCCAAGATCAGCGGGGGCAATTTCTTCGAGGATTTCCGGATTGGCCAGGAAATCCGCCACGCGACACCGCGCACCGTGACCGCAGGCGACCAGGCGGTCTACACCGCCCTGTTCGGCAGCCGCTTCGCATTGCATTCCTCCGCACCGTTCGCGCGCGCGCTCGGCTATGCCGGCGCGCCGATCGACGATCTGCTCGCCTTTCACATCGTGTTCGGCAAGACGGTGCCGGACGTGTCGCTCAACGCGGTTGCCAATCTCGGCTATGCCGAATGCCGCTTCCTGGCGCCCGTTTATGCTGGCGACACGCTCAGCGCGCGCTCGCAGGTGATAGGCCTGCGCGAGAACGCCAACCGCCAGAGCGGCATCGTCTACGTGCGCACGATCGGCACCAATCAGGATGGCGCCGAAGTGATCTCCTATGTGCGCTGGGTCATGGTGCGCAAGCACGACCCGGCGCATGCGGCGCCGGCACCGACAGTGCCGACGACCGCCGACGCGGTCGCGGTCACTGACCTTGTCGTGTCGGCCGATCTCATCATGGCACGCTACGACTACGGTGCCGCGGGCTCGACCGCGCGTTGGGACGACTATGCGGCCGGCGAGAGGATCGACCATGTCGACGGTCTCACGGTCGAAGAGGCGGAGCATATGATGGCCACGCGCCTCTACCAAAACACGGCGCGCATCCACTTCAACCAGTTTGCCGCCAAGTCGGACCGCTTCGGTCGCCGGCTGATCTATGGCGGCCACGTCATCAGCCTGGCGCGCGCGCTGAGCTTCAACGGCCTCGCCAACGCGTTCCGCATCGCCGCGATCAATGGCGGCCGCCACGCCAATCCCTGCTTCGCCGGCGATACCGTGTTTGCGTGGTCCGAGGTGCTGGACAAGCAAGCGATCCCAGGTCGCAACGACGTCGGCGCGCTGCGGCTTCGCCTCGTCGCCACCAAGGACCACCCGGCCGGCGATTTTCCGCTCAGATCGGGCGAGGGCTACGATCCCGACGTGCTCCTCGACCTCGATTACTGGGTGCTCATGCCGCGCTGAGGCGATCCGCTCACGTCAAGCCGTGGTAGGCGAACGCTTTCGCTTCGCAATTTGTTGATTCGGCCGGGTCGCCTTTGATATAAAAGAGGCGTCAGGGGTGCGGACGGGGTGAGCCGTTGCACGCGCGCCGTCCGGGAGTGGAGCCATCCCCGAAGGGATGAGCAACCCGATCGGCTACCCTGACGCCTCGGGAGCCGGTGAAGGCCCCGCAGGCCACGCGATCTGGCGGGCCGGCATATCGATCCCGGATCCTGGTCGGGCGCCTCGGCAAAGACACCGCCCGGTTCCGAATTCGCGCCGCCGTCCGACCCGACCGATGCCACGAAGCATGTCTGCATGACGGCTGCATCTCCCTTGCGGGAGCTTGTCGCCATGCCGACACGACGCCAGATCCGTCTCGCGAACCGCAGACCGTGTCTTCCGAGAAAGACCGGTCCCGCGACCAAGAGCTCAGAACACAACTCCTCGCGGAGCCGGTCATCTCCTGGTCGCCGCCAGCGCAGCGTCGGGCGACGCGCTGCCAGCCCGGTTCACGAGCGCGATGACCCTGGGCTCGCCCCGTCCGGTCAGGTCGGTCACCCGGGAAGAGAAACCGACCGCTCCGGCCAGGACATCGGTGCCGGGCCTTCGGGACACGGCCGCTCCGAGGAGCCGGCCGTCCGACCTGCGATCGCCGATCCCCGAAGGAACCTGCCATCGCCGGCCTGCCGACCGCATGGGCCATGATCCCGAACGCACTCGCGTTGCCTCGGCGCAAACTGGCAGATCTCACAAGAAAAAGCAAGAAAAAACCTGGAAATACTGCGGCCATGAACTCTTTTTACAGTATTCACAAATATTCAATTCTTATCCACAAGGTTTTCCACCGCTTGTGCACAAGTTGCGCACCACGGCGACGCCGATGGAGTCGAAGCGTGCGGCTGCTGCGCTGCAGTTCATCCACCGGTCGGGGGCCAGTCGGCCGGCTCCGGTCGACGCTGTCGTCACGGAATGACGGTACCGCCTTGGAAACGGCAGCGCTCAATGGCAAGCCGGCGCGTCACGGTACCGATGCGGCAGTTCATCACGACATGGCCAATGTCGAACGACGTATGTGCGGGCTGGCCAGCGGACGGATGCGCCACACCGGCCGCCTCCGGCACCGGTGCGGGAGGAGGTGCTTTTGCCGGCTCTGCGCGCGCCGGTGCGGGTGGCGATGCACCGCCCGGCGGCGATGCTGTTGTTGGCGTTGCATCCGGGCTCGGCCTTGCGGGCGGCGCCGGCGCGGCGATTCCGAAACGGCGGCTGCCGCGTGCCGTGAGGACGAGTCCGGCCGATGAGCCGGACGGCCGTGCCGCACCCGTCACGACAATGGTCTCGGTCGGCGTGGCGGGCTTGCGCTGCGCGTCGAACAGGTATTCGTGGCCGGCTTCCACGGCAATCTGGGTCGCCGCCGCGAGCGCGCGCGCCGAACTCGCAACGTTCTCCGTGACCTCGATCGACCAGGTGTCCGGCACCACATCGACGGATCGGCTCTGGTCGAGCGGAATCAGGGTCACGAATCTGCCATTGATGCTGAGGCGCAGCACACGATCGATCGCGCCGCTCGGCGCATTCCTGACGGTCAGACGCGCCTTGCCATCATCGAGTGTTGCGGTCGCCGGCACCAGCCGAGGCGATTGGCACGCGCTGAGCGAGAGCGCCGCGCCGAGCGCGATGGTCAGGCTTGTGTTGCGGACAACAGATGGGAGCGTCATGGGAACTCGGGCCGGGCGAGCGGCGTGCGGGCTCCAGGCTCGCATGCGCACCTTCGTTGGGGCAATGCGGGATCATCCAAAGGGCGTGGCGATTGGCATACATAATACTGTGTTCGCAATCGCGGTAAGTCCTTGTGTTCAAAAGTTGACTTGGTTTGGGCCAAGGGTCTAAATCAACCCAAGTCGATCCGACTCAGCCTTGTCTGGGGTGCACGAGCGCGCCGCCGAGGGGCCGCCGGACCGGCCTGCATCCCCGCGGGGAGTGCTATGGGAAGGGGATAGCCGATGTCGACGCCGACGCGGCCTCTGTCGCCGCATCTCCAGGTCTACAGGCCGCAGCTCACCTCCGTACTCTCGATCACGCACCGCGCCACGGGCGTGGCGCTATCGGTGGGCGCGGTCTTGCTCGTGTTGTGGCTCGCTGCCGCTGCCGCCGGGCCGCACCGGCTCGGTCCGCTCAACGCCTTTCTCGGCTCGTGGTTTGGCATGCTCCTGCTGATCGGCTGGACCTGGTCGCTGTTCTTTCACCTCTGCAACGGCATCCGCCATCTCGCCTGGGATGTGGGCTGGGGCTTCGAGCTTCCGCAGGTCTATGCGACGGGTTGGACCGTCGTGATCGCGTCGGTCGCGCTGACCGCGCTCGCCTGGATCGCCGGCTTCGCGGCGATGGGAGGCTGACATGGCGATGCGCAGCATGATCGGCCGCGTGCGCGGCCTCGGCTCGGCCAAGGAAGGCACCGGCCACTTCTTCGTCCAGCGCCTGACCGCAGTCGCGCTCATACCGCTGTCGCTCTGGTTCGTCTTTTCGCTGGTGCGCCTCGTCGGCGTGGAGTACGGCGAGATCAAATTCTGGGCGAGCCAGCAGATCAATGCCTGCGGCCTGATCGCGCTCGTCATTGCCACGTTCTATCACGCCGAATTGGGTCTTCAGGTCGTGATCGAGGATTACGTCCACGACGAAGGCATCAAATTCATCTCGCTCGTGGCGACGAAGCTCGTCTGCGCGGCGTTGGCGATCGCCGGCATCTTCGCCGTGCTCAAGCTCGCCCTGTTCGGAGTCTGACGCGATGGCGCCTGCCTATCGGATCGTCGATCACACCTATGACGTCATCGTCGTCGGCGCCGGCGGCGCCGGCCTGCGCGCCACGCTCGGCATGACCATGGAAGGGCTCAAGACCGCTTGCGTCACCAAGGTGTTCCCGACGCGGAGCCATACGGTCGCGGCCCAGGGCGGCATCGGCGCGGCGCTCGGCAACATGGGCGACGGCGACAACTGGCGCTTCCACATGTACGACACGGTCAAGGGCTCTGACTGGCTCGGCGACCAGGACGCGATCGAGTACATGTGCCGCAACGCAATTCCCGCGGTGATCGAGCTCGAGCATTATGGCGTGCCGTTCAGCCGTACCGAGGAAGGCAAGATCTATCAGAGGCCGTTCGGTGGCCACACGATCGACTGGGGCAAGGGCATGGCCAAGCGCGCCTGTGCGGCGGCCGACCGCACCGGCCATGCGATCCTGCACACGCTCTACCAGCAGTCGCTGCGCCACGGCGCCGAGTTCTTCGTCGAGTATTTCGCGCTCGATCTGATGATGGATGAGGACGGCGCGTGCCAGGGCGTTGTCGCGTGGAACCTCGAGGACGGCACGATCCACCGCTTTCGCGCGCATCTGACCGTGCTGGCGACCGGCGGCTATGGCCGCGTCTACCAGTCCTGCACCTCGGCCCACACTTGTACCGGCGACGGCAACGCCATGGTGCTGCGCGCCGGCCTGCCGCTCCAGGACATGGAATTCACCCAGTTCCACCCGACCGGCATCTTCGGCTCGGGTTGCCTGATCACCGAGGGTGCGCGCGGCGAGGGCGGGTACCTGACCAATGCCCAGGGCGAGCGCTTCATGGAGCGCTATGCGCCGACTGCCAAGGATTTGGCGAGCCGTGACGTCGTCAGCCGCGCCATGACCGTCGAGATCAACGAAGGCCGCGGCGTCGGCGCCGACAAGGATCACATCTTCCTGCATCTCGAGCACCTCGACCCGAAGGTGCTGCACGAACGCCTGCCCGGCATCTCCGAGACGGCGCGCATCTTTGCCGGCGTCGAGGTGACCAAGGAACCGATCCCGGTGCTGCCGACCGTGCACTACAACATGGGCGGCGCGCCGACCAATTACAAAGCCGAAGCGATCCGTCCGACCCGCGACAATCCGGATGCGGTGTGCCCGGGGCTGATGGCGATCGGCGAGGCGGCCTGCGTCTCGGTGCATGGCGCCAACCGGCTCGGCACCAACTCGCTGCTCGATCTCGTCGTGTTCGGCCGCGCGGCTGCGCACCGCGCAGTCGAGCTGGTCAAGCCAGGCACCGGCCACAAGCCGCTGGCGCCCACGGCGGCCGACCGGGCGCTGGCGCGCCTCGACCGCATGCGCAACGCCAAGGGCGCGACCGCCGTCGGCAAGATCCGCATGGACATGCAGCGCACCATGCAGAACCACTGCGCGGTATTCCGCACCGACGTTCTGCTCGATGCCGGCGCCAAGAAGATGGACCAGGTTGCGGCGAGCATGGCCGACGTCGTGATCGCCGACCGCTCGCTGATCTGGAACTCCGACCTGGTCGAGGCGCTCGAGCTCGACAATTTGATGGGCCAGGCGCTGGTCTCGATCTATTCGGCGCGCGCGCGCAAAGAAAGCCGCGGCGCGCACGCACACGAGGACCACAAGGAGCGCGACGACAAGAACTGGATGAAGCACACGGTCGCGTGGCTCGACGACAAGAACAACGTCACGATCGATTACCGTCCCGTCCACATGTACACGCTGTCGAACGAGACCGAGGTCATCCCGCCCAAGGCGCGGGTGTATTGAGAGCGCGGCGTCGTGATCGCCTCATCCTCGCGGATGAGGTCGTCGCGTCCGCGCGGATCTTTGGGGGCAAGGGAACTTAAGAGATGGCCGAATTCACATTGCCGGCGAACTCGAAGGTCGGCACGGGCAAGTCCCACAAGGCGCCGGCCGGCGCCAAGCGCACGAAGGCCTTCAAGATCTATCGCTGGAACCCCGAGGACGGACAGAATCCGCGGGTCGACAGTTTCGAGATCGATCTCGACCAGTGCGCGCCGATGGTCCTGGACGCGCTGATCAAGATCAAGACCGAGATCGACACCACGGTCACGTTCCGTCGCTCGTGCCGCGAGGGCATTTGCGGCTCTTGCGCCATGAACATCGACGGCACCAACACGCTCGCGTGCCTGAAGCCGATCGACGAGGTTTCGGGCGACTGCACGATCTATCCCTTGCCGCATATGCCGGTGATCAAGGATCTCGTCCCCGACCTCAAGGTGCCCTACGCGCAATACGCCTCGATCAAGCCGTGGCTGCAGACCGAGAGCGCGGCACCACCCGACACCGAGCGCCGGCAGAGCCCCGAGGAGCGCGCCAAGCTCGATGGGCTGTGGGAATGCGTGCTCTGCTTCTGCTGCTCGACGAGCTGTCCCAGCTACTGGTGGAATGGTGATCGCTATCTGGGCCCCGCGATCCTGCTGCAGGCCTATCGCTGGATCGCCGACAGCCGCGACGAGCGCACGGGCGAACGCCTCGACGCGCTCGAGGATCCGTTCCGGCTCTACCGCTGCCACACCATCATGAACTGCACCAAGACCTGCCCGAAGAACTTGAACCCGGCCAAGGCGATCGCCGAAATCAAGAAGCTGATGGTGATGCGTCGGTAGAAGCAGGCTGAATATCTGGCAACCGTTTCCGGGCTAGATCTCGACTCGTCCTTTACCGTTCGTTCATCTTTGTGACCATAGTATGAGGAAGCAGCGCAGGCCGCTGCGTCGGCTGGCTACGCCGATGCGCGCGGTTTCGCTATCGAACAGCCGCCGCTGTTCTAACTCGTGTTGCGGGCCTATCAAAGTCGCGGATGGGCGCCGGCGGTCGCACGGAGATCGATTGCCAGACGTTGTGCGTCTCTCGGAATTTTTTTTGGGGATTGGCGTAGTGCGCACTGTCCGGCGTTTTCAGCTCGATGTTGAGCACCAGTCCGTCCATCGAGAGTCCGGTTTGAGGATAATGGCCTGGCAGGTGATGCGCCCGAGGCATGATGTCTAGAGTGATGACGCAGGTGGCCAGCGCCTCATGTCGCCAAGACGGCGATGGTGCTGCGGGGATCCATCTGAATGCGATCGG
>VGDO01000101.1 GCA_016869645.1 Alphaproteobacteria bacterium
AGCGTCGGCGCCGGTTGCGGCAGCATCGTCTGGGTCGACAATGGCGGCATGCTCAGGGTAGGGCCGAACAGCGCCGGCGCCGATCCCGGTCCAGCCTGCTACCGGCGCGGCGGCAAGCGGCCGACCATCACTGATGCCCATGTCATCCGCGGCACGATCCGGCCCGAGGCGTTTCTTGGCGGCGCCATGTCGATCGACGCGACTGCGTCGGCCGAGGCCTTCGCCGAATTGGCGCAACGCTTCGGCGTGAACCTGCCGGACATGGCGGAAAGCGTGATCGGGCTAGCCATCGGGAATATCGTGCGCGCCATCCAGCTCGTCTCGACCGAGCGCGGCCGCGACCCGCGCGACTACGTGCTCGTCGCCTTCGGCGGCGCAGGGCCGCTGCATGCCGCCAAGATCGCCGAGGATCTCGGCATCGACACCATCCTGGTGCCACCCTATGCCGGGGTGATCTCGGCCTATGGGTTGCTCGCCGCCGACTACCGGATCTTCGAGACCATGACCAAGCGGCTGCCAGTCGACGATGCAGCTCCCGGCCAAGTGCGCGACGTATTCCAGGCAATGTCGGAGCGCGCGAGCGTGCGGCTGCGCGAGCTTGGTCTCGATCCGGGGCGTGCGGCTCTCACCCTGACCGCCGAGATGCGCTTCCTCGGACAGGCCTTCGAAGTTCCGGTCGATCTTTCGGCCGAAGACGTGGCGCGGGTCGGCGTCGGGTTGCTCGTCGAGCGCTTCGCCATCGCGCATCACCGCGTCTACCGCCACGACTCCTCGAACCGGCTCGGCACGGAGATTGTCTCGTTTCGACTCGGCGCGGTCGTTGCCGAATCGAGCGCGCCGCCCCTGCGCATAAACCGCGATGGGCCCAGCGGTGCTGTCCGGCCGCATCGTATCTACGAGGGTAAGCAGAGCGTCGAGGCACACGCGCTGGCGCGCGCCGCTCTGCATGCGGGCCAGCGCATTGATGGACCCGCCGTGCTCGACGATCCAACCTCGACGATCCATGTGCCCCCGGGCTGGTACGCAGCCTGCGACGAGCACGACAATCTGCTGATCCGGAGGAATGCGGCGTGACCCTCGATCCGGCCGACTACGCCGTCATCAGCCAGGCCTTGATTTCCGCCGCGCGGGAGATGGGCGTCAAGCTCATCCGCTCGGCCTATTCCGCGATCGTGCGCGAGGCCAATGACTGCTCCGCCGCGCTGCTCGATCGCGACGGCCAGGCCATTGCGCAATCCGAACTGATGGCCCAGCAACTCGGTTCGCTGTCCGCCACCTTTGGTCCCTGCGCCGCGCTCGACCCGGTCAATACGCTCGAGGAGGGCGACTTCTACCTGACCAATGATCCCTATAGCGGCGGCCAGCATCTGCCCGACATCTTCATCTTCTCGCCGGTCTTCGTTGAGGGCGAGGTCGTCGCCTTTGCCGCCACGGTCGCGCATCACATCGACATCGGCGGCGGCGCGCCCGGCCTCAACATGTCGGCGCGCGAGCTCTACCAGGAAGGGCTGATCCTGCCGCCCGGGCGCTACAATCTGCGCCGCGACTGGAATGGCGGCGCGCTGGAGCGCCTGTTGCGACGAAACATCCGCGTGCCCGACCAGACGATCGGCGACCTCAATGCGCAGTTCGCCGGCAATGGCATCGGCGCGGCGCGCATCCAGCAACTATGCAAGAAATACGGTGCCGCCAACGTGCGGGCGACGATGCGCGAACTGATCGCCTATTCGGAGCGGCGCATGCGGGCCGCGATCGCCGAGGCGCCGGACGGCGTCTACCACGGCGAGGACGTGATCGACAGCGACGTGTTCGGTGACGAGCCTCTGCCCATTCGCGCGACCGTCACCATTGCCGGCGACAGCGTCACCGTCGACTTCACCGGCACCAGCCCGCAGGTGCCGAGCAACATGAACTGCCCGTTCGCGTCGACCGTGTCCTCCGCCACGACCTGCGTGAAGTCCGTTCTGACGGATGCGGACATTCCGTACAACGCCGGCAGCAACCGCCCGATCGCCGTGACGGCGCCCTTCGGCTCGATCCTCAATCCCAGGCCGCCGGCGGCCGTGCGCGCGCGCATGACCGCGAGCAACCGTGCGCACAATGCGGTGATGAAGGCTCTTGCCCGGGCGGTACCGGAGCGCGCAATCTCCTGCGGCTTCGACACCACGACGGGCCCCTATCTCAGCCGGGTGACCGAGCGCGGCTACCGCGTCTATCACGAGCTCGTCGGCGGCGGCTGGGGGGCTTCGCGCGAGGCCGATGGCTGTTCCGCCGTCTCGGAGCCCATGTCCAACTGCAGCAACGTGCCCATCGAATCCCTCGACATGGATTTCGACTTCTTCCGCGTCATCGAGTACGCGCTGCTGCCGGATTCCGGCGGCGCGGGAAAGCAGCGCGGCGGACTCGGCGTGCGCCGGCGCTATCTCGTGCTCAAGGATGGCGTGCAGTACGCCCAATACGGCGACCGCTTCGTGACGCGGCCGATCGGGCTGCTGGGCGGAGAGCCGGGCGCGCCCGCCCGCTGTTTCATCGAGCGCGACGGCACGACGATCGCGCTCAAGTCCAAGGACGCGGGCGTGTTGCGTAATGGCGACATCCTCACGGTGTGCAGCGGCGGCGGAGCCGGTTACGGGCCGGTCACCCAGCGGCCCCGGAAACTCATCGCGCAGGACGTCGAACAGGGACTGGTATCCGTCGAGCAGGCGACAAGAATCTACGGGACCACCCGAGCTCTCATGCCGCGGTGCACCCGGAGTCACGCATACTGCGCGACGCCGTTGCCGAACGACCAGTTCTCCTTGGCCGCTTCGACGAGGTTGATGAACACATCCTCAGGACGCAGGCCTGGAGCCGCGACCAATCGGTCGCTGATGCGCTTGAACAGCGCCTTCTTCTGCTCGACGGTGCGCGTATTGCTGACCGTCAGCTGGATGATGACGAGATCGTCGCTGCGCTGGATGCCGAGGTAGTCGCGGCCGAAGGTGAAATCGGAACGATCGTGCTCGCTGACGGTCATGAAGATGTCGTCTTCGGGCACGTTGAACGTCTCGCGCATGGCGAGATAGAGGTTCTGCACGATTGCCTGCTTGTAGGCCTCGGTCTTGCCGGGGCGGAGCGAGATGCGGGTCAAGGGCATGGCGGTCCTCCTCTACGAATGCCATCGACCCCAAGCTAGGCCCGGTTCATACATTTCTGTTACGAATTATTGATATTTCTATCATTTGCTATTATTATCTTTGCATGCCCGATCTCGACATCGACTTGTTGCGTGCATTCGTCGTCGTCGCCGACCTCAGCAGCTTCACGGCAGCCGGTGACGTGCTCGGTGCGACCCAGTCCGCCATCAGCATCCGCATCGGCAAGCTGGAGGAGCGCACGGGGCAACGCTTGCTTGCCCGCACACCGCGCTCGGTCCGGCTGACGCCGGAGGGGTCGAAATTCGTGAGTCATGCCAAGAGCGTGCTCGAGGCCCATGACAGGGCGTTGGCAGTGCTCACGCGCCGCGAGGAACGCCCGGTCATTCGCCTGGCGATCAGCGATCAGGCCGCCGGTGGCCACCTCTCGCGGGCCCTCGGCAATCTCCGCCTGCTGCTGCCCGATCGTCTGCTCGATGTGGTCCTCGGCGTCTCGGCCGAGCTGCTGGCTATGTACGAGCGCGGCGACTACGACATTGCGATCATTCGCCAGGAGATTCGGCGCGTCAGTGGAAAGCGCCTCTATGATGATCCGCTCGTCTGGGCAAAAGGCGCCGCTTGCCGCTGGTCGCCGGGCGAGCCCGTCCCGCTGGTGGCGCTACGCGGTACATGCGCGATCAAGACGGCGGCGATCGAAGCCCTCGAGGCAACCGGCCTCGCCTGGCGCGCGGCCTTCATCGGGGGCTCGGTGCTGGCGCTCCAGGCCGCCGTTGCCGCAGGCTTCGGCATCGCGCCACTCGGCCGTCGACACGTCCCCGCCGAGGGCATCGTTCTATCCGAGGACCATGGCCTTCCGGCCTTGCCGGCCGGCCGTGTGGTCATGCTGACGCGGTTGTCCGGCGAAGTGCCGCGCCGCATCGCCACGTGTTTCGAAGCGGCGAGCGCCAGCAAGACCTGAATGCCCAGGGCCTAGACGCTCGCGTTCTGCGTGAGCCCGGCGTCGATGCGCTTTTCCAGGCGCTGGCTCAGCACCGAGAGCGGCCAGCACAGCGCGAAATAGCAGCAGGCAATCACCGGATAGACAATCATCGGTTGGAAGGTCACGTTGACCATGAGCTGACCCGCGCGCGTCAACTCGATGAACCCGATGATCGCCGCGATCGACGTGCCCTTGATGAGCTGCACCATGAAGCCGACGGTCGGCGCGATTGCGATGCGAAATGCCTGGGGCAGGATGATGAAGCGCAGCAAATCTGCGTAGTTGAGCGCCAGCGACCTGCCGGCTTCCCATTGGCCGCGCGGAATCGCCTGGATGCAGCCGCGCCAGATCTCGCCGAGGAAGGCCGCGGCGTAGAGCGTGAAGGCAATCGTCACGGCCGGCCAGGGCGAGAGCTGCACACCGAACAGCACGGCAATGCCGTAGAACGCGATGAAGAGCTGCATCAGCACCGGCGTGCCCTGGAAGAGCTGGATATAGCCCGTCATCAACCAGCGCAGTGGCGCGAACGGTACCGTGCGCAGCACGGCGACGAGAAGGCCGATGACGCAGCCACAGGCAAAGGCGATCAGCGACAGCAAAATGGTCCAGCGCATCGCGCCCAGCACGAAAAGCAGCTCGGACAAGCCGAAGTCGCGCGTCATCATCCCCGGCGCTCCCGAGCGAAAACGAGCCAGTAGAACGCCGCAAACGCGCCGCGGAACCCCAGCGCCATCAGCAGGTAAATCAAAGTTGCGGCGAAATAGAACTCGAAGGCACGGAACGTCGTGGATTGCAGCGTGTTGGTGATCGCCGTCAATTCCTGTGCGGAGATCGCCGACACGATGCTCGAGCCGAGCATGAGCAGGATGAACTGGCTGGCGAGTGCGGGGAAAACTGCCTTGATCGCGGGAAAGAGAATGATGAAGCGGAAGACCTGCAGGCGCGACAGGCCGAGCGCGCGCCCCGCTTCGGTCTGCCCGCGCGGCACGGATTCGATGCCGGCCCGGACGATCTCGGTCGCGTAGGCACCGAGGTTGACGACCATGCCAAGCAGGGCTGCATGATTGGCGTCGAGACGGACACCGATCGCGGGCAGCGAGAAGAAGATGATGAAGAGCTGAACGAGAAACGGCGTGTTGCGGATCGCCTCGACATAGCCATGGATGATCCAGCGCACGGGCCGGGGTCCCCAGAGCTTGAGAAAGGCGCAGCAGATGGCGACCGACAGTCCGCCGACCATCGCCAGGGCCGACAATTCGATCGTGAGCAGCGCTCCCGACAGCAGCCGCGGCAGGTTGTCGGTGACAACGCCGAACTGGAAGACGTAGCTCATGGGGACGGACCAGCTCCCTCCCTCGCGTCTGCATGGGCGCGTCCGTCGGGCGCGCCCATGCCGTGTGGTCGCGCCGTGCACGACCGGGAGGCGCGCATTTGCGCGCGCGGGAGCGTTGGGGTGGGGGCACTTTTGGGCAAGACGACCAGCCCGTCGGGCCCCTCCTCGATCCTCCCCCGCGCCAGCGCGAGGGAGGAAGTTTGAATCGACGCGCCGTTAGAACACCGGCAGTTCGACCAGCTTCACGCCCGTGTACTTCTCGTAGATCTGCGCGAGGTTGCCGTTCAGCTTGCTCATCATGACCCACGTGTTGATCCACTGCAGCAGGTCGTAGTTGCCGGGCTTGACCGCGATCGCGTAGTACGCCGTCGTCACCGTGAACTTGTCCTCGAGCTGCCTGGCCGGGTTGCGGTCGGCGACGGACTTCGAGGCGAAGGCGGACCAGCCGGCGCAGTCGACCTGGCCGGACAGCAGCGCCTGGATGGTCGCGGCGATGTCGTCGAAATAGACGATGTTGGTGCCCTGGGGCGCCATGCGCGGTACTGTCGCCTCTTCGAGGGTCGCGCGCGTGATGCCGACCTTCTTGCCGGCGAGATCGGCCGCACTCTTGATCGCCGTGCCCTTCGGCGCGGTAATGACGATGCTGAGCGCGCCGTGCGGATTGGCGAACATGACCGTCTTGGCGCGGTCGAGCGTGATGCTGAGCGACGAAATCGCGAGGTCGGCGCGATCCGCCAACAGCGCCGGAATGCGATTGGGCGCGGTGACCTGGACGAATTCGAGCTCGACGCCCAGATCCTTGGCGAGCTGACGCGCCGTGGCGATCTCGGAACCGTCGGGCTTGCCGTCCTTGTCGAGGATGCCGAAGGGCGGTGAGGTCACCTCGGCGGTGATGCGGATCTTCTTGTCCTTGAGGATGCGTTCCAGCGCCGTCTGGGCGCTTGCGCCATCGGACAATGAGACGAGCGCCAGGAGCGCGACCGCCACCGCCGACACCATTCGCATGATCGTCGTCATGATGTTTCCCCCTGCTCTATCGCTATTCGGCCGCGCGCGTGCGGTCCGAGCGGCATCTTCGATTGCCGGTCAACCCTTGTCAAACCGCACTCAACGATTCGCGCGCCGCCACTGGCGCGACGGCCAGCAACCAGCAACGGGCGCGAACGCGACCTCGAATCGTGATGGAAAATTTCCAGTCGGATGATGAATGGCGCCCGATGCGCCTTCACTCGGAAGGCAGCTGAGCCCGCATTATCAGCGCTGATCGGGCTCGAGTACCTTGAGGAGCGCCGCGCGGTAGTCCGCAAGCCGGTCGATTTCACGCCCGGTCAGTCCGAAATCCGACGCCGGCACCTGGCCCAACCGAAGACGCTCGACGAGCGTCTCAATCCGCGATTCGGCATCGCCCAGAAGATGCAGAACATTGGCTAGGTCTTCACCCGTCGGCATGACCATAGAAGAGCACGCCGACGCCGCCATGGCAATCCCGAATCGCGCCCGATGCCATGTCAGCGCCGATTGACGGCCGCCAGCCCCTCGGCCAGAGCATTGCGCATGAGGCCGACATCGGTGCTGAAGCACAGGCAGCGGAAGCCGCACCGAACGGCTGCTTTCGCTTCGCCGACCGAGGAGGCGAGGAAGCCCGCGGCCTTGCCGTACTGGCGACACGCCCGGATCAGCCGGCGCTCGGCAGCGCGGAATTTCGGGTGATCGAACTGCGCCGTGATGCCCAGAGAGTTGGTCAGGTCGAAATGGCCGAGCCAGCCCACATCGATACCTGGCACCGCCATGATCTCCTCGACGTTTTCGATGCCGGTTGCCGTCTCGATGAGCGCGATGACGAGCGTGCGCCGATTCGCCAACCTGATCTTGCGCTTCACGTCACCGCCGCCGTAGCCGTCATGGGCGATCGAGAAAGCGAGGCCGCGCACGCCCTCCGGGCGATAGCGGCACCACGCCGCGATTCTCTCCGCCTGGTCGCGCGTCTCGACCATCGGCACCATGATCCCCATGGCGCCGGCATCGAGCGCCGGCGCGATCAGGTGATAGTGCGTGCCCGGCACACGAACCATCGGCACGCAGCCCGTGCCGCGCGCGCCGAGGATGACCGGCTTGACCGTGTCGAGGCCGACGCCGCTGTGCTCCATGTCGAGAATGACGAATTCGGCGCCGGCCTGGCCCAACACCTGGGGCAGTCCCGCGCTGAAGAATTCGAAGGCCATGGTGCCCCACGCCGTGCCGCCATCGCTCAGCTTCTTGCGCACGGGGTTATCCTGCATCGGGTCGGTCGCTTTCGCCATGGGTCTACTCCCGGAATTCCGGCGGCAGGGTGCCGCCGACACGTTTTGCCGCAGCCGCGATCTGCCGCCGGGTTTCTTTGTCGAGCGGTATGCCATCGCGGAGTCGCGCCGCGCGCGTCCGCCGCTCTGGCTCGCCCGGCAAGAGCACCTCGCCGCCCGCCTCTCCTGGCGGAGAGCCTTTCGTCCAATCGGCGAGGCGCACGAGATCCGTGGCGAACGCTTCGGCGCTGCCGAAGGCGGCCGGATCGAAGGCGAGCGACAGCATGTTGTTGACCAGGCGCTTGGCGGTCGGATTGTCGGGGTGGCTGCTGCCACCGCCGGTCAAGGCACCCGCCAGCACCTCGCAGAAGAAAGAAAGCCCGAATCCCTTGTGCCCCCCGAACGGCAGGATGGCACCCGGCGGCGGCGCATAGAAGCGCGCGGGATCCGTGGTCGGTTTGCCCGCGCCGTCGAGGATCAAGCCTTCCGGCAGCGCCTCGCCCTTGTTGCGCGTGACCTGGATCTTACCCTCGGCGATCACCGAGGTGGCGATATCGAGGATCACGTCGCCGCCCGTCATGGGCACGCCGGCGGCGATCGGATTGGCGGACAAGCGCCGGTCGCTGCCGCCATGGGGTGCCACGAGAATGCCGTAGCCCGAGGTGTTGACGAAATGCACGGAGGCAAGACCGTCAGCGGCGAGCTGCTCGGCCCAGGCACCGATGCGCCCGAGGTGGCCGGCATTGCGCAGCGCGGCGCAGGCGAAACCGTGCCGTTTGGCGCGCGCGCCGAGCAAACCCATGGCCTCCCAGCCGATGACCTGGCCATAGCCGAAGCCGCCATCGATGACCAGGAGGCCGCCCTTGTCGGTGACGACGGTCGCATGCCGGTTGGCCAGCACCTCGCCGGCCAACACCCAATCGACATATTTGGCAATGCGCATCACGCCATGGGAATCGTGGCCGGCGAGATTGGCTTGCACGAGGTGATCGGCGACCATCTGGGCCTCGGCCGGCTGCGATCCGGCAGCCGAGAAGATCGCGCCGGCGATGCGCGTGAGGTCGGAGGCGGCGAAATTTCGGCTCGTCACGGTATCCAACTCCTCATGCTGAACACCCGTCGAAGCATGAGGACGCTGCCGCTGTTGAGATGTCGCGGGCTAACACGCGTTGCGCATCATCGGCTGCATCCTTCGACAAGCTCAGGCCGAGGCGGACTTGGAGGGGCAGCATCTTTGTTATGGCAGATCCCGGATTCGCGCGCCGATGACCTCGGCGAGGATGCCCGGCAGCGTCGGCATGTAGCGGTCGCCATGGCCGCGCGCGAGCGCCAACTGATAGACTTGGCTCGCGGCCTGAGCGACGAAGGCGGGCGCCGGCGCGCCCTCGGCCATGCGGCCATAGTAGCGCAGATCCTTGGCAGCGATGCGGATGGGACCCTTCAGCCGGCTGTCGTCGCCCTCGAGGGTCCACGGCATCATCATCTGGAACATCGCGCTGTTGGCGCCGCCCGAGGAGACGACCTCGTACATCTTGGTCAGGTCGACGCCGAGCTTCGCCGCCGTCGCGACCGCCTCGGCAATCACCGCACTCGTGCCGATCGAGATGAAGTTGTTGAGCAGCTTGAGCGTATGGCCGTTGCCGAGCGGCCCCGCGTCGATGATTGTGTCGGCATAGCAGGCGATCACCGGCTTGACCCGCGCAACATCGCCCGGTTTTCCGCCGACAAAAGTGTTGAGCTTGCCCTCCTCCGCCTGGATCGGCGAGCGGCCGACCGGCGCGTCGACCATCGCCGCTCCCTTGGCCTCGAGCGCCGCGCCCAGGCGCCGCGTCGATTGCGGATCGGCGGTCGTGGAATCGACGTGAGTGCATCCCGGCCTGATGCCGGCGAGAATGCCATCGACGCCCAGCACCGTCGCCTCGACCTCGACGGTCGACGGCAGGCAGGTGAAGATGATATCGCTCGCCTCGGCGACCGCGCGCGGCGTTTTGACCTCGACGGCGCCGCGGTTGATGAGGTCGTCGACCGGCGCGCGGTTGCGATGGCCCATGATGGTGAGCGGATGGCCCTTGAGCAGGATGTTCTTTGCGGCGCCATGCCCCATGAGCCCGACGCCGATATAGCCGACGCGCAATGCGCTGGTCATTGTTTCCCCCGGTATCGTTGCGCCTCAACCCGCTCCGGATCAGAACCCGCGCCAGGTCTGCGTGGTATGCTCGACGACCGGCGTCGATTCGAAACAGTGGCCGACGCATTTGCGCCATTCCTGGAAATCGGCGGAGCCGCGGAAGTCGACCGTGTGGTTCTCGACCGTCTCCCATTTGACGAACAGACGATAACGACTGGGCTTCTCGATTGAGCGCTGGAGCTCCATGCCCGTGCAGCCCTTGGCGCGCTTGAAGAAAGGCGCCGCCTTGGCGACCCCCGCCTCGAACTCGGCTTCCATGCCGGACTTCACATCGATCTGGGCGATTTCGAGGATCATGGACGCGCTCTCCCTGTCTTGTTGGCCCGCTCTTGTAGCATGCCCTGCTTTTAGCATGACTTGGGGTCACTTGACCGGCCCGCCGTTGCGGCCCAAGAATCGAGCATGACCGTCGCGGCAATGCGTCACGATTTCGAGATCCAGCCACTGACGCCGCGGCTCGGCGCCGAAGTCACGGGCGTCGACCTGGCTCAGCCTCTGGACGATCAGGCCTTCGCCCTCATCCGCGACGCGTTCGACCGACGTCTCGTCCTGGTGTTCCGCGACCAGCACCTGCCCGAGCCGGCGCACATCGCCTTCAGCCGGCGCTTCGGCGCGCTCGAGGTCCACGTGCTCAACCAGTATCTCGACACGCGCTTTCCCGAGCTCTACGTGATCTCCAATGTCGGACCCGACGGCAAGCCGCGCGGCGTCCATCCCGACCGCGGCACCATGGTCTGGCACACCGATCTGTCGTTCACGCGCGTGCCGAGCTACGCCACGATTCTCTACGGCGTCGAAATCGCGACGACGGGCGGCGACACCATGTTCGCCGACATGCTGTCGGCCTATGAGGCCCTGCCGGAGGCGACCAAGACCGAGATCGCCGGGCTGCGAGCCGTCCATGACCTCGATGTGTCGCGCCGCAAGGCTGGCGACGATCCGCTGACGGCCGACCAGCGCGCCAAGGCGCCGCCGGTCGACCACCCGGTCGTGCGCCTGCATGGACCGAGCGGGCGGCGCGGGCTTTATCTCGGCAGCCACGCTTCGCATATCGAGGGCTGGCCCCAGGACAAGGGCGAAGCGCTCATTCGGCAACTCGTCGCGCACGCGACCGAAAAGCGTTTCGTCTACCGTCACCGCTGGCGGCACGGCGACCTCGTCATGTGGGACAACCGGGCAACCCTGCACCGCGCGACCGACTACGACACCGGCAATGACCGGCGGATCGTGCGCCGCACCGTCGTCACCGGCGAGGTACCGGTTCCGGGTTGAAACTGGACATCTCGCCGCGTCATGCCATCTATGGATGGTCATGAGCGACGAAACCCGCATCGAAACCGACAGTTTCGGGCCCATCCGCGTTCCGGCCGACCGGTTGTGGGGCGCGCAGACCCAACGGTCGCTCGAAAATTTCCGGATCGGCGGCGAACGCATGCCGATCCCGCTGATCCGGGCACTCGGCCGACAAAAACAGGCCTCGGCCCTGGCGAACGTGGCGCTGGGCACGCTCGACAAGGGACTGGGCGAAGCAATTGCGGCCGCGGCGGCCGAGGTCACAGACGGCAGGCTCGACGATCACTTCCCGCTCGTCGTCTGGCAGACCGGATCGGGCACCCAGACCAACATGAATGCCAACGAGGTGATCGCCAATCGCGCCAATGAAATGCTCGGCGCGAGACGCGGCGCCAAGTTGCCGGTCCATCCCAACGACCACGTCAATCTCGGCCAATCGTCGAACGACAGCTTTCCGACGGCCATGCATATTGCCGCGGCGCTCGAGCTGCGCGACCGGCTGATGCCGGCGTTGCAGCGCTTGCGCAACGTGCTCGCCAAGAAGGCAGATGATTTCGACCGCATCATCAAGATCGGCCGCACCCATTTGCAGGATGCGACGCCGCTCACCCTCGGCCAGGAGTTCTCGGGCTATGCCGCGCAGATCGCCGCCGGAATCGCGCGCGTCGATGCCACACAGCCGCGCCTGCATCGTGTGGCCCAGGGGGGAACCGCCGTCGGCACCGGGCTCAACGCCAGGGCCGGTTTCGATCGCCAGTTCGCGAGCGAACTCTCGCTGCTGACGGGCATCCCATTCAGTCCCGCGGAGAACAAGTTCGAGGGCATGGCCGCTCACGATGCCCTGATCGAGGTCTCGGGCGCGCTGAACGTGCTCGCCGCGTCGCTGATGAAGATCGCCAACGACATCCGCCTGCTCGGCTCGGGGCCGCGCGCGGGTTTGGGCGAACTGATCCTGCCCGAAAACGAGCCCGGCTCGTCGATCATGCCCGGCAAGGTCAACCCGACCCAGGCCGAGGCCGTCACCATGGTGGCGACCCAGGTGATGGGCAACCACGTCGCCATCACCATCGCGGGCAGCCAGGGGCATCTCGAGCTCAACGTCTTCAAGCCGGTGATCATCCACAATCTGCTGCAATCGATCCGGCTGATCGCCGACGCCTCTGTCAGCTTCGCCGACAATTGCCTAGCCGATCTCAAAGCTGACGAGAGGCGCATCGCGGACGCGCTCGCGCGCTCGCTCATGCTGGTGACCGCGCTCAATCCGCATATCGGCTATGACAAGGCGGCGCGCATCGCCAAGACCGCCCACGAGAAGGGCATCTCGCTGCGCGAGGCCGCGCTCTATCTCGGCCTGGTCAGCGCCGAGGATTTCGACCGCTGGGTCGATCCGCGTCGGATGATCGGACCCGACGGGAAGTAGCCGCGGTCGTCAGCTCCAGAATTGCTTCGACGCGATGCGTGCCCCTTCGGCGAGGGCGGCGAGCTTGGCCCACACCACATCGGGATCGACAGCCGCCTGTCCGACCCAGGTGCCGTAGCCGCAATCGCTGCCGCCGATGACATTCTCGCGTCCGACCAGCTTGGCGTAGCGGCCGATGCGCTGGGCGATCAGCTCGGGATGCTCGATGAAGTTCGACTTGGATTCGAGCACACCGGGGATCAGCACCTTGCCATCCGGCAGCTTGACCCGTTCGAACAGCGTCCACTCATGGGCATGACGCGGATTGGCCGCCTCGAAGGAGATGGCGCTCGGCCGCGCCGTGAACACGATGTCGATGATGTCGGCGAGCGGTACGTCGCAGTGATGTGGCCCCTCGTAGTTGCCCCAGCACACATGCATGCGCAGCTGCTCGACCGGGATGCTGGCGGTCGCGTGATTGAGGGCCTCGACATGCATGCGCGCCCGTTTCTTGAACTCGGGCAGGTCGAGGTCGGCGTATTGGATGTGGCGGCCCATGGCGAGATCGGGGCAGTCGATCTGCAGCGTGATGCCGGCCTTGGCCACGGTCTCGTATTCGTGGCGCATGGCGTCAGCAATCGCGAACAGATATTTCTCGTGGTTCGGGTAGTGATCGTTGCGGAAGAACAGCGAGACGACGGCAGGCGAGGCCGCACTCATGAACATGCCGCATACCTTGGTCGAACCCACGGCTGCCTTGAGATTGTCGACATCGGCCGGGGCCGCCTTGGTGTCGCGCACGCTGATCGGCGCGTTGCAGGCCGGCGTCTTGCGCCGCGAACGGCCCGGATCGCCGAATACTTTCTTGGCGAGGTTTGGAAAGGCGGCAAGGTCCTGGTAGACGAAGGTATTACCCGTGCCGCCAAAGCCCGCGAGGCGATCCTTGATATAGGTGGCATAGCTCGGCTTCGACATTTCGCCATCATTGACGAGATCGACACCGGCATCGGTCTGCTTCTTGACGACTTCCGCAACGGCACTGCGCACGCGCGCCCCGAGCGCCGTGCCATCGACGGGAATCCCCTCCTCCTTCGCATACATCATGCGGATGAGGTCGTCCGGTCGCGGCAGGCTGCCGGTGTGCGTGGTCAGGAATCGATCGGTGCTGCGGATCATGTTCGTCGTTCCCCCTTCGTCGATCGATTCCCGCGCCCGGCGCAGCGAGCCCCGTGCATGTCCAACCTATCTTGATATGACGACACCCACGGCCGCAACCACGGCCGTTCCGTCCCAATTTGCGATGAAATCAAAGTTGTGGGCCGAGCGCCTCGCCGGTCTCCTTGCCCGCGACCACGGGCACGATCTCGAACCCGCAGAGATCGCACCATTCGGCAACCCAGCGCTGCAGCAGGGTCACGTCGTCGGCTTCCATGAGCTGGAAGCACCGTCCCATGTCGGCCGTGGTCCAGCTTCCGACGAATTTCAGGCCCTCCGGCATCATCCGCCCCTTCTCGCGGAAGCGGCGATAAAGCGCCTTGGGATCGCGGCCGCGAAAATCCTCGATCACCATGAAAAGCATCGACAAGCCACTCCTTGTTCACTGGCCTCGACTGGCCTCATCATTGTAGCCATAGGGGCCGATCGGAAGTCATGCAAGCGGACGTTGAATGGGAAGCGAGGCCGGAATGAGTGTACTATTGTACGATCGGTTCAATTGGAGCGTCGGCTCATGATCAGGAAGACGAAATTCTCGGCAACGGTCCGACGGGAAGGCAAGTGGTATGTTGCCCAGTGCCTCGAAGTCGATGTCGCCAGTCAAGGTCGTAGTCAAGCCACCGCTCTGAAGAACCTGTCCGACGCGTTGGCTCTTCATTTCACTCCACCGATTGCCACCCGCGTTCCCAAAATCATGCCCGTCGAGGTAAAGCTGCGTGCCGCTTAGGCCGCTTCCGTACCGCGAGGTCCGACGACGCCTCCGCGCGGCCGGTTGGACCGAGGTTGGAACGAGCGGCAGTCATGTCAAATTTGCAAAACGCGCCGGCGCCGGACTGCGAACCGCGATCGTACCTAGGCACCGCGAAATTGCCATCGGCACTTTGCGCAGTATCCTTCGTCAAGCAGGGATCGGGCTGGACGACTTCGAACGACTATAGCGGCCGTCCCGGAATCGAGCGCGCTCCGTGTCGACGGTCCCATTCGTCCTGGACCTGCTGGAGAATGCGCATCGCCGGCAGGACGGATGGTCCCGACGCGACCGGCGGCCGGCCGGTCTTCACGGCATCGAGAAAATCGAAGATGACGCGCGCGCAATTGTCCTGCTCGGCCTCGATCGGCGTCGAGCCCGCCTCGGTACGCAGCGTGCCCGCGAGGATGTCGTAGTTGTAGGTCTCGCGGTTGGTCACGATCATCTTGTCGTAGAAGCGGTAGGTCGCGTGGTAGGAGCCGTGGACCAGCATCGTCTGGTCGGCCTCGGTCTCGATCAGGACGACGCACTCCATGGGAATGCCGGTCGTCTCGTGGCATTGCCCGTAATAGCTCTGGACGCGCCGGATCGGTGCGCCGTCGAACAGGTACATGCCCAAATCGACGAAGTGGCAGAAGTGGTGCCACAGGATGTTGTCGCTCCAGCTCCGCCGGTAGCCGGTGGCGCCGACATTGACCAGGCGCTTGATGAAGAACCGGCCTGCAATGTGGCGGATCGTCTCCTCGCCGGCGGCGATGCGCTGGCGCAGTGCCTCGCGCTCGCGCCGGAACCGCATGGGATGGCAGAGACCGTAGACCTTGCCGCTTTTCTCGCCGGCGGCGACCACGCGCTCGGCGCCGGCCAGGCTCATGGCGACGGGAATCTCGATCAGCGTGTGCTTGCCGGCTTGCAGGCACTTGATCGCCTGCTCCTCATGGACCTCGCTCGGGCTGCCGACGATCACGATGTCGATCGCGGGGTCGGCGAGTGCCTCGTCGAGCGAGGTCGTCCATTTCCGGTAGCCCATGCGCTCGGCGAATTCCTGGGCCGCATCGGCGCGCCGTCCGACCACGGTATGCAGGACCGCATCGGTCTTCTTGAGCGCCTGGGAGTGCCAGACGCCCATCATGCCGTAGCCGACCATGCAGATATTCATTCCGCCGCCCCCTGCCCCTGTCATGGCGGGGAGAATACAGCAGTCCCCGGATTTCTCACCCACTATGCAAGTCGGACCGACGCAGATCCTGCCGCGTGGACCGGCGCCCATCTCACCGGGGGCCAACAGACTCACTATGTTTTCGACGCCGCTGTGCGCCATAATGCAGCACTTCGAAACACAAGGAAAACCGGGCCATGGCCGAAGCCGGCAAGAGCGCATTGGTGGTGAGCGCGCATTCTGCGGATTTCGTCTGGCGCGCCGGCGGCGCGATCGCACTGCACGCCGAGCGTGGCTATCGCGTCGTCGTCGTGTGCCTGTCCTATGGCGAGCGCGGCGAGTCGGCCAAGCTTTGGCGCAAGGGCAAAATGACGCTCGACGAGGTCAAGCGCGTCAGGCGCGCCGAGGCGGAGAAGGCGGCGGGCATTCTCGGCGCCGAGATCGAGTTCTGGGACCTCGGCGACTATCCCATGCGCATCGACGACAAGGTCATCGATCGCCTGGCCGATCTCTACCGGTCGCTCAAGCCCGCCTTCGCGCTGACCCACTCGCTCAAGGATCCCTACAATTTCGACCACCCGCTCGCCGCCCATGTGACTCAGGAGGCGCGCATCGTTGCCCAGGCCCATGGCCACCGGCCAGAAGTGCCGGTAATCGGCGCACCGCCGGTCTATCTGTTCGAACCGCATCAGACCGAGCAATGCGAATGGCGGCCGGATATCCTGCTCGACATCACCAAGGTGTGGGACAAGAAGAAGAAGGCGATCGAGGCAATGGAAGGCCAGGAGCATCTCTGGGAGTACTACACGCGCGTGGCGCTCCAGCGCGGCGTCCAGGCCGCGCGCAACTCGGACTACAAGATCACCTATGGCGAAGGCTATATGCGCGTGTTTCCCCACGTTATCCAGGGAACGCTGCCGCCATGATGCGGGGCATTCCCTGCACGATGATGCGCGGCGGAACCTCGAAAGGGCCGTTCTTCCGCGCAGCCGATCTGCCGGATGATCCGGCGGTGCGCGACCGGGTCCTGCTCGCGCTGATGGGCTCGCCCGACATGCGGCAGATCGACGGCATGGGCGGCGCGCATCCGCTGACCAGCAAGGTCGCCGTCGTGGGGCCGTCGACGCGGCCCGATGCCGATGTCGACTATCTCTTCCTCCAGGTCGTGGTGTCCGAGCCACGCGTCGACACCTCGCAGAACTGCGGCAACATGCTGGCCGGCGTCGGACCGTTCGCCATCGAGCGCGGCCTTGCGGCCGCACAATCCGATGTGACGCGCGTCCGCATCCACATGGTCAACACGAACAGCGTTGCGATTGCCTCGGTGCAGACGCCGGCCAAGCAGGTCGCCTACGAGGGCGATGCGCGCATCGACGGCGTGCCCGGCACCGCCGCACCTGTGGTGATCGATTTCCTCGACATCGCCGGCTCGTCCTGCGGCAAGCTCCTGCCAACGGGACATAGTGTCGACACGGTCGAGGGCGTCAGGGTCACCTGCATCGACAACGGCATGCCCGTCGTGGTGCTGCGCGCTAGCGATCTGGGCTGCACGGGCGCCGAAACTCCGGCCGCGCTCGAAGCCAATGCCGATGTCAAGGCGCGCGTCGAGAAGATCCGGCTTGCCTGCGGAAGATTGATGAACCTCGGGGACGTCACGCGCAAGACAGTGCCGAAGATGTCACTGGTCGCGCCGCCGACGTCGGGCGGCGCCATCTCGACGCGCACCTTCATTCCCCACCGCGTCCATGAGGCGATCGGCGTGTTCGGCGCGGTCAGCGTCGCGACCGCCTGTCTGCTACCCGGCTCGGTCGCCGCCGCGACGGCCAAGATCGACAAGGCCAGGTCCAGGCAGCTCATCGACGTCGAGCACCCCACCGGCTTCTTCAGCGTCGAGATGGATGTCGACCCGTCGAGCATGCCGATCCGCGTGACGCGATCGGCGCTGCTGCGTACCTGCCGCAAGCTGATGAGCGGCGAGGTCTACGTGCCGGATGTGATTTGGCCGAAAGGGTGAGGCGGGGAGCGAGGTGGTCATATGAGCGATCGCATCAAATCGCTGGCCTTCATCGGTTTCGGCGAGGCCGGCCGCATCCTGTGTCGCGACCTGCTGACAATCGGCCTGAACGACATCCGCGCCTATGACATTGCCTTTTCCGATGCCAAGAGTGCGCAGCTCCGGGATGCGCGTTCCGCCGGCATCACGATCGCCGCATCGACCCAGGATGCGGTCGCCGGCGCTGAGGTTGCGATCAGCGCGGTAACCGCAGGCGCCGATCTCGACGTCGCCCGTGAGCTGGCGCGCACCATCGACCGTGACACTTTCGTCATCGACATCAATTCCGTGGCTCCCGGCACCAAGGCGGTGGCTGCAGAGTTGATCGACGCGGCGGGCGGGCGCTATATCGAGGCGGCGGTCATGGCGCCGATTCCGCCCAAAGGCTTGCGCACGCCGATCCTGCTCGGCGGCAAGCATGCCGCTGCGTTTCTCGCGCGCACCTCGACGTGGAAGCTCGACGCACGGCCTTTCTCCGACCGCATCGGCGCCGCCTCCTCGGTCAAGATGTGCCGGAGCATCATGGTCAAAGGCGTCGAGGCGCTGGCGCTCGAATGCGCGTTGTCGGCGCATCGCTACGGCGTGGTCGACGAGGTGCTGGGCTCGCTGTCGAACATCTTCCCCGGCCAGGAATGGCAGCAGCGCGTGCGCTACCTGATCAGCCGGGCGCTGGTGCATGGCAAGCGGCGCGCCGAGGAAATGCGCGAGGTCGCCAAGACGATCGAGGATGCCGGTCTCGAGCCGACCATGACCCGATCGACCGTAGCCGTCCAGGAATGGGCCGACGGGCTCGGTCGCGCGCTCGGTCCCGAAAGCGCCGACGGACCGGATCTCGCCCACATGCTGCGCGAGCTCGACGAGTTCCTGCGCGGTGCGCGCGACGCAGCCCAGTGACGGCAGCAAGAGTTTTCAGAGGAGGACGGCTATGGCGCGTGGCGTGATCGATCTCGAGGGCATGCGCGCGCCGGAAGCGGAGGCCATCCGGGCGCTCGCGCCCGACAGGTCCCTGCCCTTTCACATCAACAAGATCGGCCACGTCGTGCTCAAGGTGCGCGATGTCAGGCGCTCGGCCGAGTTCTACACGCGGGTGCTCGGGTTCAAGGTGTCCGATGTCTATCCCGACACGATGATGCCGGGGAAGATGGTGTTCATGCGCTGTAACGCCGACCATCACGGCGTGGCGCTGGTCGGCGGCGCGAAGGGCGACAGTTCAGGCAGCGAGATGCACCACATGGCTTTCGAAGTCTCGACTCTCGCCGAGGTGATCCGCGCGCGAGACCATTTGCGCGCCCATGGCGTGAAGATCGAATTCGAGGGCCGTCGCCGCGCCGGCGCTCAGGTTGCGGTCGAGTTCCGCGACCCCGACGGCCATTGGTTGGAAATCTATTGGGGCCTCGATCAGGTCGGTCCCGATGGCAAGATCCGACCGCCTGGCGAATGGCGCGAGTGCTTCTCGCTCGATGACGCCGTGCGCGACGCGCCGCCCGGCCAGGACACCAGCGGGGTCTGACGCTTGCCGACGATTCTCTTCCACAGCCCGCAGAGCGACAAGGCCTGGCCCGTCGAGCTGCAGAAGGCGCTGTCCGACCATCGCATCGCCACGGACATCGACGCGGTCGATCCGGCCGACGTCGTCGCGGCCGTGGTGTGGAATCCGCCCCATGGTCGCTTGCGCGGCTTCCCCAATCTTCGCCTGATCCAGGTGCTCGGCGCCGGCGTCGACCGGCTTCTGCGCGAGGACAGCCTGCCCGACGGCGTGCCGATCGCGCGGCTGGTCGATCCCGGCCTGACCCAGCGCATGAGCGAGTACGTTCTGATGCACTGCCTGGCGCTGCACCGCCGCATGCCGGAGATCCAGCGCGCCCATGACGAGCGGCAGTGGCGCTATCTGCACCCGCGCCCGCCGGCGGAAAGCAGCGTTGGAATCCTCGGCCTCGGCGTGCTCGGTCTTGCCGCGGCGCAGGCGCTGATTTCGATCGGCTTCAACGTCGTCGGCTGGAGCCGCTCGCGCAAGAGCGGGCTGGCGTTTGCCTCCTTTGCCGGCGAGAGCGAGTTGGAGGAATTCAAGCGGCGCGCCGACATTCTCGTGCTGCTTCTGCCGCTGACGCCGCTGACCGCCGATTTCGTCGACGCCCGCTTTCTTGCGACGGTCAAGCACGACGCGGCACTGATCAATGTCGGGCGCGGCGCGCTGGTCGTCGAGGATGATCTGATCGCCGCCCTCGACAGCGGCCGGCTGCGCCATGCCGTGCTCGACGTGTTCCGCACCGAGCCTCTGCCGACCGAGCACCGGTTCTGGCGTCATCCCGCCATCACCGTCACGCCGCACAATTCGAGCGCCACCAATCCCGCGACCGCGGTCGCCCAGGTGGTCGACAATCTGCGCCGCGCGCTCACCGGCCAGAGGCCGAGCAATCTCGTCGACCGCACCATCGGCTACTGAAGAAACTGGTCGGGGTCAGACACCGATTAATTCACGTGCTCGGTGCCGGTGCCGATATGGTTTGAGGTGCGGCGGTACTGCTTTTGCATCCACGGCAGGCCGAGCAGCGCGAAGGCCGGCTCGCGCAGCGCGCGCGGCCAGGCGGTCAGCACGCTGTAGAGCTGCGACCAGAACTGGG
>VGDO01000102.1 GCA_016869645.1 Alphaproteobacteria bacterium
GCCAACGCGGCAAATGCGGATGCTCCGCCCGGCACTGGCGCGCCCGCCGCCAGGAAGGACGCCGCACCCGGCGCGTCGCGCGCCGGCGCGCCGCCGACTGCGGCTCAATCCGGTGCCGCCCCATCCGCTACGCCGCCGAACAAGCCTGGTGCCGGCCAGGGTTCCGGCCAGCCGCCTCAGCAGACCGCCGCGCGCCCCAACGAGCGGAGCCAGGGCAAGCCGGCTGCGGGCCAATCTCCCGATGCGCAGCAATCGGAAGCCAAGGCTGAGCCGGATGAGCGCAAGCCGGGCGAGCGCAAACCGGGCGAGCCGGGCGAACGCAAGGTTCCGGACCCGATGCAATCCGAGGCCAAGGTGCGGGCGAACGAGGAAAACCCGGACAAGTCCCAGGGCGAAGCCGCAGCCGACATGTCTCCGCCCGAGGATTGCGCCTCGGACACGCCAAAAGATCCGGTTGTCCTCGTGTTCGACGGCTCCGTCAGCATGGGGCTGCCGGTCGACATGGACGTCGATCTCGAAGCGGAACTCGATCGGCGCATGGCGATGGGCGACAACGCGGCGCGCGTGGAGTACCGACGATGGCTGGCGACGGACAAGCCCAAGCGGATCGACGTCGCCAAAGCTGCTGTCAGCGAGATGCTGTCTCGGTCCGATCCCCAGCTTCGGATTGCAGCCGTCTCATTCACTTCGTGTCAGGACATCTCGTCGCATCGTTTCGTCTCCGTGGGCGATCGCACCGACGTCGGCTCCTTCGTCTCCGCGGTCACGCCCAAGCGGGGCGGCGACACGGCGCTGACGGCAAGCATCGGCGCGGCGCTCAGCCTGCTCAGATCCAACGCTCCCGGAGGTCGTGGCCGCGTGCTCGTGCTGACCGACGGCCAGGAGACCTGCGGCGGCAATCTGTGCGCTCTGGCGCGCGTGACGGCACGGGAACAGCCTGGGGCACGGGTCGATGTCGTGGACCTGTCCGGACAGTCCAATGCATCTTGCATTACCGAGGCCACCGGCGGCTTAATGTTGAACTACACCGAGGCGCGCAAGAGCCTTTCCCTGAGTGGCCTTCTGGTCCGGGCGGCCAACCAGTGCCAAACGGGCGCGACCTCGGGCAAGACCGCGGGGGCGATGGGACAGCAGCGTCAATGATCGTGACGACCAAGCCGCCGCCGGCAAATTCACCCGGCAAGCAAAAAACCGTTCTGCTCGTCGACGATCAGGCATTCGTCCGGCAAATCATGTGGAAGGCGCTGTCGGCAACCCATGCCTACAAGGTGCTGCAGGCGGCCGATGGCATGGCGGCGATCAATCTCATGCGCGACGGCGGCATCAAGCTCGAGCATGCCGCCGGCACGGACCTCATGGAGGCCGCCGCGGGGGCCAAAATCGACTGCATCGTGTCCGATATCAACATGGAGCCGATGAACGGGCTCGAATTCGTCAAGACCATCCGCGTCGGAATGGCCTCCGTCCATCGCGGCACGCCCGTGATCATGCTTACCGCGCATGCCGACAAGCATTTCCTCTCGACCGCCTTCGCGCTGGATGTCAGCGGGTTTCTCGTCAAGCCGGTCAGCGGCACCGTGCTCGTCGAAAAGATCGAGCGCGCGATCGCAACGCCCGTCGCGCTGAAATCAGCGTCCGACTACGCGACGCTGATCGTCCCCGACGTCGACACCCCCGACCTCTATGCCAGCGTTGACGCAGAAAACGAGCAGTCGAAGACCGTCCGCGCCACCGATATGGCGGAGCAGTTCAGCCAGCAGCGGCCCCGCTTCGTCGCGATCTCCGAGTTGAAGGTGGGAGACCGGCTGTCGGAGGACCTGTTGACCACCGAAGGCGTGCTTGTCGTTCCGAAAGGTACGCGGATCGCGCCCGCGCTGATCTCCGCCCTCAAGGACCTGTCGGAGATCGTCAAGCTGATGGATCGGGTGTCGGTGGTGAACGTCTAGACCGCGATCGGTTCAGATTGAATCGCCTCCTGAGCTGGTCGAAGGGGGCGATCCAATCTGAAGCGTGAATCACGGTCTTTCTCGACAGATGACGGGGCGCTTTGCAGCGCCGACGCACGCTGCCTCCGGGCCTCCGATCAGTGCGACTCGCGCAGCACGGGCGTGCCGCTCTTGCCGACCAGGAAATCGAGGTCGGCCCCCTTGTCGGCTTGCAGCACGTGGTCGACGTAGAGCTTCGCGTAGCCGCGCTTGTGCGGCGTCTTGAAGCCCTTCCAGGCCTTGCGCCGTTTGGCCAGCTCGTCGTCGCTGACATCGAGATGAAGTCGGCGGCCGTGCACGTCGAGCTCGATCATGTCGCCGTTCCTGACGAGCGCGAGCGGACCGCCGGCGGCCGCCTCCGGCGCCGCGTGCAGCACGACCGTGCCGTAGGCAGTGCCGCTCATGCGAGCGTCCGAGATGCGCACCATGTCGGTGATGCCCTTCTTCAGCACCTTGGTGGGCAACGCCATGTTGCCGACCTCGGCCATGCCCGGATAGCCCTTGGGCCCGCAATACTTGAGCACCATGATGCAGGTCTCGTCGATGTCCAGCTTGGGATCGTCGATGCGCGCGTGATAGTCCTCGATGCTCTCGAACACCACCGCGCGGCCGCGATGCCTCATCAGGCTCGGTGACGCCGCCGACGGCTTGAGGATCGCGCCGCCCGGGCAGAGATTGCCGCGCAGGACAGCGATGCCGCCCTGCCGCTTGAACGGCTTCTTCAGCGGGAAGATGACCTTGCGGTTGTAGCAGACCGCGTCCTTGCAGTTCTCCCACAGGGTCTTGCCGTTGACCGTCAGCGCGTTCTTGTGGATCAGTCGGCCGATCTCGCGGATCACCACGGGCAGGCCGCCCGCGTAGTAGAAATCCTCCATCAGATACTTGCCCGAGGGCATCAAGTTGACGAGGCAGGGCACGTTCTGGCCGAGCCGGTCCCAGTCGTCGAGCGTGATATCGATGCCCATGCGGCCGGCGATGGCGAGCAGGTGGATGACCGCGTTGGTCGAGCCGCCGATCGCGCCGTTGACGCGGATCGCATTCTCGAAATTCTTGCGCGTGAGGATCTTCGACATCCTCAGGTTGGCATGCACCATCTCGACGATGCGCCGCCCCGCCATGTGCGCCAGCACGTAGCGGCGCGCATCGACCGCGGGGATCGCGGCATTCATCGGCAGGCCCATGCCGAGCGACTCGACCATGCTCGCCATGGTCGAGGCGGTGCCCATGGTCATGCAGTGGCCGGAGCTCCGCGAGTTGCCGGCCTCCGCCGACATGAACTCCTCGATGGTCATCTCGCCGGCCTTGACCATGGCGTCGAACTTCCAGGTCTGCGTGCCGGAGCCGATGTCCTGGCCCTCGTACTTGCCGTTGAGCATCGGACCGCCCGACACCGCGATGGTCGGCAGGTCGCAACTGGCCGCTCCCATGAGGAGCGCCGGCGTGGTCTTGTCGCAGCCGACCAGCAGGACCACGCCGTCCATCGGGTTGGCGCGGATCGCCTCCTCGACGTCCATGGCGGCCAGGTTGCGGAACAGCATGGCTGTGGGCCGGAGGATCGCCTCGCCCGTGGAGAACACCGGGAACTCGACCGGGAAGCCGCCCATCTCCCAGACGCCGCGCTTCACGTAGTCCGCGATGCGGCGGAAATGCGCGTTGCAGGGGTTGAACTCGGACCAGGTATTGCAGATACCGATGACGGGCCGCCCGTCAAAGACGTGGCTCGGCAGGCCCTGGTTGCGCATCCAGCTCCGGTGCGCGAAACCATCCTTGTCCGCCTTGCCGAACCATTGCTGGCTGCGCAGCTCGCGCTTCTGCTTGTTCGTCCTCGTCGCCATGACCGTTTTCCTCCTGATACGCATGCGCTTTGTCCAACCCTAGCTCCGGATCGTCCTTCAATCCAGGCGCTAGGGGAGAAGGTCAGCGGCGCGCTGTTCGATTGGATTCGAGCTTTGCCAGCTTCCGGCGCAGCCCCTGCGGAATCGGCACGGACTTGCGCGTGGTGTAGTTGATCATGACCAGGATCGCCTCGGCGGTCGCCGCGCATTTGCCCTTGCAGAAGATGCCGGACAGCAGCGTGCATGACGAAGTGCCGAGGCGGCTGACGACGGTGCCGATGTTGACCGTGCCGGGATAGTGCAGCTCGGCGCGATAGTCGATGGCGATCCGCGCGAGCACCCAGCCGATGCCATGCTTGCCCGGAACATAGCCGAGCTCCTGGCTGAGAGCGAGGCGTGCGCTCTCGCAATAGGTCGCGACGCTGGCATTATTCACGTGGCCGAGCGAGTCCTGATCGCCGAAGCGAATCGGTTCATCGAACCAGTGCCGGTAGACGCGGCGGTCGGTCAGGTCGGGTGGGCCCGCCGGCGCGACGCTGGCGGATCTGGCGCGCACGGCAATCTTCTTGGCAGGCATGACCGGTCCGGACGATGGGAAGCGCGAGCTTGACCGAGATCGCGACGCCGATCAACCGCGTCGCTCAATCTGTCCCTGCCGTGGGCTTATCGTGATGTCCTGCTGCGCGATGGCGGCGTCCTTGGCGCTGAGGTCACTCATCTCGCCCGGACCTCGGGCTCACGTCTTCCAGGAAGCGGCGAACACGCGGAGATGGTTGCCGCCCAGCACCTTGAGCGCTTCGCCATCGGAGAAGCCACGGCGCAGCAACGCCTCGGTCAGAAGCGGCCAGTCGTCGACCCGCTCGAAACCGACCGTGTTGACTTCTTCCCGGCGATAGCCGGCCTGCGAGCCGGGAAACCAAGTGGCGAACGCTTCGTAGCGGATCGGCGATTCCGCTTCGAAGTGGTCGCTGCCGATGCCGACATGGTCGATGCCGACAAGGTCGGCCGCATAGACCACGTGATCGACCACGTTGTCGACCGTCGGCCGGCCCTTGTCGCCCTTCTTGCGCGGCCGGATGAAGGGCGCGTAGGCGGTGATGCCGATCACGCCGCCGGTCTTGGCGAGCGCCTTGAGCGCCCGGTCGGTTGCATTGCGCGGATGATCGACCAGACCGCGCACATTGGCGTGCGAGACGATGCAGGGCACGGAAGACAGCTCGAAGGCGTCGATCATGGTGCGCTCGCCGGCATGCGCGAGATCGACCGTGATGCCGACGCGCTGCATCTCGCGGATGCACGCCCGGCCGAACTGCGTGATGCCCGTGTCGTTGATCTCCATGCAGCCGCAGCCGATCGCGTTGCGGTCGTTGTGCGTCAGCATCGCGACCCTGAGGCCCAGCTTGTGCACGATGCGCAGCAGGGTCAGGTCGCTCTCGATCTTGGACACGATGCCCTGGACGCCGAAGATGACGCCGAGCTTTTTCCGGCGCTTGGCCCTGCGAATGTCGTCGGCGGTCTCGATCAGCATCAGCTTGTCGGCGTGCATGTCGAAATAGGCGAGGTAGCCATAGACCGTGTTGAGGAAGGCGCGCAGATCGTCAATGCCGGCGGCGATGCCGCCCTGGCCCATCGTGGTGTTGAGCGCGGTCAGCCCCGCGGTGCGCGCGCGTTCGACATAGCCCTTGCCGCTGCTTTCGATCTCGATGTGCGAATTGGGAAGGATGACGGCGACGCCTTCGGAGTCGACGATCGTCGCCTTGCGATGCAGCGCCTTGGCGCGCCGCGCCAGCGCTGCGGGATCGGTGCCAACAGCCTTGCGCTTCTTGTTCATGTCTCGCCCCTCAGACAAGAAAGTCCCCGTTCTGCCGCGCCCCAGCCTATGACAGCAACGCGCGCCATGAACAGCAGGAAGAGCGAAGCAGAAAGTATTGCCCACAAATGCATCGGGCCCGGCGGATCGCTCCGCCGGGCCCGATTGGCGAGCCGAACTCCCGATGGAGTTAGGCCGCGAGCGGCTTCATGAACTTCTCGACCGCGACGTTGACGCGCTGGCTGATCGGCTCGGCAGCCTCGTTGGCGACCTTCACGGTCATCTCCGAGAGCTTGCTCGACTGGGCCATCAGCTTGTCCATGCTGGCCTGGGCGAGCTTGGTCTGGAAGGCGACGACGTCCTGCACGTTCTTGCACGCGAAGAGCGCCTTGGCCGTCTCGACGCTGTTCTCGATCTCGGCCTGAGCCTGAGCCAGGACCTGCTTGTGCATGTCGGCGAAGCCATGGGCCAGGATCGTGCCGGCCTTGACCACCGCGTCGGTGTTGGCCGTGCCCATCGAGAACAGCTCGTCGTAGCTCTTGAAGGTCTGGCTGGTCGCCTTGCCGAGCTGCTCCTTCGTGGCCGCGATCGCCTTATCGTAGGACTGCGTCACCGCGTCCTGGCCGACCTTGACGAAGTTCTCAAACACGTCCTTGCCGAAATTGCCGAACATCTCCATCGGGTTCTGCGCCGGGTTGCTCTTGTTGGCCATCTGTCTCTCCTCAAGGGTTACCCGTTCGGCGCCTGCCGCCGCTGGGGTTGTTTCGATGCTGCATTGCAGCATGGGCGGGAATACAGCCGCGGCCGGAAACCGTTCAAGGGCAAAAATGCCGCAGTGCACAAATTTATCGCCAACGCCGGCCGACGCCAGACCGTCATCAATGAATTACATAGATTTCAATAACTTAACTAAACACCAAGATAGCGGTGCTGGAGTTCTCGGTCGGCAGCAAGCGCGGCAGGCGTGCCCGTCCAGGCGACCCGACCCTTCTCGATGATGGTGTGGCGGTCGACGATGCGGTTGAGCGCCTTGACGTTCTTGTCGATCACCAGGATCGCCTGGCCGGCGCGCTTGAGCTCGCCGAGACAGCGCCAGATCTCCGCGCGCATCAGAGGCGCCAGCCCCTCGGTCGCCTCATCGAGGATCAGCAGGCGCGGATTGGTCATCAGCGCGCGACCGATCGCCAGCATCTGCTGCTCGCCGCCCGAGAGATGGCTGCCCTGCAGGCGCGCCCGCTCGGCCAGCCGCGGAAAGAGCGCGTAGATGCGCTCGAGTGTCCATGGCTGAGCAGCATCAGCGCGTCGCGCCGCGGTCGCCACCAGATTCTCGCGCACCGTCAGATTGGGAAACACCTGCCGCCCCTCGGGCACGAGGCCGAGGCCGAGCCGCGCCACGCGGTGGCTCGGCAGCCGTTCGATCGCCTGCCCGTCAAAACGGATGGTGCCCGCGCGCGCCGGCAGAAGTCCCATGATGGCGCGCACCGTCGTGGTCTTGCCCATGCCGTTGCGCCCGAGCAGCGACACGACGGCGCCGGCTGGCACATCGAGGCTGAGCCCGAACAGCACCTGGGACGCCCCATAGGCGGCGTCGACACGGTCGAGGGCGAGGAGCGCGGTCATTCGACAGGGTAGGGTTCTGCCCGGGCGCTCACGCGCCCGCGCGTGCCGGTTTCACCGTCTTCGTCTGATCGACACCCATCTCCTTCATGTCCTCGTAGCGGTCGCCGATGCGGGCATGCGGGCGTCCGCTGTTGGCACCGGCGAGCGCCACGACGATCTCGTCCGGGTGCGGCGCGTCGGCAATGGAGAAGGATGCGGTCAGAAAGTGCGAGCGCGCGCCTTCCTTGGTCTTGTGCTTGAGCGGCACGTCGATCGAGCAGCCGGCGGCCGCCCGCTTGTTCGTGAACGAGAGAAAGGCCGTGCCCGACACCGCCTCGCGCAGCTCGTTGCCGAAGTAGAGGGTGTGGATCAGCGCGGAAGCATGCTCGATCTCGCCGTTCAGGCCGACGATGGCTGCCTTGCCATAGGCCTCGAGCTCGTTCGGGCCGCCGAGCGCGGCGAGCAGACGCGGCACCATGAGTTTGCCGAGCTCCGGCCCATGCCGAACGATCTCCGGCTTCAGATTGGCCACGAAGCCCTGGCCGGCCCAGGGGTTCTTCACGATTGCCGCGACGATGGCGATGACGTGGCTGGGCGACACGGGGCGCCCGCCTTCGGTGCCGATGTCCTCGACATAGGTGACGGTCTTGCGAATCTGTACGGTCATGTCAGAACCCGAAGAGGTTGAAGGGACGGTTATAGAGAATGTCCTCGATCAACTTGTCGGGGATGCGCGGCAACTTCACGTCCGGCCCCCAATCGTTGATCGCCTTGAACTCGGCCTCTGCAGCCTTCGGCCAGCGGACCGGAAAATCCGAGCCGAACAGCAAGCGGCTGGTCACCCCATATTCCTGCGCGACCATGAGCCCGTTGTAGAGCTGCCACTTCCGATGGAAGCGCGCCGACAGATCGGCCCACACGTTCTCGTTCTTGCGCATCAGGATGATGGTCTGCTCCATGTAGGGCTGGCCGAGATGCGCGATCAGCAGCTTGAGCTCGGGAAACGCCTGCGCGACCTCGTCGAGGCGGGAGGGATCGGAGTATTTCAGGCTGCCCGTGTAGCCGCCGCCGCAATGGAACATGATCGGGATCTTGAGGTCACGCGCGAGCTCGTAGAGCGCCCAGCTTTCGCGCGCTATTGGATCGACAGCCTGGTAGGTCGGCGACAGCTTCAGCCCGCGCAGGCCCAATGTCTTGACGCTGCGCTCCACTTCCTCGAGCGCGTTCGCATCGTTGGGATGGACGCTGCAGAAGCCGATCGCGGTTCCCGGAAACGACTTGACGTAGTCGGCGATGAAGTCGTTCGGCACCTTCGCATGCGCGCTGCGCGCGCTGGGTGCCACCAGCACCTTGGTGACGCCGCCGTCGCGCATCGCCGCCCGATGCTGATCGGGTGCCGCCTTGCCGCCGCCGGCGACACCGCGGCGCACCATGTTCTCGTAGTCCTTGCCCGTGCGGTGTTCAGGCAGGTAGAGGTGCGTGTGCCAGTCGATGAACTCGCCGGTTCGGGCTTCGCTCGCCATGACTCCTCGCTACCTTAGCCAGGCCGCTTTGGCGCGCGTGGCGCGCAGACGCAGACCGAGCGCGTCGACGACTTTTAGCACTGTCGAGAACTCCGGATTGCCTTCGGCCGAAAGGGCCTTGTAGAGGCTCTCGCGGCCCAAGCCCGCCTTGCGGGCAATTCGCGCCATGCCCTTGGCCCTGGCGATGTCGCCAAGTGCTGCCGCAATCAGCGCCGGATCGCCATCATCTAGCGCCGCCTCCAAATAGGCCACGATGTCGGTCTGGCTCTTGAGATGCGCCGCTGCGTCCCAAGCCTTCGTTTTCGTCTTCATCATGCTTGGTCCCTAAAGCCCGCATGCCAATTCCTGTGCAATCTCGATATCGCGATCCTGACTCCGTTTGTCGCCACCGGCCAGGCGTAGAATGAGACGGAACCCGCGCCGCACAAAGTAGAGCCGATAGCCAGGTCCGTAGTCGGAGCGCGCAATCAGCGCAAACTGAGACTCAATGGTCACTCCTCTTCTTCGCCCAGATAGGCCTGCCGCACGTCGGCGTTGGCGCGGATCGCGTCGGGCGTGCCGGTGGCAATCGCGCGGCCATAGACCAGCACGGTGATCCGGTCGGCAAGCTGGAACACGGCGTCCATGTCATGCTCGATCAGCAGGATGGTGAAGCGCCGTTTCAGCGATTTGAGCAGGGTGACGAGCTGGGCCGACTCCTCGGTGCCCATGCCGGCCATCGGCTCGTCGAGCAGCAACAGCTTCGGCTTGGTCGCCAGCGCCATGGCGATCTCGAGCTGGCGCTGCTCGCCATGGGCGAGATTGCCGGCGAGCACATCGGCGCGCGGCCCGAGGCCGACCTGCGCCAGCACATCGTGTGCCGGATCGCGCAGGCTCGCATCCGCGCGCGCGTCGCGCCAGAAGCGGAAGGAGTGGCCGCTATGGGCCTGGACGGCAAGCGCGACATTGTCGAGCGCGCTCATGTCGGGAAACAGGCTGGTGACCTGGAACGAGCGCGCGAGGCCGAGCGCGGAGCGCACCGGCGTCGGCCGATGCGTGATGTCGTGACCGTCGAAGCGAATCCGTCCCTCGTCGACCCCGAGCTCGCCGATGATCTCGGCGATCAGCGTGGTCTTGCCGGCGCCATTGGGTCCGATCACGGCGTGGAGCTCGGCCGGTTCGACCGCGAGGCTCAGATGATCGGTTGCGACCAGGCCGCCGAAGCGCTTGACCAGACTTTCGACGGCGAGGAGCGGCTCAGCCATGGCCCGTCAGTCCCGCGGGCTTCTCCGCCGACTTGCCGTCGATCAGGCCGAACAGGCCGCGTTTGGCGAACAGGACCAGCAGCACGAGGATGGGTCCGAGAATCGCCTGCCAGTGCTGGGTGTGGCTCGACAGGATTTCCTCGAGGACGAGCAGACCGGCGGCACCGAGCACCGGACCGAACAGGCTGCCCATGCCGCCCATGATCACCATGACCATGATCTCGCCCGAGCGCGTCCAATGCATTTCCGAGGGGCTGACGAAGGCCGTGAGGTTGGCGAGCAGGGCGCCGGCAATCCCGCACATGACGCCGGAGATCACGAAGGCCGCGAGCTTGTAGCGGAAGGTCGGGAAGCCGATCGCCCGCATGCGCCGCTCATTGGAGCGGCAGCCCTGAATCACCATGCCGAAGCGCGAATTGACCAGCCGATGGCCGGCCACGAGCGCGCCGATCAGGATCGCCAGCACGACATAGAAAAAGGTCACGTCGCCCGAGAGGTCGATCAGTCCCGGAAAGCGGCTGCGATTGGCAAGACGCATGCCGTCGTCGCCGCCATAGGCAGTGAGGCTGACGCCGAGGAAATAGAGCATCTGCGAGAAGGCCAGCGTGATCATGATGAAGTAGACGCCGCGGGTCATCAGCGAGATGGCGCCGATCGCAGCCGCGATCAGCGCGGAAGCGAGAATGGCGACGGGCCATTGCACGAAGCCGTTCGCAATTCCCTCGGCCGAAAGAATGCCGACCGCGTAGGCGCCGACGCCGAGAAAAGCCGCATGGCCGAAGCTGACCATGCCACCAAATCCGAGGATCAGGTCGAGGCTGACCGCCGCGATCGCGTAGATCATCACGCGGGTGGCGAACTTGATCCAGAATGCCTCGCCGCCAACGAAACGAGCCAGCAGCGGTACGAGCGCCAGAAGCACGAGGAACGACGCCACGGCGACGAAGCGGCGGTTGGTCAGCATCAGCGATGCGCCGGGAACAGGCCCTGGGGCCGGAAGAACAGGATCGCGGCCATCAGGATGTAGATCGACATCGAGGCGATCGCCGGCCCGACCTTGCTCGACGTTGCCGGCGAGAAGACGGCCCCCAGGACCAGCGGCAGGAACACGCGGCCGACCGTGTCGACCACGCCGACCAGGATCGAGGCGACGAGCGCGCCGCGGATCGAGCCGATGCCGCCGATCACGATGACGACGAAGGTCAGGATGAGGATCGAATCGCCCATGCCGGACTGGACCGACAGGATCGGCCCCGCCATGACGCCGGCGAGCCCCGCGAGCGCTGCGCCGAGGCCGAAGACCAGGGTATAGAGCAGCGTGATGTTGACGCCGAGCGCGCCGACCATGGCGCGGTTGCTGGCGCCCGCTCGGATCAGCATGCCGAGCCTGGTGTGGCCGTTGAGCCAATAGAGAAAGATCGCGACCGCGAGGCCGACGCCCATGATGGTCAGGCGATAGACGGGGTAGATCACGCCGGGCAGGAGCTGGACGAAGCCGGACAGGATGGGCGGCGGCTGCACGAAGAGCGCGGTGGCGCCCCAGATCATGCGCACGATCTCGTTGAAGAACAGGATGAGGCCGAAGGTGCACAGCACTTGGTCGAGGTGGTCGCGCCGGTAGAGCGTGCGCAGCGCGATGAGCTCGACGACGATACCGAGCGCCAGGCTGGCGGCGACCGCCAGCACCGCTGCGACGAAGAAATTGCCGGTCACGGGCACGAGGGCCGCCAGGAAATAGGCGCCCATCATGTAGAGCGAGCCGTGCGCCAGATTGACCAGGTTCATGATGCCGAACACGAGCGTCAGGCCCGCGGCCATCAGGAACAGCATGACCCCGAACTGAACACCGTTCAGCGCCTGGGTGAGGAAGAGCGAGAGGGTCATGGGAAAGTCTTGGCTCCCTCCCTCGCCGCAGGCGGGGGAGGGTCGGGGTGGGGGCCCTCGCGGTCACGCGATAGCCCCTTCGGGCCCCCTCCTCGATCCTCCCCCGCGCTAGCGCGGGGGAGGAGGAGATAGTTACTTCATCGGGCAGTCCTTGGCGTAGGCATCGGCGTGGTCGGTGAAGACCGTCGCCTTGAAGCCGGTGCCCAGCTTGCCGTCCGGCCGCTTGACCACCTCGAAGAGGTAGAAGTTCTGGATCGGGTGCTGGTTGGTGTTGAACCTGAAGTTGCCGCGCACGGACTTGAAATCCGCCTTCTTGAAGGCGGCGCGCAGCGCGTCCTTGTCGGCGAGGTTGCCCTTGGTCTGGGTGAGCGCCGCGTTGATCAGCAACGCACCGTCATAGGACTGCGCGGCGTAGGTCGAGGGCACCCGGTTGTGCTTCTTGACGAAGTCGTCGACGAACTTCTTGTTGACCGGATTGTCGAGGCCGTCGGTCCAGAAGGCCGTGCCGAGCAAGCCGAGCGCGGCATCGCCCTGGGCCGGCAGTGTCGTCGTATCGACCGTGAAGGCCGAGTGCAGCGGCAGCTTGCTCTTGAGACCGGCCTGGGCGTACTGCTTGACGAAATTGATGCCCATGCCGCCCGGGTAGAAGACGTAGAGCGCATCGGCGCCGCTGGCAGCCGCCTGGGCGATCTCGGCCGAGTAGTCGGGCTGATTGACGGTTGTGTAGACCTCGCCGACGACCTGCCCCTTGAAGTAGCGCTTCACGCCTTCGAGCGCGTCCTTGCCGGCCTGGTAGTTGGGCGCCATCAGGTAGGCCTTCTTGTAGCCCTTGTCCTGCATGTACTTGCCCATGGCCTCGTGGGCCTGGTCGTTCTGCCAGGAGGTCGAGAAGTAGTAGGGCGAGCATTGCGCGCCGGCGATCGGCGACGGGCCGGCATTGGTGCTGACGAGGAAGGTCTTGCTGTCGACGATCGGTTTGTAAGCCGCCATCATGACATTCGAGAAGACGATGCCCGCGACCATGTCGACCTTGTCGCGGTTCAGCATCTTGTCGACGAGCTGGACGCCGACCTCGGGCTTGAGCTGATCGTCGCCGATGATCACCTCGGGCTCGAGGCCGCCGAGCTTGCCGCCGGCATGCTCGATGCCGAGCCGGAAGCCGTCTTCCATATCCTTGCCGATGGCGCCGGCCGGACCCGACATGGTGGCGATGAAGCCGATCTTGACCTTGTTCTGCGCGGCGGCAGGAACCGCCAGCAGTGTCAGCGCCGAGGCGGCAAGCAGAAGCGTTCTCAACATCATGTGTCTCCCCTGTTCACCGGCCCCTTCCCGCTCGAGCTGGTTTGGGCAGGCCGGATTGGCTGCGTGGATCGTAGCATAAAGAAAATCAGGACAAACGCCTCGTCCTGAGCCTGTCGAAGGACGAGGCCCTGTCCGCTCGAACTGCGTAAGTCTGCACGGGCCGAAGCGCGGAGATGCTCTCATGCCTCGACAAGCTCAGCATGAGGAAAATGAACTTCACGCGGCTAACTCCTCTTGTCCGCAAACCGCGGCGCCTTGACGGCAGATTCGAATTCGCGCGCCAGCGTGCCTGTGGTCAGCACGACCACCTCTGGTGTCACATCGAAGTGCCGCTTGGTCTCGGAGACCACGATGCGGACCACGCCGTCGGGCTCGGCGCCGCGCCTGACCTCGATCGAGACGCAGAGCGCATCGTTGCCGCCGCTGTTGGTCAGCTCGGCCTTGAAGTCGTTGACTTCGGCGATCCGGAACATGAAGTCCTCGAACTCGGCGTGGCTGAGGTTGACGCCCCTGATCTTGAAGAAGCCGACGGTGCGGTGCGCATGCGTGACCACGGGGAAGACCGAGAAGGGCCCCGACGACGCACCCTGCTCGCGCATGGTGACGAGGTCGCCCGAGCTCCAGCGCAGAAAGGGCGTCGCGTGGTTGGTCCAGAGCGGCGTCACGACCAGGCTGCCGACCTCACCCTCTGGAACGGGCTCGCCGGTCTTCTCGTCGACGACTTCGATGAAAGCGATGTCGGTCCAGATGTGGAAGCCGTCGCGCGCCTCGCCCTCCGCACCCATCATGGTGCACTCGGTCATGCCGAAAGCGTCGTAGACCTCGGCCCCCCAGGCGCGCGCGAGTTTCGTGCGTTTCGCCTGCGACAGCGGCTCGGCCGTGCAGAGGATCCGCTTGACCGACGATGCGGCCAGATCGATGCCCTGGGTTTCGGCGAGGTTGGCGAGGTGCAGGCCGAAGCTCGGCATGCCCATCCAGACCGTCGGCTTGAGCTTGTCGATGAGCTGAAGCTGGAGCAGCGACGGCGCCGTGTTGCCGGCGCCGACCCACGCGACGCCGACGCCGACCTGGGTAGCCGCGCGCGCCCACATCTGGCCGGCGGGATGGATGCCGAGCGGAAACGACAGGTGCGCGATGTCGCCCGGCCGGCAGCCCATGCATTGATAGGTGCGCGCAAACGACACCATGGCATAGGGCATGTCGTCGATCGTGCGCGGATAGAACAGCGGCACGCCCGTGGTGCCGCCGGAACGCCAGAACTCGGCGATGCGCTCGCGCGGCGCGATGCAGAACTGCTCGTAGAATTGCTCGGGCGGGATGGCGCGCAGCATCTCCTTGTCGAGAATGGGGATCTTGCGCCATTCCACCGGATCGTCCAGCCGGTCGAGGTCGACGTGGTCGAGCTTGCCCTTCCAGAAGGGCGCGCGCCTCGCATTCGCGACGGCGACGCGCTTGCGCTCGCTCTGCATGCGCTTGATGGCGTCGCGCGAGGTGGGCAGCGGCAAGCTCATGATGTCGCCGCCCGTTTCTTGAGGGCACCGATCCAGCGCTGCTGCGCCCGATAGCTCTCGGGCAGAGCGCCGCGCGCCTCGGCGGCTTCCATGCCGGCGAGACGCTGGCGCTTGTCGGCGGTGTCCTCGGGGATCGTCTCGAGCGCATCGGCAAGCATGGGGGAATAGTCGGTCCCCACGGGACAGACGTCCTCGCAGCGCCGGCAGCCCGTGACCACCCCGGCGCCGCGCAGAATGCTCTGCCAGAGATTGAAGGTCGTTTCCGAGCGCAGCAGCTCGGCCTGCTTGGCCGCATCCGGCGCGGCGATGATCTCGGCAACATGCTCCGTCAGCTTGGCGAAGCCATGCGGCGAGCGGTAGCGGTCGCAGGCCGGGAAATCGCGGTCCCAGTGGCGGATGACATCGCCGGGGCAGGCCCGAAGGCAGCGTCCGCAGGACGGACCAAGACAGAGCGCCTCGGTCATGCGCCGGTCGGGCTCCACGTCGACCGAGCAGAGCACCGCCGTGAGGATCACCCGCGGGCCGAACTCGGCCGTGAGAAGCTGAAGGTTGAGGCCCAGCGTGCCCAATCCCGCCTCGACTGCGGCGTGAGTCAATGAGATCAGGGTCGTCATGTGCGCGGTCGGATCGCCCTGGTAGCGCCAGGGATCGACATGGGTCGGCGGCACGATGATCGCGGGATAGCCGTTGTCCTCGAGCCAGTAGACCAGCTCGAGCGAGGCCTCCTCGAGCAGCGAGAGCGTCAGCTCATCATTGTAGTATTTGTGCCGGTCGTTCCAGGCGAGGATACGGCTGCTCCCGCTGGTCACGCGCTTGGCCATCACGATGACGCGGCCGGCATCGAGTGCCGTTATGTCCGAGGGACGGCGCGGATCGCGCGGATCAGGCGGGTGCTCGTCCATCACCTTGCCGTCGGCGATGCCGACGAGATCGGCCCCCAGGTCGCGCGCCTTCGCCTTGATCTGCTCGGCGGTCAGTGGCGCTTTGTAGATCGCGACCATGGATTAGCGCCTTTCGTCGGCGAACTCTGTAGGGGCACGGCATGCCGTGCCCCTACGCATCCATCGACGATATGCCGCCAGCATCATGCCTTGCCCGCCCGCTCCGCCTGCGCCTTCTTGAACTCCTGCAATTGCCGCGAAACGATGCCCTTGTAGCCCTCCGGTCCGACCCAGCGAATGTTCCACTCATTGAGGCCGTCGATCGCGTCCCCGCGCTGGCGAGACGCCTTCATGTCGCGCGCGAGCTGAACCTTCTCCGGCGTCTTTTCTGGAATCTCCTTCTGCGGACCCGCGAGATGTGCGTGGTAGTCATTGCCGACCGGGCAGACAGCAAGGCAGCGCGGACAGTCACCGAACGATCCGACCACGCGCAGCAAGCCCTGCCAGAAGCCGAACACGTCGCGCGAGGCGGCCATGCGCTGCTTCTCGGCGTTGGACGCCGCGCTGAAGCGCTCGAGGAATTGCAGGATGGTCGAGAAGCCGAACTCCTGCGCCTCGGTGGCACAGGCGCGCTTGTCGATGCCGAAATGCTCGACCGCATCGACCGGGCAGGAGTAGAGGCAGCGGCTGCAGGATTCGCCGATGCAGACCTGCTCGGTCATCGGCCGGTCGGCCTCGAGCTCGAGCTCGGTCAGCACGCCGGTGAGGTAGACACGCGGGCCGTACTCGGGCGTCAGAATGTTGACCTCGAGGCCGAAGGTGCCGAGGCCGGCCTCGATGCCGAGGTGCCGCGTCGACAGCCTTCCATAGCTGGCGCGCTTGAGCGTCCACTCGGTTTCCTGTGCCGCCGTGCAGAAGCTCGGATAGCCCCACCGTTCGAGCCGTTCGGCGAGCTTGTAGGCGACCTTGTCCATCTTGCGCAGCACGAGCATGTCGATGTACTGCACCGGCACGTTCGACTTGCACCGGAAGGCACCGACCGGAATGCGCTGCACGACGACGATGACGCTCTTGCAATGGGGCGAGATGCGCTCCGGCGTCTGCGGCCAGCGCGGATCGGGCGGAAAGGCGTTGAGCGTCTCAGCGCTCGCGATGCCGACCAGATCGGCGCCTAGCTCGCGCGCGAGCGCCTTGATTTCGGCGGCGTCGGGTCTGTGCACGCGCGCGAAGGGGGCAGTGTGGGCCTGGCTCCGGACGTGGCTGTTCATTGCGGCACCACCGCCGTCGCCTCGATCTCGACCTTGGCGCGCTCCTCGATCAGCGCCGTCACCTGCACGACGGCCATGGCGGGAAAATGGCGGCCCATGACCGCGCGGTAGGCCTCGCCGAGCTCGGCCTGACGCGCCAGGAACTCGCGCTTGTCGGTGACGTACCAGGTGAGCCGGCCGATATGCTCGGGCCGCGCACCGGCGGCCGCCAGAACGGCCACGATGTTGGCGAAGGTCTGGCGCGCCTGTCCGACGAAATCGTCGGTTTCGAAGCGGCCGCCATCGCCGTCACCGGGCAGCCAGCCGATCTGGCCGGCGACGAACACGATCCGTCCGCCACGCACGCCCAATTCGGCGACCATACCGTCGCTGTAGCCTTTCGGCTTCTGCCACCCCGCGGGCCTGATCGGCTGCATTTGGCGCGCCCTGTTCGTTCGCCCTGCTCGTCCGGCAACTTATTTTAGGCTTAAACTAATTCGGCCGACAAGTCGCCTTTGGCAAGTGAGCTATCATCACGGTCGCTCGAAAAGCCTGTGGAGCCTGCACTTGTTGCGCACGCTTGTCCGCTTGTTCGTATTGTGGGCCCTCTGGTCCACGCCCGCCTTGGCCGCGGTCGACGTCTCGATCGTCATCCTGCCCTCGCGCCACGAGGCCACCCAGGGCTTCCTGCTGCTCCTGCCCGATAAGCCGGTCGCATCGGCCATTCTGTTCGCCGGCGGCGGCGGGCGCGTGCCGCTCGGCCGCATGGCGCGCGGCGAGATGATCGACACCGGCAACTTTCTCGTGCGCATCCGCAACCGGCTCGCCGAGCGCGGCATCGCCATCGCGGTGGTCGACGCGCCGTCGGATCAGCACACCCAGGAGGGCATGATCCGCTATTTCCGCGCGGGTCCGGAGCACGCGATCGACATCGGCGCGGTGGTGGCGCATCTGCAGCGCATCGTCGGCAAGCCGGTCTGGCTGGTCGGCACCAGCCGCGGCACCGAATCCGCCGCCGCCGTCGGCATCGTGATGGGCAACCGGATCGGCGGCGTCGTGCTCACCTCCAGCATATCCATGCCGACGCCAAATGGGCCGAGCATGTTCGAGCTGCCGCTCGAGCGCATCCGCGTGCCGACGCTGGTCATGGCGCACAAGGCCGACGGCTGCCGCGTGACACCGCCTTATCTCGCCGAGAAGATCGTCGAGCGCCTGGTCGGCGCGCCGCGCCGCCTTCTCGTCATGCTCGACGGCGGCCTGTCCGCGCGTTCCGACTCGTGCGAGGCCATGTCGGCCCACGGCTTCTACGGCATCGAGCCCGAAGCGGCCGACGCGATCGCGAATTTCATCACGCAATAGTCGGAGTGAGACAAAGATTTCCGCGGATTGTCGGCTACGCTACGCTTGCTGACCAGGGAGACTGTGCCGCATGCGACTGACCGACCCGTTTCCGATCGCGCACCAGGGGCTCACGCCGACCCATGAGCTGCGCTGGGGCGACATGGCGCGCAAGATCATACGCGACGTGCTCAGGCTCGAGCCGCACGAGCGCGTCATCATCTCGGCCGACGCCTATTGCGGCGGCGCCATGCTCGACGCGCTGCGCCAGGAGATCCAGCGCGCGCGCGGCATCGAGCTCGCGACCATGCTGCACTGGACGCCTGGACTGACCGAGCTGCGCGACGCGCAGGGGCGCAAGCCCGACCTCGAGGACCGCAAGCGCGAGGATCAGGCGATCAAGGACCTGTTCGGCATCGCCGACGTCTTCATCTGGCTGCAGAACGACTGGCGCTCCAGGAAGTCGACCATGACGGTCGGACAGTCGGAATGGATCCTCGAAACCTGGCCCGGCCGCTCGGTCCATTTCCACTGGTTCCACGATCCGCGCAATCCCGATCCCGAGAGTGCCGCCAACAAGGCGATCGACCTCGTCTACCAGGATGCCGTGCTCAATCTCGACTATGCCGTCGTCAAGCGCACGCACGAGACGCTGAAGCGCAAGATGTCGGGTCAGGTCGTCCATGTCAGCGATGACCAGGGCACCGATATCCGCTTCAAGGTGACCGACCGCTTCCACATGAACCACGGCGACGCGAGCCGGGCGCGGATTTCCCGCATGACCAGCGCGCGCGACAAAGAGGAGGAGATCCCGTGCGGCTGCTTCCGCACCATTCCTGAGCGCGACACGGTCGAAGGCGTGATTTCGGTGCAGCGCGATTTCGGCTTCCCGGCCGCCGGCTACGGTCTCGACGTCAACCAATTCTTCGACAAGGGCGGCATCCGCTTCGTGTTCAAGGCCGGCCATGTCGTCAAGGTCGAGACCGCGGGCGACCAGAAGCTGCTCGACCGGCTCTGGGCCGAGCAGACCGGCGACAAGGACCGGCTCGGCGAGCTCGTGCTCGGCTGCAATCCCCTGCTCCGCCCCGTGCCGGGCAGCGGCTTCCAGCCCTATTACGGCTTCGGCGACGCGGTGCTGCGCCTCACGGTCGGCGAGAATATCGAATCCGGCGGCCAGAACCGCTCCAGCCTGCACCGCTGGCTCATGCTCCTCAATTCGACCATCCGGGTGAACGGCGAGGCGCTGGTCGAGAACGGAAAATTGACGGCGGCCGGCAAGGGAAGCTGATGCCCTTCGCGCCGGTCAACGGCATCGAGATCCACTATCGCGAGTTCGGCGCCGGCCAACCGCTGGTGCTGGCCCACGGGCTCGCTTGCGGCTGGCGCATGTGGTGGCCGCAGATCGAGCGCTTCCGGCAGCGCTATCGCGTCATCGCCTATGACCTGCGCGGCCACGGAAAATCGGGCGCCCCCGACGATGCGCAGGCTTATTCGCCGGCGCACCTGACCCAGGACCTGATCGGGCTGCTCGATCACTTGCGCATCGAGCGCGCCCATGTCGTCGGCTTCTCGATGGGCGGCGGGCCGGCGCTCGGCCTGGCGCTCGCTCAGCCCGCGCGCGTCGACCGCCTGGTGCTCGCCGACATCGGCTCGGGGGCCGACAATCCATGGGCCAGACGCCGGCTCGGTGAGGTGTGGATCGGCTTCGCCCAATCGGGCGGCATGACGGCGATGGCCGACAACATGCTGCTGTCGGAATTCTTCAAGACCTATGCGCGGCGCAGCAAGCGGACGCGGCGGCATATCCACGCGCTGATCTCCCAGCATCCGCTTCACGGCATGTGCCACATCCTCGCCGCCATCGTCATGCGGCGGAAGCCGCTCTTCCGCATGCGCGGCACGCTTGGCCGCGTCTCCGTACCCACACTGGTGCTGACCGGCGAACACGACTATGTCTGTCACAAATCGGCGCGCCTGCTGATGTCGGAGATTCCGCGCGCCGTCGAGGCGCGTGTGCCGGGCGCCGGCCACCTGACGCCGCTCGAGGAGCCGGACGGATTTCACGACGCGATCGAGGCCTTCCTGTCTAAGAGCCGATCCAGGAAGTTGAGATTCAGGAGCAAGCTGTTGTTCGGGTCAAGCGGCGGAGCATGAGGCGGATCATGGCGAGGCGGAAGAAGGCGGCGACGGTTCGCTCGTAGCGCTCGAAGTCGCGC
>VGDO01000103.1 GCA_016869645.1 Alphaproteobacteria bacterium
CGACGCCTGTCCCAGGCGGCGTCTGCCGCCAGCGACGTCCCCAGCGACGTCCCCTCTTGCGCGCAATACCACTTTGATCTGTGCTTTGAGCGACGCGTCCAGACGCCGCGGCCTATACTGGCGGTTGTCCCACACGCGCCGGCAAGCCGGGGACGCTGGTCGGACGCGAATTGACGGCACGCACCCAAAGCAAAACATTCTTCAGGGAGGCAGCCAATGACGGAGGTCGCATTCACGATCAATGGCCGTGAGGCGCGCGCGAATCTGGCGCCGGACACGCCGCTGCTTTGGGTCATTCGCGAGCACCTCAAGCTGACCGGAACGAAATATGGATGCGGCGTTGCCGCCTGCGGCGCCTGCACGGTCCATCTCGACGGTCAGGCCATTCGGTCCTGCCAGACGCAGCTGTCGCAGGTTGCGGGTCGCAAGGTCACGACCATCGAAGGCCTGTCGCAAAACGGCGACCATCCATTGCAAAAAGCCTGGGTCGCCGAGCAGGTGCCGCAGTGCGGTTACTGCCAGTCCGGTCAGATCATGCAAGCCGCCGAGCTGCTCGCCAAAACCAGGAATCCGACCCGCGAGCAGATCGTCGAGCACATGGACGGCAATCTGTGCCGCTGCGGCACCTATCCGCGCATCGTGCGCGCCATCGAACGCGCCGCGCGGGGAGCCTAGTCATGACGAACCGGACACACAGCAGGCCCGCGCCGTCCCTGAGCCGACGCGAGTTCCTCGCCGGCAGCACTGCCCTGTCGTTTGCCTTCGTGCTCGCCCCCAGCGCGCTGGACGGATCGCAGGCGAATGCCGCGACGCCGGGACGGCTCAATGCCTACGTGACCATCGCAACCGACGGAACCGTCGGCATCATGGCGCCGGCCCCCGAAATGGGCCAGGCCGTGAACAGCTCGATTCCGCTGATCATCGCGGAAGAGCTGGACGCCGATTGGTCCAAGGTGCGGATCGAGCAATCGCCGATCGCGCCCGACTACGACAATCCGATCTTCAAGTCCCAGTTCGCCGTCGGCAGCCTGACGCTGCGCGGCTACTGGATGCCGGCACGCACGGCCGGTGCGCAAGCGCGCCGCGTCCTGCTCGAGGCGGCGGCGCAACGCTGGAGCGTGCCGCTCGCCGAGCTGACGACGCAGCCGGGCCAGGTGGTGCACGCGACGTCGGGCCGCCGGTTGACCTATGGCGAGATCGCCGGCTTTGCCCAAGTCCCGGACAAGCTGCCCGAGGTGAAGCCGGAAGAACTGAAGCCGGTCGCGCAGTTCCGTCTGATCGGGCACGACGTGCCCCGCTTCGACGTCCCGGACATGGCGGTCGGCAAGCCGCTTTACGCCATCGACGTGCAGGTACCGGGGATGATGTACGGCACCATCGTTCGTCCGCCCTACAAGGGATCGGGGCCAAAATCCTTCAATCGCGACGAGATCAAGAAAGAGCCCGGCGTTGTCGAAGCCGTCGCATTCGATCACGCCATCGGCATTGTCGGAGATAGCGTGCCTGCCGTCTTCAACGCGCGCAGGAAGGTGAAGGCCGAGTGGCGCGACGCCGCCGGAGCGAAGGTGAATTCAGCGAAAGACCTGCAGGAATACGTGGCGGCCGTGCGGGATCCTGCCCGCACAGGCGTGGTTGTCCGAAAGACCGGCGATGCCGACGCGGCAATCGCCGCCGCCGCGCGCGTTCACGCCAGCGAATTCACCAATGACTACGTGTACCACGCGCAGATGGAGCCACATTCATGTACCGCCTGGGCCAAGCCTGACAGCGTCGAAGTGTGGACCGGCACGCAATGGCCGTCGCGGACGGTGGCCGCCGCCGCGCAAGCCGCCGGCGTGCCGCCCGAGAAGGTCAAGGTCCATCTGCGCCAGATGGGCGGCGGCTACGGCCGGAACGCCTATGTCGAATATGTGACCGATGCTGTCCTGCTGTCGAAGGCAGTGCAGAAGCCCATGAAGATGATCCAAAGCCGCGAGGACGATCTCGTGTTCGGCCGGTTCCGCCCGATGACCACGCAGCGCATCGAGGTCGGGTTGGACGGGCAGGGCAAGATCTTGGCATGGCGGCACCGCCTCGCCGCCGAAACGGTCGTGCCATATCTTTACGGGACGGCCCGGCTGGAGGCGCAGAAGGGCGTCGACCACATCGTGGTCGCCGGCGCCGACGTTCCCTTCTACGACGTGCCGTCCCACACGGCCGAGCATATCTACGAGGAGCGCGGCGTGCGAACCGCCGCCTGGCGGGGTATCGGTGCCGGCTACACCAACTACGCCATCGAGGTGGTGATCGACGAGTTGGCCCGGCAGCTCCAGAAGGACCCCATGGAGTACCGTCTGGCGCTGCTCAAGGATCCGCGCGCGCGCAAGGTGGTCGAGACCGCGGCGCGCATGGCCGATTGGGGTCGCAAGCGCGACGGGCGCGCCCTCGGCATTGCATTCGGAAAGCTCGGCCTGCCGCCGGTCGGTTTCTCCATGTCGGGAACGGTCGCGGAAATCTCGGTGAACCGGAGCAATGGCGCCATCAAGGTCCACAACATCTGGTGCGCCGTCGATGTCGGGCTGCCGATCCAGCCAAACAATATCGTCGCGCAGATCGAAGGCTCGATCGTCTTTGCGCTCGGCAGCGCCCTGAAGGAGCAGATCACCATCAAGGATGGGCAGGTCGAGCAATCCAATCTGCATGACTACGAGCTGATGCGGATGTCGGACGTCCCGCAAATGCATGTCGAGATCATCCGGAGCGGCGATATCCCTCTGCCTGTCGGCGAACTCGGGATCGCCGGCACGGCGCCGGCGGTTGGCAATGCCTTTCTCGCCATGACGGGGCGGACGCTGGGCGCGATGCCCTTTACGACGGATCGCGTCCGGCAAGTCCTCGCCCGGTCCTGATCTGGTGCAACGAAGCCCCGCCGTGGCCCGGCGGCGGGGCTTATCGCTGGCTGGCGGGGCGCCAGCGCGGGAAACGCGACCCGCTCAAACACTTAAGGACCGGAAACCCGCGTCATCACCGAGCGCTGTGCCCGCCGCAAGGGTTGACCCAAGTCAATGTGACAATGCCTTCCTGGCTGGAAACTTTCACCCGTCACGGGCAGCAGACGGCGGCGGCGCACACCGCCGGCGTCATGGGATAGGCGGGGAGTCGTCACATGAAGTTCTTTCTCATTGAGGCCTATGGCGGGCCAGCGGGCACGGACGGACAAATTCATCGCTTCGGCGTTCGCGCAGACAGTCTCAACGAAGCGATCGCCATGGTACGGAACAATCCGAAAGCGGCGCACTGTACCCACTTCGAATTGGTCGAGGAAGGTAGCGGTTCGGCCGGCGCCGAATCCGGAATCGCTGTGTCAGGCTCCGACCTCAAGCAGCGCTGACATATCGACGCCGCCACACGCCTGTCGCGCGCGCATCATGGACTTCTTCGAGGTCCTCGAAGGTCGACGATCCGTGCGCGCCTATGCGCAGGCGACGGTCGCCGCCACGCAACTCGCAACCATTCTCGACGCAGTTCGCGTGGCGCCGTCCGCAGGCGACCTTCAGGCCTTTCGCATCGCAGTGGTCGACAGCCCCGAGCAAAAGGCCGGCCTGGCGAAGGCCGCGCTGGGGCAGAGCTTCATCGGAGACGCCGCGATCGTGCTGGTCTTCCTCGCCGATGTCGAGCGCAGCGCCGTCAAGTATGCGCAGCGCGGACGAACGCTGTTCGCACTGCAGGACGCCACGATTGCGGCGGCCTATGCGCAACTCTGCGCCACCGCGCTCGGGCTCGCTTCATGCTGGGTCGGCGCCTTCGACGACGCGCAGGTCGCAAACGTCCTCGGCGCGCCGGCGGGTCTGTGGCCGATCGCGATCTTGCCGATCGGCGTACCGGCCGAGACGCCGCAGCGTCCGCCGCGGCGGTCGCACGCAGCTCTTCTGCTCCGCACGCAGGCTGGCCCGCCGCATTGACCTTGTTGCCCGCGACGCGTGCCACCTTTCATGGCATGCTGTTGAACCATGCCGTTGTGTCAGCAGGTCCACGGTCACGCCGCGGCAAAGCTCATGCGTCTCGCGGCAACGGCGCTCGTGCTATTTGTCGGACCCCTCGGTTGCGCTGTCGACACGATCGACCGCTCCGCCGACGCAGTTCCGAGATCCGAGACCCTTTACGTCCTCATCGGCGGCTGGCACACCGAGATCGGCCTGCCGGTCGATCAGATCACCGGCCCGCTCCGTTCGCTGAACGAGGCCACGGCGGGAGCCCGGTACCTCCTGTTCGGCTGGGGACAGCGCGAGTACTACATGGCAAAGGAGCCCACGGCCGGCGATCTCTTGCGGGCGGCAGCGCCGGGCCCGGCCGTGATGCTGGTGACACCCCTTGAGGCCTCCCCGGCCGACGTGTTCGGTTCGGCCAGTGTCCTGGCCGTCGCGGTTTCGGCACGTGGGATCGCCCTTTTGTCCAGCTATCTATGGGACGAACTGGCCAAGGAGCCGGATGACACGCCGCGTCCGCTTGCCTCGGGTCCCCACCCGGGCAGCAGGTTCTATGCGTCGGTCAGCACCTACAATGTGCTCTACAACTGCAACACCTGGGTCGCCGAAGGTTTGCGCGCCGCCGGCCTTCCGATCAACGGATCAGGGGTCATTCTGGCCAGCGACGTCGTCGAGCGGGTTCGCGGACTCCAGATCAAGCCGCGATGAGGCCCCCACGCAGTCAGGCCGCCGGGCTCATGTCTTCGATTCTGGCCTTCGGACAGATGCCATGCGTAGCGGTCCGTCGGATCAGAACAGGAACGGCATGATGGTCGCTGCGGCGATGCCGGCGGGCGCGGCATAGCGCAGCGCGAACGACAGCAGGCTGGACGTCCGGGAGCCGAGATTCAGCGTCGATGCGAAGAAGCGGGACGGCAGCACCCACCCGGCGAACAGCGCGGTCATCAGGCCGCCCACCGGCAGCACGACGTTGGACGTCAGGAAATCAAGCACGTCGAAGAACGTCGCCGAAGCGAAGATCGGATAGGCGGAGAGCGGAAACCACTCACGCCAAAGGTTGAACGAAAAGATGGAGAAGAAGCCGGCGAGCCAGATCGAAACGGCGGTTATCGCGACGCTCTTTGACCGTCCCCATCCGAGACTGCGACACGCGAATGCAACCGGCATCTCCAGCAACGAAATGGCCGACGCGAGCGCGGCAATCGTCAGAAGCAGGAAGAACGCGACTGCCAGCGTCGTGCCCCCCGGCATTGCGGAGAACGCCAGCGGCAGGGTGACGAACATCAGCCCGGGGCCGCTCGCCGGATCCAAACCGTTGTGGAACACGATCGGGAATATGGCAAATCCGGCTACAAACGAAATGGCCGTGTCGCCGGCAATGGCGATGATGGCGGCGCTGCGAAGGTTGATTTCCGGACCGGCGTAGGCCGCGTAAGTGATCATGACCGCCAATCCGACGCCGATGGAAAAGAAACCAAGCCCGACGGCCTCCAGCATGGCGCGCGCCGTCAGACGCGTCAGGTCGATGTGGAACAGATATCGGAACGTCGCTTGGGCATCTCCGGCAATGAGCGAATGGACCGCGAGGCCGACCAAGGTGGCGCCGAGAATGGGCATCAGGATCTTCGTTGCACTCTCGATTCCGTGGGCGACGCCACGCCCCACGATCCAGGCCGTGACACCCATGAAAATCGAATGATAAGCGGCCATTTTCACAAACGAGCTCATGAAACCGTCGAATCGCGCCTGCACCGCATCAGCCGCTGCTACCGGCAGGCCCGACCACAGGGTTTCGCAGGCGTAAGCCAGTGCCCACCCGCCGATCACGGAATAGAAGCTGAGGATGAGCGCCGAACCGACGACGCCGAGAACGCCCACGATCCCCCATCGTCGTCGCGCACCGCGCTTGCGGGCGACCGTCTCGATGCTGATCCGCGCGTCCGATTGACCGGCTCGCCCAATGGCGAACTCCGCCAGCATCAGCGGCGAGACGATGACGATGAGACCCAGGACATAGAAAAGAACGAAGCCGCCGCCGCCGTTTTCGCCAACCTCGTAGGGAAATTTCCAGACACTGCCGAGGCCGACCGCGGAACCAACCGTCGCGAGCACGAAGCCGACGCGCCCGGTCCATTTTTCGCTTGTTGGAGCCATGCCTGCTTTCCCGGGATTTGACGCCCAGGCGTGCGCATCCGCGAGGGCCGGCAGCCAATCTATGCGATCCCGCGCGGACTGCCAAAGCGGCAGCTTCGCAAGGATTTCATCGATCTGCGGCAGGTGCCGGGGCCCGGAGCGCCCCCACTAGCCAGGTTTACGAACTGGATCGCGCTGACTGCTCCGGCAAGGGCACAAACTCCCCGTTGTCGAGATCCGGCAGCTTCATGCGGCCGGCGCGCCAATCGGCTCTGGCCTGCTCGATGCGCTCCTTCGACGAGGACACGAAGTTCCACTCGATGAAGCACTCGCCGAGGGGTTCGCCGCCGAGGATCATCACGGTGGCTGGCGTCAGCGCCGCCACCTTGGCCGGCGCTCCCGCGGCGAACACGAGCATGTGGCCTGGGCCATAGGCGCTCCCGTCGGCCTCGATCGATCCCGACACGACATAGGCGGCACGTTCGCGATGTCCCGTCGGAAGCTGCGCCTTGGTGCCGGGCTGCATGATCCAGTGGGCATAGAACATCGGCGAGTGGGTCCGCACCTTGGACTTGATCCCGAACGCCTCGCCCGCGATCAGCCGCGCCCACAAGCCGCTGCCTTCATGGGTCGGCAGATCCTCCGCGCCATGATGGAAGAACGCGGGATCCGTCTCTTCGTGCTCCGCCGGCAAGGCAACCCATGCCTGGATGCCGTGCAGCGGGCCGCCCTCGGCCCGCGCGCGCTCGAACCGCTCGGAATGGGTGATCCCGCTTCCCGCGACCATCCAGTTGACCTCGCCGGGCAGAATCGGCTGCTCCGAGCCGACGCTGTCGCGATGCATGATCTCGCCGTCGAACAGATAGGTAACCGTCGACAGTCCGATATGCGGGTGCGGGCGGACGTCGACGCTGCGCGAGATGCCGGCGGGAAAATCGACCGGCCCGATGTGATCGAAGAAGACGAACGGGCCGACCATGCGCCGCTTGGCGAAGGGCAGGACCCGGCCGACCTCGAAGCCGCCGATGTCGCGTCGCCTCTGGTCGATGACCAGTTCCAACATGTGCAGGTGCCCTGGCCGTGACGCATCACGCCGGCGCGCGCCGGCGCGTCGAAGAGGTCACATGAACAGCTTCTTTTCGTCCATGCCCTTGTAGAGATCGGCGACGAACTCGCCATAGCCGTTGTAGAGCAGCGTCGGCACGCGCTCCTTGGAGCCGAGCGGCTGTTCGGTCGCCTGACTCCAGCGCGGGTGCGGCACCTTGGGATTGACGTTGGCCCAGAAGCCGTATTCCGAACCCTGGATCTCCTCCCAGAAGCTCTTGGGCTGCTTGTCCGTGAAGGTGATGCGCACGATCGACTTGATGTGCTTGAAGCCGAACTTCCAGGGCAGCGCCAGGCGCAGCGGCGCGCCGTTCTGCGCCGGCAACGGCTTGCCATAGGCTCCGGTCACCATGAAGGACAGCTCGTTGACCGCCTCTTGCACAGTTACGCCTTCGACATAGGGCCAGGGATACCAGGTCTGCTTCTGGCCCGGCGCGATCTTGGGATCCTTGAAGGTTTCCATGCGCAGATATTTCGCCGACGACAGCGGCTTCGCCAGCTCGACCAGCGGCTTCAAGGCGAAGCCGCTCCACGGCACGGCCATCGACCACGCCTCGACGCAACGGTGACGGTAGAGCCGCTCCTCGAGCGGCATCTTGGCCATCAGATCGTCGATGCCGATTTCCATGGGCTGCTCGACCATGCCGTCGATCCTGATCGTCCACGGCCGGACTTTGAGCGCCTGAGCTTCGCGCACGATGTTCTTCTGCGAGCCGAACTCGTAGAAGTTGTTGTAGGTGGTGGCAAGCTTCTCGTCGGTGATCGGCCGGTCCAGGCTGTAGCGCGTGTTCTGTTTGAACGGATAGAGCTTGCCCGAGGGATCAGCCTCCTGGGCATGAACAGGCCGCAAGCCGGCGGCAAGCGCGGCAGCAACAGTGGGCGCCAGGAGCGGCCCGGCGGCGATCGCCTGGCACAGGCGGCGGCGGTCGCGGAACAGCGCTTCCGGTGTCGCCAGTGATTGGGCGATTTCCCAGCCACGCTTGCGCTTGATCAGCATGCAAAGCTCCCCAAAAAGCAAATCGACCGGGTCGAAGCCCATCCCGGCGCGGCCACCGTCTCTAAGCGTAGACCGGCGGCACGACAAATCAACTATCGGTGAGGTCACGCCGAGGGGCACTCCACAGCCCCTTATGTCACGTATAATGCCGGTTGTAGCCCTGCCGGATTCCGGCGCGAATTCCGGCGGAGACGAAAACGAACGGGAGGGTTCACGATGCGACGTTTGCTGTTACCCCTGCTTGCTCCATTGATGGTCGCCGGACTGCCGGCCGCGGCGGCCGAGATTGCGGTGGCGGCCAAGGACGACGCCTACGCGCCGCGCACGATTTCGGCACGCGTCGGCGACGTGCTCAAATTCTCCAACCAGGACTATGTCGATCACATGGTGCTGGTTCCGACCTTCGGCCATATGGTCAATCTCGGCGTCATGAAGCCGGGCCAGTCGTCGCCCGCGCTGCCGCTCGGCAAGGCCGGCACCTTCGACGTCCATTGCGTGTTCCATCCCGGCATGAAGGCGAAAGTGACGGTGGCGCCATGAGACACCCGATCAGACTCGTTGCCGCCGCCGTTCTGGCCACCGCGATCGCCGTTCCGGCGCAGCTCTGGGCCGGCCCGGAGAAGGTCGAGTTCCCGGCCGACTACAAGAAGTGGACGAGCTTCGGCGTTCTGGACCGCTACGACGGCAAGGCGGTCCGCTTCCTCTATGCCAACCCCGCAGCCATGAATTCCGTGCCAGGCAATGCCGCGAACGGCTCGGTCCTCGTGCTCGAGGTGCGCAAAGCCAAGCTCGGCGCCGATGGAAACCCGGAGCGCGGAGCCGACGGCCGGTTCATCGCGACCGACGAGGTGACCGCGGTCAACGTGCAGGAAAAGCGCGCCGGCTAGGGAACCGAATATCCCGAAGCCAAGCGGAACGGCGAGTGGGAATACGCCTCGTTCCAGCCAAGCGGCCAGCGCAACGCCGGCGCCAACATCGACGGCTGCTTCTCCTGCCACAAGCCGTGGGTCGGGCAGGACTTCACCTTCATCTTCGACGTGTTCGTGCGCGACGGTAAGCCGAAGTAACGCCCGGCGACTTGGTGTCGGCCGCGGCGACGCGGCCAGAACGAAGACGACAACGGTCCCGGCGCCGCCAGCGCCGGGGCTTCGCTCCTACGAGGCCGCCGCCTGCTGCGCCTGCTCGCCGATCACCTTGTCGGCCAGCCGCCCGGTCAATTCGGCCAGGTGGTCGAATTTCCAGCTGTAGCTTCCGACGCCCTGGGTGATCGAGCGCAGCTCGATGATCAGATCGTGCAGATCCGATTGCGGCATGTGGGCGTTGACCTCGTCCCAGCCCTTCCAGCCCGGCTTGGCGTCGAAGCCGAGGATGTGGCCGCGCCGGCCGCTGATCACGCGCTGCACCTTGGAGGTGTGCTCGTTGGGCACGGAGATGGTGACGAGGCAGATCGGTTCGAGCAGAACCGGATCGCATTTCGGCATGCCCTCGGTCATGGCGATGCGCGCCGCCGTCTTGAAGGCCATGTCGGAGCTGTCGACCGCGTGGTAGGAGCCGTCGGTCAGCGTGACGGCCACGTCGACCACGGTGAAGCCGAGAGGTCCGCGCTTGAGATAGTCGATGACGCCTTCCTCGACAGAGGGGATGAAATTCCTCGGTATCGCCCCGCCGACGATCGCGTTGCGGAACTCGAAGCCCTTGCCGCGCGACAGATGCTTGATCTCGATATGCACGTCGCCGAACTGGCCGTGGCCGCCGGACTGGCGCTTGTGGCGCCCGTGCTGCTTGGTGCCCTTCTTGATCGTCTCCTTGTAAGGCACCTTGGGCCGCGCCGAGGTCAGCTTGAGGTTGTACTTGCTCTTGATGCGCTCGATCGCGACCTGCAGGTGGATCTCGCCCTGGCCCCACATCACCATCTCATGGGTGTCATGGCTGTGGTCGATCGAGAGCGAGGGGTCTTCCTCGACCATCTTGGCCATGGCGCCTGACAGCTTCACCTCGTCGTTGCGGTTCTCGGCCTTGACCGCCAGCGAATAGACCGGCACCAGCGGCGCCGGCCATGGCTGGATGCCCGGGGGCGCGGTGCCCGACGGCGTCAGCACGTCGCCGGTCTTGATCGGATCCATGCGGCCGAGGCCGACCACGTCGCCGGCAACCGCCTCGCCATGCTTGGACAGGGTCTGTCCCATCATGTGGTGCAGGCCGGCGACCCGGCTGCCGTTGAGCGTCACGCCGTCCTTGATCGAGCCGCGCAGCACGCGCGCGACCGACAATTTGCCGGAATGCGCGGCGTGATAGGTCTTGAACACCTGCACGACCGGCTCGCCGGTTCCGCTGAGGCCGCGGCGCTCGGCCGCGGCATCGAGCTCGGGCGTGTCGTGGCGCAGCGCCTTGAGCAGGCGGCGCACGCCGTGGTCGTGCTCGCCGGCGCCGAGCAGCACCGGCACGATCAGGTCCTTGCGCAGATCCTTGGAAATCTGCGCATAGATGTCCTGCGGCGAGGGCTGGATGTCCTCGAGCAGCTGCTCGAGCAGCTTGTCGTCGAAATCGGCCAGCGTCTCCAGGAGCTCCGTGCGCGCTTCCTGCTCGCGCTCGGCCATGCTCTCCGGAACGGTGATCAGCGCCGAGGGGTGGCCCGGCTTGTATTCATAGGCGCGCCGGCTGATCAGGTCGACATAGCCGGTGATGGCGTCGCCCTTGCGGATCGGCACCTGGCGCAGCACGAGCGGCCGCTCCGAGACGGCCTGGAATGCTTCCAGCACGTCGCGCACGCGCGCGGCCGCGGTGTCCATCTTGTTGATGAACATCATGTGCGGGATGTTGTGGTCGTCGAGGAATTTGAGAATGGGCGCCACGGTCAGCGCGCGGTCGGGCACCGCCTCGCAAACCACGACGGCGACGTCGGCCACCATCAGGGCGTTGTGGGCCTCCTGGGCGAACTCGATGGAGCCCGGGCAGTCGATGACGGTCCAGGGATCGTCGAGAAACTTGGTATGGGCGACGTTGATCTCGACCGACATCTTGCGCGCGCGCGCTTCGGCCGAGCTGTCGCCGACGGTGTTGCCTTCCTTGATGGTGCCCTTGCGGGGAATGGCGCCGGTCGCCGCGAGCAGGCTCTCCAGCAACGTGGTCTTGCCGCTCAGATAGGGCCCGACCAGCACCGCTGTCCGCGGCGATCTCGGTTTTCTGTCCGCCATGTGCGCCTCCTCTCCGCAACCGTGGGCGGTTGGTTCGAGCGGGCGCTCTCAAGCACGAAGCGCTGCCGTCGCCGCTCAGCCGCCTCTTCCAGACGATGTTTTCACGGGGCGCGGAGCCGACGCAAGGGGTAAGAATCCGTCAGCGCAAGGCCCCGCAGGCGCGCTGGATCCGCCGGCAGGCCTCCTCGAGCACGTCGATGCCGGTCGCGTAGGAGATGCGGAAGAAGGGCGACAGGCCGAAGGCCTCGCCCTGCACAACGGCCACCCCTTCGGATTCGAGCAGGTAGCTGACGAAATCGGAATCGTTCTTGATCTCCTTGCCCTCGGGCGTCGTGCGGCCGATCGTGCCGGCGCAGGACGGGTAGACGTAGAAGGCGCCTTCGGGCTTGTGGCAGGTCAGGCCGTTGGCCTGGTTGAGCATGGCGACCACCAGGTCGCGCCGCTCCTTGAACGACTTGTTGCGCTCGGGCAGGAAATCGGTCGGCCCGTTGAGCGCCTCGACGGCGGCCGCCTGGCTGATCGAGGACGGATTCGAGGTCGACTGCGACTGGATCACCGCCATCGCCCTGATCAGCTCGGCCGGCCCGCCGGCATAGCCGATGCGCCAGCCGGTCATCGAATAGGCCTTGGACACGCCGTTGCAGGTCAGCGTGCGGTCGTAGAGGCGCGGCTCGACCTGGGCCGGCGTGCAGAACGCGAACTCGTCGTAGACGAGATGCTCGTACATGTCGTCGGTCATGACCCAGACGTTGCTGTGCCGCATCAGCACGTCGGTCAGCTTCTTCATGTCGGCGCGGGAATAGGCAGCCCCGGTCGGATTGGACGGGCTGTTCAGAATGATCCATTTGGTCTTGGGCGTGATGGCGCGCTCGAGCGCCTCGGGCTGGAGCCGGAAGCCCGAGGAAGCCGGGCAGTCGACTGCGACGGGCGTGCCCTCGGCGAGCTGCACCATGTCGGGATAGGACACCCAGTAGGGCGCGGGGATGATCACCTCGTCGCCCGGATTGAGCGTCGCCATCAGCGCGTTGTACAGCACCTGCTTGCCGCCGGTGCCGACCGTGATCTGGTTGGGCTGGTAGGTCAGACCGTTCTCGCGCGCGAACTTGCCGCAGATCGCCTTCTTCAGCGCAGGCGTGCCGTCAACGTCGGTGTAGCGCGTCTCGCCACGGTTGATCGCGGCAATCGCCTCGGTGCGGATATGCACTGGCGTGTCGAAATCCGGCTCGCCCGAGCCCAGGCCGATGACGTCACGGCCGGCCGCCTTGAGCTCGCGCGCCTTCTGGGTCACCGCGATGGTCGGCGATGGCTTGATGCGCTGCAAGCGGTTGGCAATGATCGACATGGCTTCCTCTGGGGTTCCTCTTGCCTCGGGACAATGGCGCGCGAATCGCGCCAGCGGCGGGAAAACGGCGCGCACCCTACGCCGACAGCCAAGCGGCTTCAAGCGGGAACGGGTTCACAATCGCCGCACGGAGGGCGTAGCATGACGGCGCCGCGCCTGACCCGGGGAATTGTCATGCCTGCCCGCAACCACCGCATCGCCCTCATGGGCTTCGCGCTCGAGGCCAACCGCTTCTCGCCGCCGACCACGCGACTCGACTTCGAGAGCCAAGTCCTGATGCTGGGCGACGAGATCCTGGAGGACCAGAAGCGCGTGGCGCCGCGCAACTTCGGCGAGCTGAGCGGCTTCATCCGGCGCATGGACGAGCTGATGGCCAAGCGCGGCGAGAGCTGGACGCCGGTGCCGATCGCAATGGCCGCGGCACCGCCGGGCGGCCCGGCCGAGAAGGAATTCTTCGAGTGGCTGCTCCAGGAGATGCGCCAGAGACTGGCGGCCGCCCAGCCGCTCGACGGCGTCTACCTTCCGGAGCACGGCGCCGGCCTCGCCGCTCATGACGATGATGCCGACGCGGCGGTGTTCCGCGTCGCACGAGCGGCGGTCGGCAAGGACAAGCCGGTGATCGCCACATTGGACCTGCACGCCAATGTCTCGCAGGCCATGGTCGACCAGACCGACGTGCTGATCTCCTATCTGACCAATCCGCATGTCGACAATGTCGAGCGCGGCGCCGAGGCGGCCGATGCCATGGTCGCCATGCTCGACGGCATGAAGCCTAGGGCGTATCACATCAAGCTGCCGATCGCGCCGGCCCAGGTGACGCTGCTGACCGCGCAAGGCCCCTATGCCGACATGATCAATCTGGGCCAGGCGCGCAAGACCGACGACATCCTCAATGTCTCGGTGGTCGCCGGCTTCGCGCTCGCCGATGCACCGCAATGCGGCATCTCCGTGGTGGTGACGGCCAAGCGCGACAAGAACGCGGCCGAGAAGCTGGCGCGCGAGATCGCGGCCAAGGGCTGGGCCGAGCACGGCCGCTTCATCAAGAAACTGACCAGCCTCGACGAGGCCGTGGCGATGGCGCTCGCCTGCGGCCGCGACAAGGCGAAGCCGCCGCTGATCTTCGCCGACGTGGCCGACAATCCGGGCGGCGGCGCACGCGGCAACACGACCTGGATACTCGCCGCCTTCCACAAGGCCGGCGTCACGGGCTGCGTCATGGGCATGATGATCGATCCGCCGCTCGCCGACGAGGCGCACAGATTGGGCAAGGGCGCGACGTTCACGGCGCGCTTCAACCGCGACGAGACCCAGGAGTTCTCCAAGCCCTGGTCGGCCCCGGCGCGCGTGCTCGAGATCGGCGACGGCGAGGTGGTCGGCCGCCTCGGCATCTACAAGGGCACGTCCGTCGATCTCGGTCGCGCGGCGCTGCTCGAACTCGACGGCATCCGCGTCGTCGTCGCCAGCCTGCGTCATCAGGCAGCCGATCCGGCCTTCTTCGAGCGCTTCGGCATCGACCTCAAGTCCGTGCGCAGCGTCGTGGTCAAGAGCCGCGGCCATTTCCGCGCCGGCTTCGACTGGCTCTTCCCGCACGAGCGCACCATCGAGGTCGATGTGCCCGGGCTGACCACGCCCAACCTCGCCACGCTGCCCTTCACGCGCATCCCGCGCCCGGTGTTCCCGATCGATCCGGACATGACGTGGAGCGTGCCCGGCGCGTAGGAAGGTTCCATTTCTTCTCTCATCCTGAGCCTGTCGAAGGATGGGGGTCTCGCCCCCAGGAAAAGTTGCCAGCCGACTGCGGCTTTCCTGCGAGCAACGGCCTCACCCTTCGACAAGCTCAGGGTGAGGCAAAGTGAAAGCGACGTGAGCTAAACATGCCCCAGCCCAAACGCATCGCCCTGATGGGCTTCTCGCTCGAAGCCAATGGCTTCGCGCCGGTCACGGTGAAGGCGGATTTCGTCAACCAGATCTATCTGGCGGGCGACGAGCTGGCCGCCGACCTCGCCAAGCCGGCGCCGCGCGCGCCGGGCACCATGATCGGCTTCATGCGCGCCATGACCACGGCCGGCCCGTGGACGCCCGTGCCGATCGTCATGGCCGGCTCGCCGCCGGGCGGCCCGGTCGAGCAGGCGTTCTTCCAGGAGATCCTCGACGCGATGGAACGCGGTCTCAAGGCGGCGCTGCCGCTCGACGGCGTGTTCCTCGCCGAGCACGGCGCCGGCACGGCGACCGGCGATCACGATCCCGACGGCACGGTGTTCGCGCTGGTGCGCAGCATCGTCGGGCCCAAGGTGCCGGTGATCTCGACCCTCGACCTGCACGCCAACGTGTCGCAGCGCATGGTCGACAACACCGACGCGCTGATCGCCTTCATCACCAATCCTCATGTCGACATGATCGAGCGCGGTGCGGAGGCGGCAGCCCTGATGCTGGAGATGTTTGCCGGCACCAGGCTGGCGGCCGACATGTTGCGCATGCCCATGATCCCGCCCTCGGTCACGATGGGCACGGCGAGCGGCCCCTATGCCGATCTGATCAACTACGGCCAGACCAAGCTCAGCCGCGACATCGCCAACGTGTCGGTGTGCGCCGGCTTCTCGTTGGGCGACACGCCGCTCAACGGCATGACCGTCACGGTCACTGCGCGCGGCGACAAGGCCAAGGCGACGGCGCTGGCGCGCGACATCGCTGGGCGCGCCTGGGCCGATCGCAAGCGCTACGTGCCGAAGATGGTCAGCCTCGAGGAAGCGACGGCCATGGCGCTCGCTTGTTCGCGGGACCCGTCGAAGCCATCGGTGCTGTTTGCCGATCCCGCCGACAATCCCGGCGGCGGCGGACGCGGCAACACGACCTATATCCTCGACGCCTTCCACAAGGCGGGCGTCACCGGCTGCCTGCTCGGCATGATGGTCGACCCGCCGCTCGTCGAGGACGCGATCAAGCTCGGGGTGGGTGCCAAGTTCATCGCGCGCTTCAACCGCGACCGGCCGCATGAATTCTCGCTCCCCTTCACGGCCGACGCCCGGGTGATCGCGATCGGCAAAGGCTCGTATGTCGGACGCCGCGGCGTCCATCAGGGCCGCACCACCAATCTCGGCGCCACGGCGCTGATCGAGGTGGGCGGCATCAAGATCGTGGTGATCAGCCTGCGCCAGCAATGCGCCGATCCGATGGCGTTCGAGCAGTTCGGCCTCGCCATCGCCGCGGCGCGCAGCGTGATCGTCAAGAGCCGCGGCCATTTCCGCGCCGGCTTCGACGAGGTGTTCACCAACGACCGCATCCACGAGGTCGATGTGCCGGGCCTGACCACGCCGCGGCTCGAGCGGCTCGCCTACAAGCGCGCGCCACGCCCGATCTTCCCCCTCGACAAGGACTTTGAGTGGCAGGTGCCGGCAGACTAGGCGCCATCAACGAACCGATCCGGCTGCACATCGGCGGACGCCAGCGCAAGCGCAGATGGCGTATCCTCGATGTCCGTGCGGAGCCCGGCGTCGACGTGGTCGGCTCCTGCACGGATCTGTCGGCTTTCGCCGACGGCACGGTGGCCGAAATCTACGCGTCCCATGTGCTGGAACACCTCAGCCACAACCAGGAGATCCAGCGTGCGCTCATCGAGATGAATCGCGTGCTGATGCCCGGCGGAAAGCTCATGCTCAGCGTGCCCGACCTCGACGTGCTGTGCCGCCTGTTCCTCGATCCGGCCCTCGACATCAAGCAGCGCTTCCGCGTCATGCGCCTGATGTTCGGCGACCACGACCATGAGCACGACGTGCACAAGGTCGGGCTGTCGACCGAGCTGATCGGCCACTTCATCAAGCACGCCGGCTTCGCCGGCATGCGCCGCGTGCGCTCCTTCGGCCTGTTCCGCGACACCAGCGAGCTGGTGCTCTACGGCAAGCCGATCAGCCTCAACCTGATTGTGTGGAAAGCCAGTAAGGGCTGATTGTGCAAGACGACATCGGCATGCAGAGGTGAGCTAGTTGCCGCCTCGGTCCTGGGCGCCATGGACCACGGAAAGCACGACGATCTCGCCTCGCGCCTCGATCACTTGATAGACAATGATGTATGGGCTCTCGATCAACTCGCGCGTGCCCGCGACGTGCCCTCTGCGCCCCATATGCGCCACGGCATCCAATTCCAGCATATTGATACGCTCAGCGATCCGTGCCACGACCTCGAGGGCCGCCCGCGGGTCGTCCTTCGCGATCCAGTCAAAGAATGTGATCGAGTTCCTGCGTCGCCTCAAGGCGGACGCTGACCTTCATGCACCATAACGTCGGCGTAGGCGCTCGTTGAACTCCGCCAGTGTCATTGCTTTCGGATCATCCACTTCTATCCGACGCCGCACCTCGTCGGCCTGCTCCTTCGTCAAACGAAGGTCGCTGTTGCACTGCTCCTCCATCAGCTCGACAACGTGAACAACGTCGGCCTGCCGCTCCGGCGGCCAGGTCAGTACGCGGTCGAGGATTTCCTTCACCTGCGCCTTGGTCATAGACGAACAATACCAGACATTCGTTCAGTATTCGACCCAGCGCCATTTTAGCGGACTGCGGCAAGCCATCCTCTTGGCCCTGACACTTCGCGGGTCCATATTCACTCCATGTCCGTCCAACCCGCGCCCGGCCTCGCCGACGCATCCGCCGGCTTCGCCTTGCACCCGACCCGCATCGGCCCCGCCGCGCCGGTCGGCCCGGCCGACTTCAAGCTCGTCTCCGACTATCAGCCCGCCGGCGATCAGCCCGAGGCGATCGGCGAGCTGATCGCGGGCCTTCAGCGCGGCGAGCGCGACCAGGTGCTGCTGGGCGTCACCGGCTCGGGCAAGACCTTCACGGTCGCCCATGTCATCCAGGCGCTGCGCCGGCCGGCGCTCATCCTCGCGCCGAACAAGACGCTGGCGGCCCAGCTCTATGGCGAGATGAAGGGCTTCTTCCCGGACAACGCGGTCGAGTACTTCGTCTCCTACTACGACTACTACCAGCCCGAGGCCTACGTGCCGCGCACCGACACCTATGTCGAGAAGGAGTCCTCGATCAACGAGCAGATCGACCGCATGCGCCACTCCGCGACGCGCGCGCTGCTCGAACGGCCCGACACGATCATCGTCGCCTCGGTCTCGTGCATCTACGGCATCGGCTCGATCGAGACCTATGCGCGCATGATCGTGGCACTCAAAGCGGGCCAGCGCATCGACCGCAACCTGCTCCTGAAGCAGCTCGTCGAGCTGCATTACCGGCGCAACGACGCGGCCTTCGCGCGCGGCACCTTCCGCGTGCGCGGCGATTCGATCGAGATCTTCCCGGCCCACTACGAGGACCGCGCCTGGCGCCTGTCGCTGTTCGGCGACGAGCTGGAAGGGATCCACGAGATCGACTCGCTGACTGGCGAGAAGATGGCGGCGCTCGAATCGATCCGCATCTTCGCCAATTCGCACTACGTCACGCCCAAGCCGACGCTGCAGCAGGCGATCAAGCAGATCCAGCACGATCTCAAGCTCAGGCTCGCCGAGTTCAACGCCACCGGCAAGCTGCTCGAAGCGCAGCGGCTCGAACAGCGCACCCAGTTCGACATCGAGATGATGGCGGCGACCGGGAGCTGCGCCGGCATCGAGAACTATTCGCGCTACCTGACCGGCCGCCTGCCGGGCGAGCCGCCGCCGACCCTGTTCGAATACCTGCCGGAGAACGCGCTGCTCTTCGTCGACGAGTGCCACGTCACCGTACCGCAGGTCGGCGGCATGTTCCGCGGCGACTATGCGCGCAAGTCGATCCTCAGCGAATATGGCTTCCGCCTGCCCGCCTGCATCGACAACCGCCCGCTCAAATTCGAGGAATGGGAAGTCATGCGGCCGCAGACCGTGTTCGTGTCGGCCACGCCCGGCCCGTGGGAGCTCGAGCGCACGGGCGGCGTGTTCGTCGAGCAGGTCGTGCGGCCGACCGGCCTGATCGACCCGGTGTGCATCATCAGGCCGACCGAGAACCAAGTCGACGATCTGATCGCCGAATGCAAGAACTGCGCGGCCCTGGGCCAGCGCGTGCTGGTCACGACCTTGACCAAGAAGATGGCCGAGGCGCTGACCGAGTACATGCACGAGGCCGGCATCCGCGTGCGCTACATCCACTCCGACGTCGAGACGCTCGAGCGCATCGAGATCATCCGCGACCTCAGGCTCGGCGCCTTCGACGTGCTGATCGGCATCAACCTGCTGCGCGAGGGGCTGGACATTCCCGAGTGCGCGCTGGTCGCCATCCTCGATGCCGACAAGGAAGGCTATCTGCGCTCGCGCACCTCGCTGATCCAGACCATCGGCCGCGCTGCGCGCAACATCGACGGCCGCGTGCTGCTCTACGCCGACCAGATGACCGACTCGCTCAAATACGCGATCGACGAGACCAACCGCCGGCGCGGCAAGCAGCAGGAATACAACGCCGAGCACGGCATCACGCCCGAGAGCGTGCGCAAGGGCATCAGCGACGTGCTGCAATCGGTCTACGAGCGCGGCGACCACGTCACGGTGGAGACCGGCGAGGACGAGGGCGCGCTGGTCGGCCGCGACATCCGCACCGTCGTCGCCGAGCTGGAGAAGAAGATGCGCGAGGCGGCGGCCGACCTGGAGTTCGAGGAGGCCGCGCGCCTCAGGGACGAGATCCGGCGCCTGGAGGCCTACGAGCTCGGCGTCACGCCCGAGGGCAAGCCGCTGCTGCGCAGCGCGCCGGCCCCGGTCGTGCGCATCAAGGCCCCGGTGCAGCCGCCGCGCGGCAAGCCGCCGGGCGCCCGGAGCCGACGGCGGCGGGGGCCGTAGCCCTTCAAATCCCTCGCCCTGCGTGGTGAAACCGTCAGAGAATTTCTGTCGCTCTCCGCTATGATTGGTGCGTCGAGATCATGCTCTGCTTGGAGAGCGTTTACACGAACGCCGCTCGGTGCTTGCTTTGGAATTCGGCGTGTCTGACAGCCGCGCCTGGGCTCGCCGCTCTTGCAATTCTTAGCGGATGCGCGTTCCTCGACCTCAAGCAACCTTGGCCGACCGATGTAGGGCCAGGCATTTCCGCCTCCTACATCCATGACTTAAGCATCAACGGCAGACCTCAATGGCTTGATAGCCGATCCCTGCTTATTGCAGCATTTCGGATAGATGGACGCCTGCGCACATCCGTCCGAGACGGCCTGCGCATTTGGTCTGCGGGGACAGGCGTGAAGGAGTACCGCCCAGAACTGGCTCGCGAATATTCGTCGAGCATGATTGGCGGAGCTCACAGCGTCGTTTGCGGCAATTCTCATGTGATTGGATACTACCTACGGCGACAGCTAACGAACGAACAGAGGCCTCAGATCATTGCTGTCGTAGGGCCCTTCGGCCGGGAGTCCCCAACTGACGATCCTCGGTTCAAATATGCGCCCGGCGCCGCACACCAACGGGACTTCGTCATCAGCGCTGAAGACTGCCGCCCCGTTGAAGTACCCAAGACATTGGACGGCCGCGCTGTGTATTCGTTGGAGAACCAAAAGGGGCTGATTGCTATTCAAGTACGCGTCCGGTAGAGGCCG
>VGDO01000104.1 GCA_016869645.1 Alphaproteobacteria bacterium
AACCCACTGGCCGCTTAAGTCCGCTCAGCGCGCCAGGCCGGTGGATTTGTGGATAACGCTCCGCGTTACCCACAACCCCACCGGCCCAACATCATCAGCAGTGGACATATGATGTGCTACAAGACGCGGACATCTTCACGCGCTACCGACACCCCCCCCGTTGCAACCGTTATCGCAAACCTGCGGCAAACTGCGCAACTCTTTCGAGCGCGGTACTTGGGGCGGTCCGGGAGGTCGGCCACCCAGCCGAGCGCCGTCTTGGTCAGTTGGATCCGAACCCCACTGTTCGACGCGGTCGGTTGTGCTGTCGTCTCTTCCGTCAGGCCTTGCCGGTCCACCCTTGTGCTGTCCCGTTGGAGCGCCGCAAATCGGCCGCGTCCGTCGTGTCGAACGGGATTCCGGCCGCTCGCCGGCTATCCTCCGGCGTGGCGCCCCCGCCCCCGAGCCGGCTATCGCAACCCTGCCACGAACTGCTCGATCCGGTCGAACGCCGGCCGGATCGCGGGCCAGATCCGATCGACGCCGTCCCAGTCGTCGCGCTTGATCGCCGCCTCGACGTCGGCGAACAGCCCGGCGAGCTCATTGGCCATGATGGTTCGCGCCACGCCCTTGACGGCGTGCACCAGCTTGGCCGCATCCCGGCGCCGGCGTTCGCTGACCGCCCGTGCGAGGTCGTCGATCATGGCCGGGTGCTCGGCAACGAACTGCCTGAGGAACTCGGATGCTTGGTCGCCCGCCAATCCGACCAACTGGCGGAAGCCGTCGAAATCGATGGGTGGTGCATGCACGGCAGCGGCGGGCCCGCTCTGCGCCGTCGCGGCCGGTTTCGAATTGTCGGGCGACTCGCCCGGGGATTCCGTCGGGAACCAGCGCGATACCGCGCCCGAGATATGGGCAAGCGTCACCGGTTTCGGCAGGAACCAGTCCATACCGGCCGCCATGCAGCGCTCCGACTCGCCCTCGAGCGCATTGGCGGTCATGGCGATGATCGGCATGCGGGGCGTGCCAAGCTCGCCTTCGCGCCGGCGGATGGCGGCGGTCAGCTCGAACCCGTCCATGTTCGGCATATGGCAGTCCGTGATGATCAGGCCATAGCGCGTGGTCCCGAACTTGTCGAAGGCTACCTGGCCGTCTTCGGCCAGGTCGGCCACGAAGCCGAGGTGATTGAGCTGCCGGCTCACCAGCATCCTGTTCGTCGCGTTGTCCTCGGCGACGAGGATCAGCCGGCCGGCCTCGAGCGCAGCTTGCCGGTCGGGCGCCTGGCGCAGCGGCGCTGCGGCGTCGGAGCCGATCTCGCTGCTCCGCGCCTCGTCCTCCAGGCCGAGCACGGCGCGCAGCAGCGCCGCACGCCGCACGGGCTTGGTCAGATAGCGAGAGAAGCCGAGCGACAGCAGGTGTTGACGCTGCCCAGGGCTGTCGAACGCTGTCAGGAGGATGTAGCGCGGGCTGACGCCGTCCTCGAAAGTCGCGACGATGGCGTCGCCGGTCATGTCGGGTAGGCGGTGATCAATCACAGCGGCGTCGAAGGGCCGGCCCGCGCGTGCGGCTCGCGTCAGCTCGGTGAGTGCTTCGGCACCGGTCGACACGGCCGAGACTTCCTCCGCGCCTGCGTTGGACAAATAGGCGCGCAGCAGTTTCCGGGTCAGGGCGTCGTCTTCGACGACGAGAACCCGCTGGCGCGCAAGGTTGGGCACCCCGTCCGGCTGCAGCACGGGGGCTGCCGATACCGGCAAGGTGAACCAGAATGTCGAGCCGCGTCCCGGTTCGCTGTCGACGCCGATCTCGCCGCCCATCAGCTCGACCAGGCGGCGGCAGATCGAAAGGCCAAGGCCGGTTCCGCCGAACCGGCGCGTCGTCGAGCTGTCGGCCTGTACGAAGGGCTGGAACAGCCGGTGGCGAGCCGTCTCGTCGAGGCCGATGCCGGTATCGGAAATTTCGAAACGAAGTTGCGCAGCCGCTGTGCTGCCATTGCCCGCGCGCCGGGTCACCTCGACGCTGACGTGACCATCCGACGTGAACTTGATGGCATTGCCGAGCAGATTGAACAGGATCTGGCGCAGACGCACCGAATCGCTCCAGATCGCCGCGGGCACGTCTGGCGCGATGAAGGTGACCAGCGACAGCTGCTTGCGCTGGGCTTGTGAGGCCAGCGTATCGGCGACGCCTTCGACCAGGGGAACCAGCTCGACGGGCACGCGCTCGATTTCGAGCTTGCCAGCCTCGATCTTCGATACGTCGAGGATGTCGTCGATGATCTTGAGAAGCGCCGTCGCCGATTCCGCGATCACCGCGGCTAGCTCCTGCTGCTCGGCGTCCAGCCGCGTCTTGCTCAGAAGCTCGAGCACGCCGATCACGCCGTTCATCGGCGTGCGGATCTCGTGGCTCATGGTGGCGAGGAACTGCGACTTGGCGCGGTTGGCCGCCTCGGCGGCATCGCGCGCCTGGCGCAGCTCCTCGGCGGCGCGCCGGGTATCCGTCAGATCGCGCGTGATGAGCACACGGCCGACGCCGGGCAGACGGGTGGCGCGCGTCTCGATGGTGCGCTCCTCCGGCGTGCGCCGCTCGAAAATGATGGCGGTGTCGTGCTCGGGCGGCAGTTGCAGGTGCTGCCTGTAGTCGACGACCCTTTGACGAACTTGCTCGAGCGGATCGCCAGGACCGAAATCGCCGCGGCGCGCCATGATCTCGAGCACCTCGACGCCGGAGGTCTGGCGCGGCTTGATGAAATCCGGCGGAATGCCGGCATTCCGCACGTAGGCGCGGTTCGTCAGGATGTAGACCTGGTTGCTGTCGAGCACCGCGAAGCCGTCGTCGATCTGGTCGAGCGCCCCCTCCAGAATCGCGGTCTTTTCGGCCAACTCCAGCTCGTAGCGCCGACGCACCGTGATGTCCTTGTAAGTCCGCACGAAGCCGCCGTCATCGGTCGGCGCGGTGTAGACCTCGATGATTGTTCCGTCCGCGCGCTCGCGCTCGAAGCGGAACGGTTCCGTGGCATTGCGGGTGCGCGCATCGAGTTCGGCATACTCGATTTCGGTGTGTACGGGCTTGGCGCCGCCCTGCCATGCGATGTCGCGCAGCTCGTGGATCGTCGGATTACCGTAGCACTCGGCCGCCGTCAGATGCTGCAATTCGAGGGCAAAGCGGTTGTAGGCGATGAGCCGCCAGGCTGCGTCATAGACGGTGATGCCTTCGTCGATGCTGTCGAGCGTTGCGCGCAGGATCGCTCGCTCTCGCGTCAATTCGCGCTCCGCGCGTCGCCGTTCGGTCACGTCGCGCAGCAGACCGACCGAGCCGCCGTTCGACAGCAGGTGACGCGTCACGACCAGCGTGCGGCCGCCGGGCACGGGCAGCTCGTATTCGGCTACGGCGTCGTGGACAATCGCCACGCGCGCGTCGACGTAGCCCTGGCGCTCGGGCGAACCAGGGTCCAACCCCAGCTCGTCGGCAAAGCCCTCGAAGATGTCGCTGACATGGACACCCGGCCGGACGCGGCTGCGCAGGAACGGCATCATCTCGAGATATCGGCGATTGACGCGCACAATCCTGCGGTCACGGTCGAGCACGATGAAGCCTTCAGACATGTTCTCGACCGCGTCGTCGAGCAGTGCCTTGGCTTCGTCCGCCGCCCGGCGCGCCTCGCGCAACTCCTCCTCGGCCCGTCGCCGGTCGGAGATATCGAGCGATACGGTCACCACATGGGTGACGTTGCCGCGCGAGTCCTTGATTGGCGCCTTGATGATGAGCCAGTCGCGTGGCTCGTGGCCCGGCACCGCGCCGCGCTCCTCGAAGGGCGGCACGGTCTCGCCTGTGGCGAGGACGTGCAGGTCCATGTCCCTGCCCTTGGACCTGTCGGGTCGGTTGTAGACGGCTTCCGAGACGAGGCCGCGCGCCTGCTCCATCGGCACGCCCATCGTGTTGGACCAGTACTGGTTGGTGTAGGTGTAGGTCAGCGCGCGGTCCTTGACGCTGATCGCCGCGGGTATGGCGTTCACGACGGAGCGCAGCGTCCTCCGGCTGAGGCGCAGATTCTCCTCGGTGCGCTTGAGGTCCGAGATGTCGGCCAGGATCGCGACAACGTTGCCGCTCGCGGTGCGTCGGCGCGTGATGCGGAGCGTTCTTCCATCGGCCAGGCGCTCCTCGTGGACCGGCTCTGCATCCCGAAAGCTGCGCAAGCGTGCGGCGACGTAATCGTCGAGATCGTCGATCGTGTCGATGACCTGACGGTGCTCGGCAAGTGCGCGGATGACCTCGCTGACGGCGACACCTGGCACGATGATCGAGGCAGCCTCGGGATAGAAGGAGCGGTAGCGGCCATTGCACACGATCAGCCTGTCGTCGGCACCGTAGAGCGCAAAGCCTTCGGAGGTGCTCTCGAGCGCTTCGGTCAGGACGGTGCGTGCCTGTTCCGCCGCGGCGCGCGCGCGGCGCAACTCGTCTTCGGCGCGACGCTGTGCCGTGTCGAGCTGTGCGCGGGCATCACGCTCGGCGGCGATGGTCTGGCGCAGCCTGCGCTCGACGGCGCGCCGCTTGCGGCGCTCGTGATCCAATTTCCCGGCGCCATCGCCGCGCGCGCCGATCTCCACCAGCCAGGCCCGCCGTCCATCGGGCAGCGACACGCGCCGCCACGCCGCCTTTCGTGGCGTGCCGCTCGTTTTCGCTTTGCGCTCCGTCCTGGACTGGGTCCACGAAATCTTGCACGTCGATCCGCGGATCGTGCCGATGACTGCCGAACCCTTGCCCAGCTTGCGCGCCGCGTCGTTGCACCAGAGGCTATCCTTGCTCTTGCCGTCGAACAGCCAGATCGGATGTGCCAGCCGTTTGAGCAGTTTGAGTGCATCGTTTGAGACAGTGGCCATGGCAGGCTCCGGGACCGCAAGGCAAGGCAAGGGACGATTATCAATGAGCGCTGCCGTGTCGCCAAGATTGACGGACGGCGCTTCTGCGCCCGCGTGCGACGGGACGCCTGCCGGCAGGGCGCGGGCCATGGCGGCGCCCGCGTGCGACGGCACGCCTGCCGGCAGGGCGCGGCCCATGGCTGCGCCCGGATTGACTGTCCAGGGGGTGGTCACTACATTCCCCAGCAAGGCCCCCGGAACCCAGGCTTGGAGCCGATTTTCCGCCCGGCCATCACGCGAAAGCCATGATTTCTGAACTGAGCGAACGGTCGCGCGAGATCTTCCGCAACATCGTCGAGGCCTATGTCGAGAGCGGTGAGCCGATCGGCTCGCGTACGCTGTCGCGGCGGCTGGGCCAGACGCTGTCGCCAGCCACGATCCGCAACGTCATGGCCGACCTCGAGGAGGCCGGCCTGCTCTACGCGCCGCACACCTCGGCCGGCCGCCTGCCGACCGAGGCCGGCCTCCGGCTGTTCGTGCACGGCCTGCTCGAGGTCGGCCGTCTGTCCGAAGACGAGCGGGCCACCATAGAGGGCCAGTGCGCTATGGCTGGCAAGAGTGTGCCGGAGGCCCTCGAGCTCGCGACCCAGGCGCTATCGGGCCTGTCGCGCTGCGCTGGTCTGGTGCTCGCGCCCAAGACCGAGGCGCGGCTCAAGCATCTCGAATTCGTCAATGTCGGTCCGGGGCGCGCGCTCGTCGTCATGGTCACCGACAATGGCATTGTCGAGAACCGCATCATCGATCTGCCGACCGGGGTGCCGCCCTCGGCGCTGATCGAGGCCGGCAATTACATGAATGCGCGGCTCAGCGGACGCACGCTTGCGGAAGCGCGGGCACTGATCCAGCAAGAGCTCGACCAGCAGCGCGCGGCCGTCGACGAGCTGACCACGCGCGTTGTCGAGGCGGGGCTCGCGACCTGGGCAGGCGGCGCCAAGGACGGCATGCTGATCGTGCGGGGCCGCGCCAACCTGCTCGATGACGTCACCGCCATCGAAGACCTCGAGCGCATCCGCGCGCTGTTCCAGATCCTCGAGACCAAGGACACGCTGCTGCGGCTATTGGACGCAACCCAGCAGGGCGAGGGCGTACAGATCTATATCGGCGCCGACAACGGCTTGTTCGGCCTTGCCGGCTGCTCGATGGTGCTGGCGCCCTACGTCAACAGCCGCGAGCAGATCGTCGGCGCGATCGGCGTGATCGGGCCGACCCGCATCAACTATGCCCGTATCGTGCCGATGGTCGATTTCACTGCCAAGCTGATCGGGCGGTTGATCGGCTGAGGTCGGCGTCTTATCTCTTGGCCGGAACGATTCCAGCAATCAATCTCCAACCACGAACGAGAAGGGACTCATGGTCGAGACCCCAAAGCCCAGCAATGACGATATGGCTGGCGCCGCTTCGGGCGCCGATGCCACGGCGGCGCCGGATGCGGCCCCGGGACCGGAAGCGTCCGATCCGCGCATCGCTCCGCTCGAGGCCGAAATCGCCAAGCTGAAGGACCAGTTGCTGCGCACCCTGGCGGACAGCGAGAATTTGCGCCGCCGCACCGAGCGCGAGCGCGAGGACACGAGCAAGTATGCCGTCGCCAAATTCGCGGGCGACGTCGTGTCGGTCGCCGACAACCTCCGGCGCGCGCTCGACAGCATCCCGACCGAAGCCAAGTCTGCCGAAGGCCCGCTCAAGACGCTGGTCGCCGGCATCGAGCTGACCGAGCGCGAGTTCCTGGCGGCACTCGCCAAGCATGCGGTGCAGAAGATCGACCCCAAGGGCGAGAAGTTCGACCACAACCGTCACCAGGCGATGTTCGAGGTCGAGAATTCGGGCCAGCCCGCCGGCACCGTCGTCCAGGTGCTGCAGCCCGGTTACGTCATCCATGACCGGCTGCTCCGGCCGGCGCTCGTCGGAGTCGCCAAGGGCAGCGCCGAGCAGGCCTCCGCCAAGATCGACACGACGGCCTAATCTGGGCGTGGCACGCCCAGATTGGGCCAACCCGCAACCCGAGATGGCGGCATGCGGGCAGAAAAGGGGACATTCCTCTATTCTTAAAAGATGAATGTCCCCTTTTCTGAATGTCCCCTTTTCGTGCTTTAGCGGGAATGGGGCTGTCGGCAGTAACAGACAATGCGCAATGGTTTGCCCGCCCCGCTTGGCCCGGCCCGCTTGGCCTGACCCGCTGGTGCCGGATCAGGCCGGCATCGCCGCGGCCAGTGCGCGCAAGTCGGGCGCCGGCGCGCCGCGCAGCAGGCCCATCAGGTCGAGCGGCGGCGGCTCCTCTCCTGTCAGGATCGACAGTATGGTATGGGCCTGGCCGCGATGGTGGGTCTGGTGATTGAACAGGTGCGCGAGAATGTCGCTGCGCTTCTGTGTGAACTGGCCGCCGCGCGTGTTGGCATAGGCGAGACTGGCTGCGAGCGCGGCACCATCGAGCGACGCGACATAGGCGACGATCCGATCATCTTCCTCGGCACGTGCGAGCGCGAGCGTGCGCCGCTCCTCGTGCATGATGGCATTGAGCTTCTCGGGATGATCGCCAATGCCGGTCAGCCGCTTCAGCCAGATCCGGTCGGCCACCAGCAGATGGTTGAGCGTGCCGTGGATGCTGCCGAAGAAAGCGCCGACATTGCGCCGGTAATCGGCGTCGTCGAGCTTGAGGGCGGCCTCGTAGAGCCGCGCATTGGCCCAGCGGTTGTAGGCGGCGAATTGCTGGAAATGCGCCTTCATGGCGTGTCCCCCGGCTGTGGCTTCGGCTTAGGCGACCGGCTCTGTTTCGGGTGTCAGTGATGCACGCGCCGGGTCGTGCGCCTTGTGGCGCTGGCGCGCCAGCACCGGCGACTGCACGGCGTAGCAGTAGACGCAGCCATGCGGGCAGGTGTCGTAATCGCCGATGTCGCGCGACTCCGCACAGAGACAGCCTGGCCGGTTGCCTTTCTCGCGCGCGGAAATGTCGCGCGCGGCGACGTCGGAAAGCCGCGCCGCATCGATGCAGCGCGCGGGTGGCAAACCGTCGGCAGCGAGCTCCGGCTGGGTGCACAGCGTGAGGCGGATCGACTGCTCGGCCGCGATTTCGGCGAGCCGCGCCAGCAGCGCGTGCTTCTCGCCGACCAACGGATCCCGCCAGGTGAAGCCGTGGCGCCGCGCGGCCATCTCCAGGTTGCGCGCGGTCTTGCGGTAGATCTGCGCGAAGGACACCACGGCCTCGTCGATCTTGCCGCGCAGCGCCCGGGCGAAAGCGGCAAAATTCTCGACATGCCATTCGACCGGCGTCAGCGAGGTGACCAGGATCGGGTCGTAGCGCCAGACCGCGACCCGCGGGCCGAAGCGCTGATGGAGCTGGGCGATCTCCGCCACGGCGCGCTCGCGGTCGATGACCGAGCTTTCGAGCGCGCGCGGATAGCCGGTCGCCGTCATCTGCACGACAAAGGGGTAGCCACGGCGGGCCACCTCGGTCAGCGCCGATCGGAAGGGCCCGGGGTTTCGTGTCCAGAAAACGAAGCCGTCGACCGCGCCGGGCGTCAGCCGGATCTCGGTTACCTGCCGGCCATAAGGGTTGACCACGCGGCAGAAGCCGGCATCGAGCCGGGCCATGAACCAGGTGCCGTAAAAGGCAGGTATGTCCGTTCTATAGCTCGCCGAGATGATCATGACCGGGCCCTGACGACGCCTTTGTACCGGCCGATTCCGGCAAAATGAGGCTCAGCGGCTGCCTGGCGCGCGACCTGGAGCGGCCTCGCGGCCGCGTGCCGGGCGCGAGGCGGCCGCTCCCCCGCGGCTGCATACCCCCTGCGCCCGGCGTGCAAAGCAGGGGCCAAAAGCCGCGAATCTTGATGACCAACCCGTTGCAGCGCCGGGCATCCCCGCCTATATAACCCCACGAGCATCAAGTCCTTATAACCCATCTACCCATTGCCGGGGGTCCCGCCGGTGCCGTGATTGGGCCGCGGGGATCTGCCAGACAAGAGCGGGGGAAATATGAGCAAAGCGATCGGCATCGATCTGGGCACGACGAATTCGTGCGTTGCCGTGATGGAGGGCAAGGCCGCCCGCGTCATCGAGAACGCCGAGGGCGCCCGCACCACCCCGTCCATGGTGGCGTTCACCGAATCGGGCGAGCGTCTCGTCGGCCAGGCCGCCAAGCGCCAGGCCGTGACCAATCCCGAGAATACCTTCTTCGCGATCAAGCGGCTGATCGGCCGCCGCAACGACGACCCGATGGTCGCCAAGGACAAGGGCCTGGTGCCCTACAAGATCGTCCAGGGCAAGAACGGCGACGCCTGGGTCGAGTCGCGCGGCAAGCAGTACAGCCCCAGCGAGATCAGCGCCTTCATCCTGCAGAAGATGAAGGAGACCGCCGAGGCCTTCCTCGGCGAGAAGGTGACCCAGGCGGTCATCACCGTGCCCGCCTACTTCAACGACAGCCAGCGCCAGGCGACCAAGGACGCCGGCAAGATCGCCGGCCTCGAGGTGCTGCGCATCATCAACGAGCCGACCGCGGCGGCACTCGCCTACGGCATGGAGAAGAAAGGCAGCGGCACGATCGCGGTCTACGACCTCGGCGGCGGCACCTTCGACATCTCCGTGCTCGAGATCGGCGACGGCGTGTTCGAGGTCAAGTCGACCAACGGCGACACTTTCCTCGGCGGCGAGGATTTCGACGCGCGCGTGATCGACTATCTGGCCGACGAGTTCAAGAAGGAGCAGGCGATCGACCTGCGCAAGGACAAGCTTGCGCTGCAGCGTCTGAAGGAGGCTGCCGAGAAGGCCAAGATCGAGCTGTCGAGCTCGATGCAGACCGAGATCAACCTGCCCTTCATCACGGCGGACCAGGCCGGGCCGAAGCACCTCAACATCAAGCTGACGCGCGCCAAGCTCGAAGCGCTGGTCGACGATCTCATCGAGAAGACGACCGAACCGTGCAAGAACGCGCTCAAGGACGCAGGCCTCACCGCCGGCGAGATCAACGAGGTGATTCTGGTCGGCGGCATGACGCGCATGCCCAAGATCATCGAGACCGTGAAGAAGTTCTTCGGGCGCGAGCCGCACCGCGGCGTCAACCCGGACGAGGTGGTGGCGATCGGAGCCGCGATCCAGGCGGGCGTGCTCAAGGGCGAGGTCAAGGACGTTCTGCTGCTCGACGTGACGCCGCTGTCGCTCGGCATCGAGACGCTGGGCGGCGTGTTCACGCGTCTGATCGACCGCAACACGACGATCCCGACCAAGAAGAGCCAGGTCTTCTCCACCGCCGAGGACGGCCAGACCGCGGTCACCATCCGCGTCTTCCAGGGCGAGCGCGAGATGGCGGCGGACAACAAGCTGCTCGGCCAGTTCGATCTGGTCGGCATCCCGCCGGCGCCGCGCGGCGTGCCGCAGGTCGAGGTCACCTTCGACATCGATGCCAACGGCATCGTCAACGTCTCGGCCAAGGACAAGGCGACGGGCAAGGAGCAGCAGATCCGCATCCAGGCCTCGGGCGGCCTGAGCGACGCCGACATTCAGCGCATGGTCAAGGATGCCGAAACCCATGCCGCCGACGACAAGAAGAAGCGTGAGCTGGTCGAGGCGCGCAACCAGGCCGATACGCTGATCCACACCGCCGAGAAGACGCTCAAGGAGAACGGCGACAAGGTCGGCGAGGCCGAAAAGAAGGCGATCGAGGCCGACATCGCCGCGCTCAAGACGGCGAAGGAGGCCGACGACGTCGCCGCCATGCGCCAGAAGATGGAAGCGCTGGCCCAATCCTCGATGAAGTTGGGCGAGGCCATGTACAAGGCCCAGCAGGCCGGTGCCCAAGGCGGACCCGAGGGCGGGCCAGGAGCGGGTCCGGGCGGTGCCGGCCCGGGCGCCGGAGCTGGCGCTGGCGACGGCAAGGGAAAGGCCGATGACGGCAAGGTGGTCGACGCCGACTTCGAGGAAGTCGACGACAAGAAGAAGGGCAAGTCGGCGTGATCGCCGGCTTTACCCCGCGGACATGACGCGCAACCGCCCCGTTCAGCCGTCACGCTGTCGGGGCGGTCGCCTATCTGCGCCGTCCGTCGGTCGCCTCCGATGACCCTCGCCTAGAACGCAAACTCGGCTATTCTGCGGCCCCACGCGCCGTTCAGCTTGCACCATGGCCAAGACCGACTTTTACGAACTTCTCGGCATCGAGCGCGGCGCGAACGCCGACGACATCAAGAAGGCCTATCGCAGGATGGCCATGAAGTATCATCCGGACCACAATCCGGGCGATACCGCCGCCGAGCACAAGTTCAAGGAAATCAACGAAGCCTACGACGTCCTCAAGGACGATCAGAAGCGCGCTGCCTATGACCGCTTCGGCCACGCCGCCTTCGAGGGCGCGGCCGCGGGCGCCGGGCCGGGCGGACGTGGCTTCGATTTCGCCTCGGGCTTCGCCGACATCTTCGACGAGATGTTCGGCGAGTTCATGGGCGGTCGGCGCGGCCAGGGTGCCGGGCGCGGAGCCGATCTCCGCTACAATCTCGAGATCAGCCTCGAGGACGCCTTCAAAGGCAAGCAGGCCCAGATCCGCGTGCCGACCTCCGCCGTGTGCGAGTCATGCCAGGGCTCGGGCGGCGAGCGCGGCGCCAAGCCGGTCACCTGCCAGCAATGCGGCGGCCACGGCAAGGTGCGCGCCCAGCAGGGCTTCTTCACCATCGAGCGGACCTGCCCGGTGTGCTCCGGCGCCGGCCGGATCATCGAGAAGCCGTGCAAGGGCTGCGGCGGCGCCGGCCGCGTGCGCCGCGAAAAGACGCTGCAGGTCTCGATACCGGCGGGCGTCGAAGACGGCACCCGCATCCGCCTCGCCAACGAGGGCGAGGCAGGTTTGCGCGGCGCACCGGCGGGCGATCTCTACATCTTCCTCACCATTCAGCCGCATCGCTTCTTCCAACGCGACGGCGCAAATGTCTATTGCCGCGTGCCCATTCCGATGACCACGGCGGCGCTCGGCGGCGCCATCGAGGTGCCGACGCTCGATGGCGCGCGCGCGCGCGTGACCGTGCCGCCCGGGACACAGACCGGCCACCAGTTCCGCCTCAAGGCCAAGGGCATGAGCGTGCTCCGCAGCCCGGCGCGCGGCGACCTCTACATTCAGGCGACGATCGAGACGCCGCAGAACCTGACCAAGCGCCAGCAGGAGCTGCTCAAGGAATTCGAGGCCGCGGGCAACGACAAGACCAGCCCCGAATCCGCCGGCTTCTTCGCCAAGGTCAAGGAGCTGTGGGCGGATCTGAAGGAATAGGGGCTGATGGCCCACTATGGACGGTATTGAGGGTCGATCAATGACGATCCAGTTTGCTTACCAGGTCGTGAAGGACCTGATCGCTCTCGCAAAGATGAAAGAGGTCGATCCTATCGATCCCGGCACCTTGGATGCGCGCGAGTTGGCGGCGATGGGGATTGTCGAGAATGCAAACCTCGACGCGTATTCCTGGGCCAATCCGCAACGGATTTTCGCTCTCACGGAAGCTCAAGGGGCAACTCGTGAGGTCGTTTGGGTTTCCGATACGCTAAAGCGAACCAGGCGTAAGGTCGTACGACTTACTCATGGTGGAACGGTCGACCTCGTGCTTGTTCGAAAGCGAGACGAGACATTCGGTTGAAGTGAGTTAAGAGGGACGATGCGCTTTCCCGGCGGACACGCCCAAGCTCGTCGGTCGCTGATGAACACAAAGCCTCTAGCTGCATCTGTCGATATCGATCTCCAGCACATCTCCGCGCGGACCATCGCGCACTACGACCGCTCGGCGCCCGGCTTCTGGGCCGGAACGCGCGATCACGACGTCAGCCAGAACACGGGCGCCCTGCTCGACGCGATCGAGGGCCAGCCACCCTTCGCCATCCTCGATTTCGGCTGCGGCCCAGGGCGCGATCTCAAGTATTTCCGCTCGCTCGGCCATCAGCCGGTTGGCCTCGACGGCGCGCGCGAATTCGTCGCCATGGCGCGCCAGCACGCGGGCTGCGAGGTGCTGCACCAGGATTTCTTGGCGCTCGACCTGCCGGCGGAGCGCTTCGACGGCGTGTTCGCCAATGCCTCGCTGTTCCACGTGCCACGGCGCGAACTGCCGCGCGTTCTCGGCGAGCTGCGTGCAGCGCTCAAGCCGCGGGGCGTGTTGTTCAGCTCCAATCCACGCGGCGACAATTGGGAGGGCTGGCGCGGCGAGCGCTACGGCGCCTTCCTCGACTGGGAAACCTGGCGCGAAATCGTGACGGCAGCCGGCTTCGCCGAGATCCGTCACTACTACCGGCCTGATGGCCAGCCGCGCGACCAGCAGCCATGGCTCGCCAGCGTGTGGCGCCGGGTCTAGGCTTCGGCGAAACGGGGGAACATCCGCATGGCGGTAGCCTTGAAGCCTTCACCGGTCGCGCCGGTCGTCACACTCGCGTCCGACGGCGAAGAATTGTCGCCTGCCGCCTACGCCCAATTGCTCGCCGAGCTCACGCGCGGTCGCGACGTGGCGGCCGACACATTCAGCATCGGCGGCATCGTCGCCGAGTTCGAGGCGCGCATCGCGGGTCTCCTCGGCAAGGAACGCGCGATCGTCATGCCGACCGGCACGCTCGCCAACATGCTCGCGCTCGATCGCTTGGCGGGACCTGCCGCAAACGGTGTGGGGCGCCGCCGCGTGATCGTGCAGACGGACAGCCACGTCCTCAACGACACGGGCGATGGCTGCGAACTGGTGGCCGGGCTCAAGCTGGTGCCGGTCCAGGACCACGGCGCCGGCTTCACCGCGGCCGCCGTCCGCGCCGAGCTTCAGCGCGCGACGACCGCGCGGGTCGCGGTACCCTTCGGCGCCATCTCGATCGAGACGCCGGTGCGCCGGCGCCACAACGAGCTGGTCGATCAGCGCGACATCGACGAGGTAGTGGCGCTCGCCCGGGCCGAAGGCATCGGCCTCCACCTGGATGGCGCCCGCGTGTTCATCGCGGCGGCCGCCACCGGCCGATCCGTCGCCGACTGCGCTCGGCCCTTCGATACCGTCTATGTCTCGCTCTACAAGTACATGCACGTGCCGTTCGGCGCCGTGCTGGCCGGCCCCGCCCGGTTGATCGACGGTCTCCATCATGACCGGCGGCGTCATGGCGGCGGGCTGCGCCAGAGCTGGCAGATTGCGCTGGTGGCCGGGCACTTTCTCGACGATCTCGAGTCGGCGTGGCGCCAGGCCATGGTCCTGGCGCGGCCGGTGCTCGACAGGATCGTCAGCTCAGGCCGCGCCCGGCTGGCCGACTTTCCCAATGCCGGCAATATCTTTCCCCTGGTCCCCGTGAGCGTCTCGGGTGCCGTCGACTCGCAACACTTGGCGCGAGTCGCCGCCCGCGCCCTGGCCCTGGGGATAAAATTGCCGGAGCCCGAGGGCGACCGGTTTTGGATTCGGGTTAACGCAACCTGGACCCGACTCGCGCCCGACGATCTCGCGGCCCGAGTCGTTAAGGCTCTCGAAAGCTAGCCGTCACAAAAAACCTGCAAAATCGGGCTCGAATCGCTATTCCGCGCTTGCATATCGGGGCCTGACCGTGATTCTCTCGGTCCTGCCGCATCACACGGATACCTAGGAGGGATAATGGCAACGAAAGGCACGGCGAAAGCCGCCGCAACCGTGACGCTCAAGCACATTGCCGCGAGCGTTGCCGAGTCGCACGACATGCCGAAGAAGGCAGCCGAGGGCCTGCTCAACGACCTGGTCGGTCTGATCACCAAGCACCTGAAGAAGGGCGACCGGGTCCGTCTCACGGGCCTGGGCATCATGCAGGTCCGCAAGCGCGCCGCCCGCATGGGCCGCAACCCGGCGACCGGTGAGGCGATCCAGATCAAGGCGAGCAAGAAGGTCGCCTTCCGCGCCGCCAAGGAGCTGAAGGAAGCGATCTGATCGGCTGACGTACCCAGCGAAAGGCCCCGCCGGACCTCGGCCCTGTCGAGGTCCGGCGGGGCCTTCGCGCTTTTCCGGCAGGCCGCTCGCGCCCCGCATCGAATCGTCCCGCCAGACCACCGCCCGACCCCCGCCAGACCGATGTCCGATACCTGGCCGCCGGCCCGTAGATCCTTCAGCCGGATTTGCTTTCTGGGTGACGCCTTCACCGTCGGCGCCGGCGACGAGACGACGCTCGGCTGGGTCGGCCGGCTGTGCGCCGGCGAGTGGGCGCGCGGACACGACGTCACGATCTACAATCTCGGCATCCGCGGCGACCCGACGACCTCGCTGCGTCGACGCTGGCGTGCCGAATGCGAGCTGCGTCTGCCGGCTTCCGCCAATGGCCGCCTGGTTTTCGCCTTCGGCGGCAACGATGCCAAGGAAGTCGTTGGTCAAGGCGTCGCCGTGCCGCTCGACCAGTCGGTCGCCAATGCCCGGGCCATCATGACCGAGGCGGTCGCGTGGAAGCCGACTCTCTGGATCGGCTTGGTTCCCATGAGCGAGACCCGGCCCTACCCGCAGCTTCTGGCCGGTCCCCAGTTCCGTTTCTCGAACGCGCGGCAGGCTGAGTACAACGCCGCCTATGCAGCCGTCGCCGCCGAACTCGGCGTGCCGTTTCTCGATCTGCACACGCCGCTACGCGCGGACGCGGCCTGGGACCGCCTGACGCAGGCCGGCGACGGCAGCAATCCGGCGGCCGAGGGCTATGGGCGCCTCGCGGACATGGTCTCGTCCTGGCCTGCCTGGCGTCGCTGGTTCGATCAATAGACGAGCAGGTCGTCGCGGCGCCACGTGGCGCGCACCCTGGTGCCGATCGCCGGCGGCGGCTCGCCGCTGCTCTGGCGCGTCGACAGGATGCGGAGATCGCCGGCGCGCACATGGATCTCGATCCGATCGCCGACAAAGACCAGGTCGATCACCTCGCCGTCGATGGCCAGCCCGGCCGCCGCGTCGCTGTGGTCAGATCGCGCGCCATCGGATGGCGCGCCCGCTGCGCTAAGCTGAACGAGCTCCGGCCGCACCATGGCAATGCGCGACGCAATGCCGGGGATAATGTTGTCGAGGCGGTTGATGCGCCCGACGAACTCGGCGACGAACGGCGAGGCAGGCTTGCGGTAGAGCGTCACCGGATCGGCGATCTGCACGATCCTGCCTTGGTCCATCACCGCCACGCGATCCGCCATCGCCATCGCTTCGTCCTGGTCATGGGTGACGAACAGGGTCGTAATGCCCAGCCGGCGCTGCAGCTCGCGCAGCTCCGTGCGCATGGCGAGACGGAGCTTGGCGTCGAGCGCCGACAGCGGCTCATCGAGCAGCAGGACCGGCGGCTCCGTCACGAGCGCGCGCGCCAGTGCAACCCGCTGCTGCTGACCGCCCGAGAGTTGCGCCGGGCGCCGCGTCCCGAAATCGCTCATGCGCACAAGCTCGAGCATGCGGCCGACCCGGCCGCCATCAACCTCGCCGCGCATCTTGAGTCCGAAGCCGACATTTGCGGCGACGGTCATGTGCGGAAAGAGCGCATAGCTCTGAAACACCATGCCGAGAGATCGGCGCCAGGGCGGGAGCTCCGACATGTCGCGCCCATCGATGCGAATCGATCCGGCATCGGCCGTCGCCAGCCCGGCAATGCAGCGCAGCAGCGTCGTCTTGCCGCAACCCGACGGCCCCAGCAGGGCGACGAAGGATCCCGCGTCGACCTCGAGGTCGACGCCGTCGACGGCGACGTGCGCCCCGAAGCGCTTGGTGAGGCCGGTAACCGCGAGCTTGCCGCGCGTCATCGGCGGGCCCGCGACAGCATCAGCCGGTCGAGCCCGAAGAACAGCTCGAGCGCGAGCAGGACCGCGATGACGAGCACGATCTTGATCAGCGAGATGGCCGCGATCGCCGGGTCATAGTTGTGGGCGACGTGGTTGAGGATCGCGACCGGCAGGGTCATGGATCCGACCGAGGACATGAGAAGCGCCACCGCGACCTCGTCGAACGACACCAGGAAAGCGAACAGCGCGCCGGCGACGATGCCGGGTCGGAGCGTCGGCAAGGTCACGTGAATGAAGCTGCGCCAGGGATCCGCGCCCAATGTGTGCGCGGCCTCTTCGAGGGCAGGGTCGACGCCGCGCGCCACGGCAAGCACCGTGCGCAGCATGTAGGGCAGGACGACCACGGTGTGGCCGACGAACAGGCCGGCGAAGCCGCTGCCGAGGCCCAGCCGACTGAGATAGAACAACAGGGCAATGGACAGGATCAGTGCGGGAAGGCTGAGCGGCGACAGGAGGAACGATTCGATTTCCGCCGCGTGGCGCATCTGCCGGCGGGCCAGCGCGAGCGCGGCCGGAACGGCAAGGATCGCCGCGGCGCAAGCGGCCGCGAGCCCAAGCAGAATGCTGTTGGCCAAGGGTCGCATGAAGGAGGGGTCGGCAAGCACCCGCGTGAGCCAGCGCAACGAATAGCCGGGCGGGGGAAAGCTGACGAACGAGGCCGACGTGAACGCGACCACGCCGACCACGATCAAGGGCGCCAGCAGAAATGCGCCGGCAAGCGTCATATAGAGGCGGCGGATCATGGCGTCAGCGTCCGTACCGCCCGCGCCTGCAGCCAGAACACCGCCAGCACGGTCGCCAGCAGCACCATGCCGAGTGCCGCCGCGAAGACGCCGTCACCGGCGACCGAGAGCTGCTGGTAGACGAGCAGCGGCAGGACCATGGTCCGGTTGTCGCCCATCATCATGACCGTGACGAAGCTGCCCATGCACAAGGCGAAGACGAGGATGGCGCCCGTGACGGCGCCGTGCAGGCTCAACGGCGCCACGATATGAATGAACCGGCGAAGTGGCCGCGCACCGAGCGTCGCCGCCGCCTCTTCGAGCGCCGGGTCGAGGTCCTCGAGCGTGGCCGCAATCGATAGCACCATGAACGGTAGCAGGACGTGCACCAGCGCGATGCCGATCGCCGTCCAGCTGTTGAGCAGGTCGAGCTTGGGGAGGCCGACGAGGTCGAGTGCCGCGTTGACCAGTCCGCTGCGCCCGAAGATGACCATCCAGCCGAAGCTGCGCACCACGACGTTGACGAGCAGGGGCGCCACCAGGAGGAACAGCAGCACTGTCTTGGCCCAGCCCTGCGCGCGCGCCAGGATCAGCGCATAGGGATAGCCCACGGCGAGCGCGGCGAGCGTCACCGTCCCCGAGAGGGCGAGCGTCGCGGCGATCACTTCGAGGTAGTAGGAATCCCCGAAGATCCTGACATAGGGGCCGATGCCACCGCGCAGGCTTTCGCCAAGCGCCAAAGTCAGCGGTCCGACGAATCCGCCGACCAGGAAAAGGACCGCCGGGCCGATCAGCAGCGCGGCGGTCCACCTACGCATTGCGTCAGCGGATCTCCCGGTTCCAGCGATCGAGCCAGTTGGGCACTCGCTCGATGATGCGCGCGAAGTCGGGCTGACGAACTTTTTCCAGCGGCGTCAGGATCGCCTTGAGGTCGGCCGGATATTCGACCTTGGAGTTGACGATCGGGTACTTGACCGTGTGCGAATGGCCGAGCTGCGCCTTGGGCGACAGCACGCAGTCGACATATTGCCAGGCGAGCTCCGGCGCGCCCTTCGGCTTGGCCAGCATCGCCGCGGATTGGAAGGCGCCCGGCGCGGGAATGTAGGCCTTGGCCCACTTGTTCTCCTCGGCGAAGGCGTAAGCGCGGCCGTCCCAATAGACCAGGATGTCGATCTCCTTGGCGGCGAACATGTTGAGCGCGTCGACCGGCGACACCCAGTACTTGGCCATGTTGGGCAGCATGGCCTTGTACTTCTGGAACACCACGTCCTCGCTGCCGTCGTACAGCGTGGTCAGGAACCAGGTGAACATCGGGCCCCATGGCATGGTCAGCGATGGGAAAGAGACGCGCTTGCCGTATTTGCCGGCGATCACTTCGTCGATCAGCGTTTTCCAGTCCTGCGGCGGATTGGGCACCTTCTCGCCATTGACCATGACGATCATCGCGCCGAAATTCTGAATCGTGGCGAAATCGTTCCACTGCTTGCGGAACACTTCCGGCACGTCCTTGAGGTTCGGCACCTTCTCGACGGTGAGCTTGTCGAGCAGGCCCTCCTGACCGGCGCGGATCGCGTCGATCTCCGACAGCACGGCGACATGGATAGGCGGATTGCCCGGGCTGGCGCGCAGCCGCTGCATGATCTCGTTGGAGGCCGAGACCAGGATCTCCGGATCCTTGCCGGTGCGCTCCTTAAAGCAGGTCGCGAAGTTGTTCTTGGCGGAGTCGAGCCAGACGCCGCCCGACGAGGTCACCACGATCTTGTCCTGCGCCAGAGCACCCGCCACCGGCAACGCGATCAGCAGCACCGATGCCGCCGCCAACCGCCGAATCGAGTCGCGCATTGCAAACCTCCCCCAAGAAGACCGTAAACAAGGCTAGGTCGCGCGCCGGGCCAATTCAATCACATTTGGACCACGTGCGAGGACGACGAATAGTGATGTCGGCCATGTTCCTTCCCGCCACTTGCCGGATTTTCGCAATCCGTGAATCATGGCCTCCCATCACGGGGTTGGGCATGCGCATCGAGATTCTCTGCACCGGCGACGAGATCCTCACCGGCAAGACGGTCAACACCAATTACAGCCACATGGCGCAGCGCCTGGGCGAGGTCGGGCTTGACGTCACCTGGGGCACGACGGTCGGCGACGACCGCGAGACGCTGCTGGCCGCGTTTCGTCTCGCCGCGAGCCGCGCCGATGCGGTGATCGTCAATGGTGGACTGGGGCCCACAGTCGACGATCTGTCCCAGGAGATGGCTGCCGCTGCGGCTGGCGTCAAGCTCGCGCTGAGCCAGCAATGGCTCACGACCATGGAAAGCTATTTCCAGCGACGCGGCCGCGTCATGCCGCCCAACAACCGCAAGCAGGCCATGCTGCCGGCGACCGCCGAGGTGCTCGACAATCCGATCGGTACGGCGTGCGGCTTCGCCATGACGATCGGACGTGCGCGCTTCTTCTTCACGCCCGGTGTGCCGCGCGAGATGCGTCGCATGCTCGACGAGCAGATCATCCCGCGCCTGCTCCAGGGCAGCGGCCTCAATGCCGTCCTCCGCATGAAGCGCTTCCACACCTTCGGCATCGGCGAGGCGCGCGCCGACTTGATGCTCCAGGGCGTCGAGACGCTGGCCGGCGGCGGCACGGTCAAATTGGGCTTCCAGGCGCATTATCCGCAGCTCGAGACCAAGCTGGTCGCGCGCGGCGCCAGCGCCGAAGCGGTCGAGCAGACGCTCGAGCCCGTCGTCGAGGAGGTGCGCCGTCGGCTCGGCAATTTCGTGCTCGCCGAGGATGACCAGACGCTCGAAGGCGTGATCTTCGCCGCCCTTGATGCCAAGGGCGGCGCGGTCGCGACCGCCGAGATGTTCACCGGCGGCAGCATCGCCGCGCGCCTG
>VGDO01000105.1 GCA_016869645.1 Alphaproteobacteria bacterium
AAACGAGTCATCAGAGACCTCCTGAAAAAAAATGCCCCGTCCGGCGCCGCGCGGCGCCGGCGGGACAGAGCAATTCGGCGAGCTAGGCCCGGGGTTAGCGCAGGTTCAGCGAGAACGACACACCCGGCGGCGGCGCGTAATAGACCGGCGGCGGCGCATAATAGACGCGCGGCGGCGGTACGTAGACCACGCGCGGCGGCGCCGGCACCCAGTAGCCATAGTGCGGGTGCCAATGCCCATGCTTGTGGCCATGGTGGTGGCCCCGATGGTGATGCTTGTGGTCTGCCATCGCTGGAGCCGTCCCCAAGGCGAGCACCGTACCGATCATCGCGGCCGCGCTCCACCGGAACAGGGAAGCAAACGGTCGGGTCATGGCTATACCTCCTCAAATGGGCGCCCCGCATCCGACGTCATAACGTGCCGGGTGTCCGACCCATTCCGACAATATTTCACGCGCAATTTCAGTGGGTTGTGTCAAAGATGAGGCAGAGGCGCCGCGCCACGCCCACCGCGGTATTACGCCGCGATGCAGGTCGCCTCGACGAGCGGAGCGTGGATGCCCGGCGCGCCAGCCAGAATCGCGTTGCCGCGCGCAAAGCCGTCGCCGGCAAGGAAGTCATTGGTCCAGCCGCCCGCTTCCCGAACCATGAGAATGCCCGCGAGCACGTCCCAGACATTGATGTGGAGCTCGGCATAGCCGTCGTTGCGGCCGTCGGCGACGTAGGCCATGCCGAGCGCGCCCGAGCCCGCGCGTCGGAAGCTGGCGCCCGCGCTGACGACACGCGCGAGCAGCCTCGTGTAGTCCTCGATGCTGCGCCGCGTGGACCAGCCGAGCTCGATCGTCGCCAGCCGGAAATCGCTGGTGCCGCTCACCTTCATGCGCCGGCCGTTGCAGAAGGCGCCATGGCCGCGGCGCGCGGAGAACATCTCGCCCGTGATCGGATTGAGGATCGCACCGGCTTCGATGCGGCGGTCGCGCATATAGGCGATCGAGATGCAGAAATGCGGCACGCCGCGCGCGAAATTCGACGTGCCGTCAATGGGATCGATGACCCAGACGCTCGACGCCTCGGTGCCGCCCGACTCCTCCCCGACACAGGCATCGCCCGGAAACGCCGAGCGGATGCGTCCGACCACCAGCTCCTCAACCTGGCGATCGGCTTGGGTCAGCCAATCCTGCGGGCCCTTGAACGTGATGGTCATGGCGTCGCGGTCGAGGAACTGGCGCCGCGCCAGATCCCCAGCCTCGGCGGCAATGGCGATCGCCGCGAGGTGGCGCGCGGCAATGTCGCTGTCGCTCATGCCTGGTCGCCCGACGCGGCGCGGCCATGACGGCGCAGGAGCGGCATCTGCGCGAAGCTGAACAGTACGGTGAGTCCGAGCAACCCGAATACCTTGAACTTGACCCATAGATCGGTCGATTGGGTGCGCCAGACGACTTCGTTGAGCGCCGCCATGCTGACGAAGAACCACGCCCACCGCCAGGTCAACACGCGCCAGCCCTCGTCAGTCAGATCGAAGGCGGCGCCCAGCACGTGGCGCAGTAGGATACGGTCGAACACGAGGCCGCCGAACAGCACGCCGGCAAACAGCAGATTGACGATGGTCGGCTTCATCTTGATGAAGGTCTCGTCGGCCAGCCAGAGGGTCAGCCCGCCGAAGACGAGCAGCAGCCCGGTGGTGACCAGGGGCATCGGCGGTACGCGCCGCTCGAGAATCCAGCCCGCCGCGAGCGCCGCAACGCCGACCGCCATGACGGCGGCGGTCGCCGCCATGATGCCGTGCAGCGTGTAAGCCACGAAAAAGGCGAGAAGCGGTCCGAAGTCGATCAGGATCTTGAGCATGAAACCGGATGGTGAATGACCTGTTGCGGGCGGCGCCGACCGCCGGTTGGCGACTGAGTTAACCACCAAGGCGCCGAGACACCAAGGCGCCTGTACGAGCCCTGCGAGAACCAGAAATGCCGCGGCTCTGTCGCGCTGCGCGCAACCGACCTCTTGGTGCCTTGATGCCTCGGTGGTTCAGCTTTGCCGCGCTCGTCCAAGTCGCCACTCATCTATCCAGCCCCATCAGCGAACGCGCAAAGGAGTGGGCGTCGAAGGGTTTCAGATCGTCGATCGTTTCGCCGACGCCGATCGCGTGAACCGGCAGCTTGAAGCGGTCGGCAAGGGCGACCAGTACGCCGCCCTTCGCCGTACCGTCGAGCTTGGTGACGACGAGACCCGTGACCTGGACGAGCTCGCGAAACGTCTCGACCTGCTGATGGGCGTTCTGGCCGATCGTCGCGTCGAGCACGAGAAGACAGTCATGCGGCGCCGTGGCGTCGAGCTTGCGGATGACGCGCACGAGCTTGGCGAGCTCGGCCATGAGATCGGACTTGTTGTGAAGCCGGCCGGCCGTGTCGATCAGCAACACATCGGCGCCGTCACGGCGCGCCTGCTCGAGCGCATCGAAGGCGAGCGCGGCAGCGTCCGCGCCGGGCTCGCGCGCCACGACGTGAGCGCCGGACCGCTCGCCCCAGATCTTGAGCTGCTCGGCGGCGGCGGCGCGAAACGTGTCGCCAGCCGCAAGCAGAACCTTCGCTCCGCCGACGCGAAAATGATGGGCGAGCTTGCCGATCGTCGTGGTCTTGCCGCTGCCATTGACGCCGACCACGAGGATCACGTGCGGCTTGCGCGCCGGGTCGGGCACGAGCGGCCGCGCGACCGGGGTGAGAATCGCCGCGACATCCTCCGCCAGTGCCGTGCGGACCTCGTCCACCGTCACGTCGCGGTCGAATTTCAGCCGGGCCAAGCCTCCGGCCAGCCGCTGGGCGGTGGCCGGCCCCAGGTCGGCTGCGATCAGCGCCTCTTCGAGTTCTTCGATCGCGCGGGCATCGAGCCGGCGACGGACGAAGACCTGCGCGATCCCGTCGCTCAGCTTGGCGGTCGTCTTGGCCAATCCGGCCTTGAGCCGCGCCAGCCATCCCGTTCGCGCGGGTGCCGTGTCGCTCATGTCGCGCCCGGCGCCGGTCAGCCGGCAAGCCGGCCGTAAAGCCTGCTCTCGCCTATCCGTTCGACCCGCGCAGCGACGATGGCGCCCGGCTGAAGCGGCGCGGACGCACCCGCCGCATCGACGACCGTGATCGGCGCGTAGTGCCGCGTGTGACCCTGACCGTTTTCCTCGATCAGGACGTCGACAATGGCGCCGAGCTGGGATCGCAAATGCCGCTGCAATGCCGCCGCACCCACCGCACGCAGACGGCGCGCCCGCTCGCGCCGCTCCGCCACCGGCACTTGCGGCATGCGCGCCGCAGACGTGCCCTTGCGCTGCGAATAGGGGAAGACATGGAGGAAGGTCAGATCGCACTCGTCGACGAGGTCCAGCGTGCTGGCGAACATCGCGGCCGTTTCGGTTGGAAATCCGGTGATCAGATCGGCGCCGAACACGATGTCCGATCGCAGTCCGCGCAAGCGCCGGCACAGATCGACGGCATCGGCGCGGCTGTGCCGTCGCTTCATGCGCTTGAGGACCATGTCGTCGCCCGCCTGTAGACTGAGATGGAGATGCGGCATCAGCCGCTCCTCCGCGGCGATCAGGCGGAAGAGATCGTCATCGACTTCGACCGGATCGAGCGAAGAAAGCCGGAGGCGCGCCAGGTCGGGCACCTGCGCCAGCAACCGGCGGACCATTTGTCCCAGGCTCGGGCGGCCCGGAAGGTCGGCACCATAAGCGGTCAGGTCGACGCCGGTGAGCACGATCTCGCGGCAGCCGCGCGCCACCAGCAGGCGCGTCTGCGACACGATCTCGCCCATCGGAACCGACCGGCTGTTGCCGCGCCCGAACGGGATGATGCAGAAGGTGCAGCGATGGTCGCAGCCCTGCTGCACCTGGACGAAGGCGCGCGCCCGTCCCGCGAACCCGGGACCGGCAAATCCCGCGATGAGGTGGCTGGCCGTCTCCTTGACCGACATGATGTCGTTGACGGCGATGCGCTGGGTCTGCTCGGGCATGAAGCTCTCGGCGCTGAGCTTCTCGGCATTGCCGATCACGCGATCGACTTCGGGCATGGCGGCGAAGCCGGCCGGGTCGATCTGCGCCGCGCAGCCCGTGACGACGATACGAGCCTTCGGCCGCTCGCGGCGCAGGCGGCGGATGGTCTGGCGCGCTTGGCGCTCGGCTTCGCCGGTCACCGCGCAGGTGTTGACGATCACCGTGTCGGCGAGGCCGGCCGACGCCGCCTGCACACGGATGACCTCCGACTCATAGGCGTTGAGACGGCAGCCGAACGTGATGACTTCCGTGCCGCTCATGACAGCACCGGCTCGGCGGCGCGCAACAGCGTCTCGGGCAGCTCGCCGGTGTAGGCGGTGCAGACCGGCCCGGTCATCACGGCATGACCATCGGCCAGCCACTCGATCGTCAGGGTGCCGCCATCGACGACAACATCGGCCCTGCGGCCTGTGAGATCGCGGCGTGCCGCAGCGACCAGTGCCGCGCACGCGCCCGAGCCGCATGCGAGCGTGATGCCGGCGCCGCGCTCCCACACGCGCAGGCGCAGCCTGGTGCGCGACATCACCTCGGCAACACCGATATTGGCGCGCTCGGGAAACATGCGGTGTCGCTCCAGCACGGGACCGACATCGGCCAACGGCACCGTGGCGACATCGGGCACGAAGAAGGTCGCGTGCGGATTGCCCATGTTGGTGCACACCGGATCGGCGAGCGCTCCGACCGTGATGGGCACGTGCAGCGTGTCGCACGGCTCGCGCAACGGAATCTCGCGCCAGTCGAAACGGGCCGGACCCATGTCAACCGTGACCAGACCGTCGGGAGCCGCTTCGGCATCGAGCAGCCCGGCAATCGTCTCGACAATGACATGGTCGCGGCCAAGCTCATCCATGACCAGTCGGGCGACACAGCGCGTGGCATTGCCGCAGGCCTCGGCCTCGCCGCCGTCGGGATTGCGGATGCGCATGAAGGCGTCGGCAAGACCGCTCTTCGGGCGCTCGATCACGATGAGCTGGTCGCAGCCGACGCCGAGGCGCCGGTCGGCAATGGCGCGCGCCTGCGCAGGCGACAGCGGCAGCTCGCGGGCGCGCGCGTCGATCACGACAAAGTCGTTGCCGAGACCGTGCATCTTGCGGAAGGGAATGGCGCCCATGGCGGGTTATATAGGGTTGGCCGGCAGGCCAAGTCCATGGGAATCGGGCATTCCTGCTATCCTCTCGGGTGCTGGGCTGGCAACCCCGCCCGCCGATCTGCTAATCAATGTAAAGCGATCTGCAAATCCGGCAGGAGCCCCGGGGCGTCATGCGGCTTATCGTCATCGACCCCCGGTTCAAGGCGCGTCACGGTCATCACTACAGCGTCAACGCCGCTCTCGTGCGCGAATGGCGGCGGCGGGGCGGCGAGGTCGAGATACACGGCCGTGCCGACGCCGATCAGGACGTCGTCGAGGCACTTGGCGTCCGGCCGACATTCCGCAACGGTGCCTATGCCCGGTTCGGCCGCGACGACAGCGAATACCGCATTTTCCGCGCCGCTGATGTCAGCGAATCGGTCGCCAAGGATTTGGCTCGGCATGTTCGCGCAGCCGGCGGTGACGTCCTGCTCGTGCACACGATCCACGCCTACGATCTGACCGGTCTCTACAGCTGGTTCGCCGCCCTGTCCGCGCCACGCCCACGCATGGTCGTCATGTTTCGCTTTCCGCCCTCCTTCGGGCTTCGGCCGGAGGAAACGCACATGGCGCGCGGCATCTACGCCTACGTCCTGGGCCTGTTCAAGAACCACGCCGACGGCGACGCGGCGTTCGGCGCCGACAGCGCCGTGCTGGCGCGCCACATTCAACGGTTGGCGCCCATGCCGATCTCGGTGATGCCGATGCCGATCGTGCCGGATGACCTACCGGGGCGCCCGACGGGGGCGGACGACCGGTTCCATCTGACCTATCTCGGGGATGCGCGCCCGGAAAAGGGCTTCCTTCTCCTCGTGCCGGCACTGCGGCAGGTCTTCTCCGACGCGGGCGTCGATCTGCGGGTGACCATCCAGGGACTGACCGCGGGCAGCGATACCTGGGATCGGTTCGCCGCGGAATTCGCCGCCATTTCGCCGCAGATCAGACTGACCGGCGCGACCCTCGACGTCGGCGCCTATCATCGATTGCTGGCGTCAAGCGATGCGGTGCTCGTCGCCTACGACCCGGTCCTCTACTACCATCGCACCTCCCACGTCTTCGTCGAGGCGCTGGCGCACGGCAAGCCGCTCGTGGTCGCGGCTCGTTCTTGGATGGACATCGAGGCCGCCAATCTCGAAGCCGCGGCCGGCGGTGAGCTGGCCGTGCGCATGGCCCGGTTCGATGCGCGCAGCCTCGCTGCGGCCATTCTCGACCTCGTCGCCAACCGCCAGAGGTTGACCGAGGTCGCCGAACGGATCGCGCCGGCATGGCGCAGCCGACATACGGCCGCAGCCTATGTCGATCGCATGCTGGCCATGCTCGGCCCGGACGCCTCGCCACCCCGCGGGCCTTCGTGATAGAAAAGACGATCGTCACAACGCCGGAACGAACGCCCTTGCGGCCGGGCCGCCAGTTCGCCTGTTCACGTTGGTAATGCATGGCCAGTCATCCGCGCGTCCTGTTTGCCAATCCGCCCTGGTGGGGTCCGCCGGTGCAGATGCGCGCGCGCGACGGTTCGGTCCGGGAGCGGTGGCTGGCAGGAGTCCGCGCCGGATCGCGGTGGCCCTTCACGCTGCGCGCCTATTCATCGCCCGACAAATTCGTCCCGGGCGGATATCTGCCTTATCCGTTCTTCATGGGCTATGCAGCACCCTATCTTCGAGCGAAGACGCAGGCCATCGTCGGCTTTCGCGACAGCATTGCGCTGCGCGAATCGTACCAGGCCTTCTTCGCCGCCCTCGCGCGCGACCGCTATGACTTCCTGTTCATCGAATCGGCGACGCCGAGCTGGGATCACGACGCCGATCTCATTCGCCAGATCAAGCAGCGGCACCCCGACCTGAAGATCGTGGTCACCGGTCCGATAGCGGCGGTGGCCGATCGCGTCTTCAAGGAAGCGCCCGTGATCGCCGCGATCCGCGGCGAGTACGAGAAAGGCAGCGTGCGGGTCATCGACGGTGCCGAAGGGCTGATCGACTACGATCTGCTCACCGAAGACGAGATGAACGCCGCACCCTATCCGCATTTCGCGCCGAAGGTCGCCTACCGCTACTGGGACGGCAATCCCCAGGGCCAGAAGGCGCCGCATGCGCAGATCTGGTCGAGCCGCGGCTGCCCGTACAAGTGCATCTTCTGCGTCTGGCCGGCGACCATGACCGGCGACGATCCGGACGGCACAAAAAAGCGCAGCGTGCGGCAGTACACGGCCGACTACATGGAGGGCTTCCTCGCCGAGCTCACCAGCCGGTACCGGTTCAAGTCGATCTATTTCGACGACGACACCTTCAACTTGGGCGACCGTCATGTGCTGGCCATGTGCAAGGTCATGGTCAAGATCGGGTTGCCGTGGTCGGCCATGTGCCGTGCGGATTCAATCAAGCCCGACACTTGGAAAACGATGAAGGATTCGGGCTGCTTCGGCGTGAAGATCGGTTTCGAGAGCGGCAACCAGCATGTCGTCGACAACATCGTCAACAAACGCCTCGACCTCGACGCCGCACGCGAGACGGTCCACTACCTCAAGCAGCTCGGGATGACGGTGCACGGCACGTTCACCTATGGCCTGCCCGGCGAGACCCGCGAGCAGATGCTCGACACGAAGCGCTACATCGCGACGCTTGGATTGGACACGCTGCAGGAATCGGGAACGGCCGAGATCGAAGGAACGCCACTGCATTCCCTGGCGCTCAAGGGCTCTCTTGCAAAGTATCGGGATGCGCAGATCGCCGAAAACTACGAACGCGACGTCGACGGCCGGCGCAAAGGCGACCGCATCAAGGCCCAGCTCAAACTCTGATTCGCCGGCGAATTGCGCCCGCGGCTCATGCAGGGTTGGACCAACGCGTCGGCCCCACCGCCAGCACCACGCCCACCACGACGACAACCATGCCGACCAGCGCGAACCCCGTGATGGTCTCGCCGAAGTAGAAGTAGGAGATGACCGAGGCCGACAGCGGCATCAGGAAGAACATGGTGGTCACGCGTGTCGCCTCGCCGCGGCGGATCATGACGGCCAACAGGGTCAGCGAGACCAGCGACGTGAACACCGAGGTGTACCCGAGGGCACCGAGGAATTCACCGGTCCACTCGATGCGGCTCTCGCCGAGCGCCAGGCCCAGCAGCGCCGCGACAATGCCCGAGGCGATGAACTGGATGACGTTGCCCGAGCGCGGGTCCATGGCAGGGCAGAATCGCTTCTGATAGAGCAGGCCCAAGGTGATGCCGAGCAGAGCCACGCCCGACATGGCCATGCCGATCGGCGTGCCGAGCCCGGCCTCAAGCTTGTTCGAGACGACCATGGCCACGCCGGCGATGCCCAGCACGAGGCCGAGCCATTGGCGTCGAGCCACCCGCTCGCCCAGCACCGGCCCGGCCAGCACCGCGGTCACGACGGGCTGCAGCGCACAGATCACGGCCGACGTGCCCGCCCCGACGCCGGCGCTCATCGAATACCAACAGCCGGTAAAATAGACGAACTGCATCAGCAGCCCGGCAACCGCGATATGGCCGATTTCGGCCGGACGGCGCGGCCAGGGTGCCGCCATCGCCCATGCGATGGCTGCCATCAGTGCGGTCGAAACGGCGAATCGCAAAGCCAGGAACGGCATGGGCTCGGCATGCTGCAGACCGGCCTTGGCGCCGATGAAGCCCGAGCTCCACAGCACGACAAAGGCGGCCGGGGCCGCAACGACCGCCCAGCGTGCGTCGGCTGTCCGCGCTGTCTCGCTCACCTGAATTGTCCGGGAGAATCCAAGGGTTGTCGGTGTATCCCCAGGCGGCCACCAGCTTTTGAGGGTAGACAGGTCTGGCCGCCTTTGCTAGTTAGGCTTCAACAAATGTTACAAAAGATTTCAGTGGTACCGGTGCGGGGGGTGGGGGCATGCGTTTTGGGGGACCAGCCATCCGGGCGATCGCCCTGGCGGCCATGGCGCTTGGCGTCGCTTCACTGATCATACCGACGCCGGCCGAGGCAGCCATGACCTGCGTGCCCTATGCGCGCAAGGAGTCGGGCCTCAAGCTCTACGGCAATGCCTGGACCTGGTGGCACCAGGCGGAAGGCAAATATGCGCGCAGCCAGCGGCCGCGCGTCGGCGCCGTGCTGGTCTTCGAGCAATCCGGCAACATGCACGCGGGCCATGTCGCCGTGGTCAAGCGGGTGGTCGGCAAACGGGAGATCCTGGTCGATCATGCCAATTGGTCGGGCCCGGGCATTCGCAAGGGCCAGATCCACAAGGGCGTGGCCGTTCTCGACACCTCGCCGGGCAATGACTGGAGCAGCGTGCGCGTCTGGTACCAGCCGGCGGGCGAATTCGGCGTGCGCGTCTATCCGACCTACGGCTTCGTTCACGACGGAGTGGAGACCGCCGAGGACCGGGCTCACAAGGGTAAGCGCGACGGTAAGCACTCCAAGGCAGGCAAGGCAGAGGCGGCCAAGACGATGCCGCCGCTCCCGGAGCGCAAGCCGCCGATCATCGGACCGTCACGGGGCTCGATCTTCCAGATCGCCGAGCGGCCCGACCGCCTTTAGCTGCCGGCCCCGCCGCCGCGCAAGCTGCGACTAATCTCCGGGTGCCAGCAGGGCGCCGCCCGTCAGCGGTGCCGCCACCGGCCATGCAGGCAGGGCGACGCGGAACCACGCCGCATAGAGTGCCGGCAGGAACAGGAGGGTGAGTGCCGTGGCGCCGGCCAGACCGCCCATGATCGCCACCGCCATCGGCCCCCAGAAAACGCTCGACACCAACGGAATCATGCCGAGGATTGCCGCCGCCGCCGTCGGATCGCTGCCCAGCACGCGGAACTGCACGGGGTAACCGACCGGCGGTCCGTTCGCCCGCGCAGCAATTGACTTGATCGTTACCCGGGGCTAGTTTCCCGCCCGCCCAATCCTGACCGGAGGCCATTGCCCTCGGGGTCCGCCCGTCCGCGAGTTTCGCGCACGGGCGCGCAACCGCTTTGGGCGAGCCGGTTGTCCGGGGCGTGTTCGGAGTTTCGATGTTCGAGAGCCTGACCAGCAAGCTCGGCGAGGTGTTCGATCGGTTGCGCCGGCGTGGCGCGCTGAGCGAAGCCGACGTGACCGAGGCTTTGCGCGCGGTGCGCGTGGCGCTGCTCGAGGCGGACGTGGCGCTGCCCGTGGTCAAGGACTTCATCGATGCCGTGCGCACCAAGGCCGTGGGCCAGGAGGTGCTGCGCTCGGTCACTCCCGGACAAATGGTGGTCAAGATCGTCCACGACCATCTGGTCCAGGTGCTGGGCAGCACGGCGGCTGCCATCGATCTCAAGACCTCGCCGCCGGCGCCCGTGCTGATGGTGGGATTGCAGGGCTCGGGCAAGACGACGACGACGGCCAAGCTCGCGCGTCGCTTGAAGCAGCGCGAGCGCAAGAAGGTGCTGATGGCCTCGCTCGACGTGGCGCGCCCGGCCGCGCAGCACCAGCTCGCCGTGCTCGGCGAGCAGAGCGAGGTCGCGACCCTGCCGATCGTGCCGGGCGAGCCGCCGCTCGCGATTGCGCGGCGCGCCATGACGACGGCGCGGCTCGAAGGCTACGACGTGGTCATGCTCGACACGGCGGGCCGTCTGCACATCGACGACGCGCTGATGGCCGAAGTGACCGCCGTGCGCGACGCGGTCAATCCGGTCGAGACCCTCCTGGTCGCCGACGCCATGACCGGCCAGGACGCGGTCAACGTCGCCAAGGCATTCGCCGGGCGGGTCGGCATCAGCGGCATCGTGCTGACGCGCGTCGACGGCGACGCGCGCGGCGGCGCGGCACTCTCGATGCGCGCCGTCACCGGTCAGCCGATCAAGCTGATCGGCACCGGCGAGAAGCTCGATGCGCTCGAAGATTTTCATCCCGACCGCATCGCCGGCCGCATCCTCGGCATGGGCGACGTGGTCGGCCTGGTCGAGAAGGCGGCCGAGACGATCGAGCGCGAAGAGGCCGAAAAGCTCGCCGCCAAAATGCAGGCCGGCACCTTCGACCTCGACGACATGGCCAACCAGCTGCGTCAGCTGCGCAAGATGGGCGGGCTCGGCGGCGTGATGGGCATGCTGCCCGGTATCGGCAAGCTCAAGCAGCAGATGGCCGGCGCCAACATCGACGACAAGGTGATCCGCCAGCAGGAAGCGATCATCTCCTCGATGACCAAGAAGGAGCGCCGCAACGTCAACCTTCTGAACGCCTCGCGCCGCAAGCGCATCGCGGCGGGATCGGGCACCTCGGTGCAGCTCGTCAACCGGCTGATCAAGCAGTACCAGGACATGAGCCGGATGATGAAGCAGGTGCAAAAGCTGGGTAAGTCCGGCTTGATGCGCGCCGGCCTCAAGGGGTTGTTCGGCGGCGGTGGCGGTCCCGGCTTCGGCGGACCTGGCTTCGGCGGCCCGGGCTTTGGCGGAGGCCAGCGCTGATGGGCCCGATGCTCGACCATCTGTCGATCGGCGTCGCCGATCTCGACGCGAGCCGGCGCTTCTACGATCGCACGCTGAAGCCGCTCGGCTACAAGCGCGTGATGAATTTCAAGGACGAGGCGTCGGGCTACGGCATCGGTCCGCAGGCGCCCCAGTTCTGGCTCAACCTGACAAAGCGCAGCAAGGCCTCGCCCGGTTCCCACATCGCGTTCTCGGCTGGTGATCGCAAATCGGTGCGCGCATTCCACCGCGCGGCACTCAAGGCGGGCGGGCGCGACAACGGCAAGCCCGGGCTCCGGCCCGAGTACCATCCAACCTACTACGGCGCTTTCATCATCGACCTGGACGGCCATCGCATCGAGGCCGTCTGCCACTTTCCGGAATGACGACATTCTGACTTCAGCAACGAACACGAGGTGACATCGACATGGCTCTCAAGATCCGCATGGCACGCGGCGGCGCCAAGAAGCGCCCCTTCTACCGCATCGTCGTGGCCGACATCCGCAGCCCGCGCGACGGCCGCTTCATCGAGAAGCTCGGCACCTTCAACCCCATGGTGCCGGACGACCATCCGCAGCGCCTGATCCTCGACATCGAGCGTATCAAGCACTGGCTCTCGGTCGGCGCGCTGCCGTCCGAGCGCATCGCGAAGTTTCTCGGCAAGGCGGGGCTGCGCGACATGCCCAAGATCCGCGAGACACCGAAGAAGTCCGCCCCGCGCGCCAAGACGCAAGAGCGCCTGAAGGCGGCCGAGGGTGGCGCTGCAGCACCGGCGGCGCCGGCCGCACCCGCGCCGACCGCCGCCACCTGACCGGATCGGAGTCGGCTGGGACCCACCGATGCCCGCATACACGATCGCCATGGCCCGCAACGACTTTCGCAGCACCGGCCCCGTGCCACGCAGCACGCCGGCGCCGGGCGGGCTCGTCTGCGTCGGCCGCATCCTCGGCGCGCGTGGCGTGAGGGGCGAGGTGCGCGTGCGCAGCCACACGGCGGATCCGCGGGCGATCGGCCGCTATGGACCGGTCTATACGAGCGACGGCGGACGGAGCTTCCGGCTCACCGTGACCGGCCAGGGCACGGGCGCCGGTGCGGGCACCGTGTTCGCGCGCCTGACCGGCGTCGCCGACCGCGACGCTGCGGAAGCGCTCAAGGGAACCGAGCTCCACGTGCCCCGCAATGCATTGCCGGCAACCGGTGCCGAGGAGTTCTATCACGCCGATCTGGTCGGCCTGGCCGCCGCGCGCAGCGACGGACCTGCGCTGGGGCGGGTGATCGCCGTGCACAATTTCGGCGCCGGAGACGTGCTCGAGATCGGCGACGATGCAGGCTCGGTGCTCGTGCCCTTCACCAGTGCCGCGGTGCCGGACGTCGACCTGGCGGCGCGGCGCCTGGTCGTGGCACCCCTGCCCGGTCTCTTGGATGCGGCCGAGGCGGCTCCCGCCGCACCGCGGCACCGTCGGCGACAGCGTCGTGGAGGACGTCAGTGACGCCGACAGCAGCCAACGGCGCGACCGCAGCCGTGATGACCTCGGTGCGGCCCTGGCGCGCCACCGTGCTGACCATCTTTCCGGACATGTTTCCGGGCCCGCTCGGCCAGTCTCTGGCCGGCAAGGCGCTCGACGCCGGATTGTGGTCGCTCGACACGGTCGACCTGCGCGACTTTGCGCTCGACCGTCACCGCAGCGTGGATGACGCGCCATTCGGCGGCGGCGTCGGCATGGTGATCCGCCCCGACATCGCCGATGCGGCGCTGGCCGCCATCGACGAGCGTCCGGGGCCAACCGTCTACCTGTCGCCGCGCGGCCGCGTGCTCGACCAGGCGCGCGTGCGCATGCTGGCCGAGGGCCCGGGCGTCAAGCTGCTGTGCGGACGCTTCGAGGGCCTCGACCAGCGCGTCATCGAAGCGCGCGCGCTCGAGGAGATCAGCATCGGCGATTTCGTGCTCTCCGGCGGCGAGCCGGCGGCCATTGCGCTGATCGACGCCTGCGTGCGCTTGCTGCCCGGCGTGATCGGCGATGCCGGCGCGCTCGACGAGGACAGCTTCGCGCTCGGTCTCGATGCCGGACTGCTCGAATACCCTCATTACACGCGACCCGCCGTGTGGCAGGGGCGCGCCGTGCCCGATGTGCTGCTGAGCGGACATCACGAGAAGATCAGGCTTTGGCGACGTCAACAGGCCGAGCGCGTCACCGAGGAACGCCGGCCCGATCTCTGGCGCCGCTACATGGCCGGACGCAACTGAACGGAATTCTCACTGGAGGACATGTGTCATGAACATCATCGAACAGCTCGAAAAAGAGCAGGTCGCCAAGCTGGCGGCAGCGCGCACGGTGCCGGAATTCGCTCCGGGCGATACGCTGCGCGTCAACGTCAAGGTGGTCGAAGGCACGCGCGAGCGTGTCCAGGCCTTCGAAGGCGTGTGCATCGCGCGACGCAATGCCGGGCTGAATTCGAGTTTCGCGGTGCGCAAGATTTCCTACGGCGAAGGCGTCGAGCGAATCTTCCCGCTGCACAGCCCGCGCATCGAGTCGATCGAAGTGCTGCGCCGCGGCAATGTCCGGCGCGCCAAGCTCTACTATCTGCGCGGCCGCACCGGCAAGCGCGCCCGCATCGCCGAGAAGGCCGCGAAGATGGGCTTGGAAGCGGCGGTCAACGTCGGCGGCACGGCAGTTTCCGACGGTGCGGCGGCAGCCGACGCCAAGGAGTAGGTGCCGCTGCGGCCGCAGCGACGGGGCGGAGCCGAGATCTCCGCCCCGATGGTGCATTGGGGAGTAGGTCATGGCAAAGCCACGCACACTGTTCGACAAAATCTGGCAGAACCACCTGGTCGACCAGCAGGACGATGGAACCTGCCTGATTTACATCGACCGCCATCTCGTCCATGAGGTGACAAGCCCGCAGGCGTTCGAAGGATTGCGCGCGGCCGGCCGCAAGGTGCGGCGGCCGGAGAACACGCTGGCGGTCGCCGACCACAATGTACCGACCACCGACCGTAGCAAGGGCATCGACGACGAAGAATCGCGCATCCAGGTCGAGATGCTGACCAAGAACTGCAAAGAGTTCGGCATCCCGCTCTATGACATGAACGATGTGCGCCAGGGCATCGTGCACATCATCGGTCCCGAGCAGGGCTTCACGCTGCCGGGCATGACGATCGTGTGCGGCGACAGCCACACGGCGACCCATGGCGCTTTCGGCGCGCTTGCCTTCGGCATCGGCACCTCGGAGGTCGAGCACGTGCTGGCGACCCAGACCCTGCTGCAGAAGCCGGCCGCCAACATGCGCATCACGGTCGAGGGCGATCTGCCCACAGGCGTCGTCGCCAAGGACCTGATCCTCGCCATCATCGGCAGGATCGGCACGGCGGGCGGCACCGGCCATGTCATCGAGTATGCCGGCAAGGCGGTGCGCGACCTTTCGATGGAAGGCCGCATGACCGTATGCAACATGTCGATCGAGGCGGGTGCCCGCGCCGGTCTGATCGCGCCCGACGAGACGACCTTCGCCTACGTCCAGGGCCGCCCCATGGCGCCCAAGGGCGCCCGCTGGGAGCAGGCGCTCAGCTACTGGACGACGCTGCCGTCGGATCCGGGCGCGGTCTACGACAAGGAGGTCACGCTCGAGGCCGCCGACATCGTGCCGCAAGTCACCTGGGGCACCAGCCCGCAGGACGTCTTGCCGATCACCGGCAAGGTGCCGAGCCCGGCCGATGTTGCCGATCCGGACAAGCGGCGCGCCATGGAGCGTGCGCTCGACTACATGGGCCTCAAGCCGGGCACGCCGCTCAAGGAGGTCAAGGTCGACAAGGTGTTCATCGGCTCGTGCACCAACGGCCGCATCGAGGATCTGCGCGCCGCCGCCGCTGTCGCGCGCGGCCGCAAGGTGGCCTCCCACGTCAACGCGCTGGTCGTGCCCGGCTCCGGCCTGGTCAAGGCCCAGGCGGAACAGGAGGGCCTCGACCGCATCTTCACGGAAGCCGGCTTCGAATGGCGTGAGCCCGGCTGTTCGATGTGCCTCGCGATGAACGCCGACAAGCTGCAGCCCGGCGAGCGGTGCGCGTCGACCTCGAACCGCAACTTCGAGGGCCGCCAGGGTCGCGGCGGACGCACCCATCTCGTCAGCCCGGCCATGGCCGCCGCCGCCGCCGTCGCCGGCCGCCTGACCGACGTGCGCGAGCTGCGCTGACCGAATGTCGCTGATGAGCGCGCCCGAATCCGCGTTTCGACCGTCTGGCCCAGGAGTGCCAGGCACGATCGATGTCGAGCCCTTCATCGGCTATGGCGGGTTCTGGCTGCGCGTCATCGCCGCGATCATCGACGCGGTGATCGTTTCGGCCATTTCGGCGGTCCTGGGCGTGCTGAGCGCGATGGCCCTGTGGGTGCCGGGTGCGTTCGTGACGAGTTGGCTCTATGAGGCGCTGATGACCGCGTCGCGCCACCGCGCCACCCTCGGCAAGCTCGCCGTCGGCCTCAAGGTGACCGATCACGCCGGTCACCAGCTCAGCTTCGCCCGGTCGACGGGACGCTACTTCGCCAAGTACGTCTCGCTCGTCCTGTTGTGCATCGGATTCATCATGGTCGCCTTCTCCGAGCGCAAGCGCGGCCTGCACGACCTCTTGGCGGGCACTCTCGTGCTCAAGCGCAATTCGCCGCCGGGCGGCCCCATTTCCGCGACCGGCCCCTGAGACCAACTCGAGCGAGTGGAGCGAGCTGTCATGCAGAAGTTCACCAAGCTCTCCGGCGTCGCGGCCCCGATGCCGATGATCAACATCGACACCGATGCGATCATCCCCAAGCAGTATCTCAAGACGATCGAACGCACCGGCCTGGGCAAGGCGCTGTTCGACGAGATGCGTCACAATCCCGACGGCTCGGAGAAGCCGGATTTCGTGCTCAACAAGCCGGCCTATCGCAAGGCGCAGATCCTGGTCGCGGGCGACAATTTCGGCTGCGGGTCGAGCCGCGAGCACGCGCCCTGGGCGCTGCTCGATTTCGGCATCCGCTGCGTCATCTCGACGTCGTTCGCCGACATCTTCTACAACAACTGCTTCAAGAACGGCATCCTGCCGATCAAGCTGCCCAAAGCGCAGGTGGCGCTGCTGATGGACGACGCCGAGCGCGGCGCCAACGCCATCGTCAGCATTGACCTGGAGAAGCAGGAGATCACCGGTCCCGACGGCGGCAAAATCAAGTTCGACATCGATCCCTTCCGCAAGCATTGCCTGCTCAACGGGCTCGATGACATCGGCCTGACCTTGCAGAAGGGCACAAAGATCGACTCATTCGAAGACAAGCGCCGCACGCAGCAGCCGTGGATGGCGGACTGAGCCGGCACCGCCGGCCCAATCAAGGAGACAAGACGAATGCCCGCCAACAAGAAGCTCTTGGTGCTCGCCGGCGACGGGATCGGACCGGAGGTGATGCGCCAGGTGTTGCGCGTGGTCGACTGGTTCGACAAGCGGCGGGCCGTCCGCTTCGACATCAAGGAGGGGCTCGTCGGCGGCGCGGCACTCGACGCCCACGGCGTGCCGCTGACCGACGCGACGATGGCGGAGGCCATGGCATCGGATGCAGTGCTGTTTGGCTCGGTCGGCGGCCCGAAGTGGGACGATCTGCCGTTCGAGAAGAAGCCCGAGCGCGGCCTCCTGCGGCTGCGCAAGGAGATGGATCTGTTCGCCAACCTGCGCCCGGCACTGGTCTTCGACGCGCTGGCCGAGGCATCCACGCTCAAGCGCGAGGTGGTGGCGGGCCTCGATATTCTGATCCTGCGCGAGCTGACCGGCGGGGTCTATTTCGGCGAGCCGCGCGGCATCACCACGCTGTCGGACGGGACGAAGCGCGCGGTCGACACCCAGGTCTACACCACGCCCGAGATCGAGCGCGTCGCCCGCGTCGGCTTCGAGCTCGCCAAGAAGCGGCGCAACAAGCTGACCTCGGTCGAGAAGGCCAATGTCATGCACACCGGCGTGCTGTGGCGCGAGACGGTGACGAAGCTTCACGCCAAGGAGTTCAAGGACGTCGAGCTCGGTCACATGTACGCCGACAACTGCGCCATGCAGCTCGTGCGCAATCCGAAGCAGTTCGACGTCATCGTCACCGATAACCTGTTCGGCGACATGCTGTCGGACTGCGCGGCGATGCTGACCGGCTCGCTCGGCATGCTGCCCTCGGCCTCGCTCGGCTCGATCGATCCCAAGACCGGCAAACGCTATGCCCTCTACGAACCCGTGCACGGCTCGGCTCCGGACATCGCCGGCAAGGACATGGCCAATCCGCTGGCCGAGCTGCTTAGCTTCGCCATGCTGCTGCGCTATTCCTTCGACCTGGCAGACGATGCGGATCTGGTCGAGAACGCGGTCAAGGCGACGCTGGCGGGCGGCATGCGCACGGCCGACATCATGCAGCCCGGTGCGACCAAGGTGTCGACCAGCACGATGGGCGACACCGTCTTGCGCAAGCTCGACGAAATGGCGGCCTAGACAGGGCCTCAGTTTGGCATCGGGCAGCTGCCGGGTCGCCGGCGCTTGCCAAGCCCGAATCCAGCGCGTAAACGAACGATACCTGGAACAGCTTCGACGAAACGATCGAGGGACATGACGATGGGCTACAGAGTGGCGGTGGTGGGTGCCACCGGCAATGTCGGGCGCGAGATGCTGCAGACGCTGGCCGAGCGCAACTTTCCCGTGGACGAAGTCGTGGCGCTCGCCTCCGAACGCTCGATCGGGCGCGAAGTGTCGTTTGGCGAGGACAAAGTCCTCAAGATCCACGATCTCGCGACCTACGACTTCAAGGGCATCGACATCGTGCTCTCGTCGCCGGGTGCCAAGGTGTCGGCCGTGCACGCGCCGCGCGCCGCCAAGGCGGGCGCCGTGGTGATCGACAACACGTCGCACTTCCGCATGGATCCCGACGTGCCGCTCGTCGTGCCCGAGGTCAACGGCCACGCGATCGCCGGCTATGCCAAGCGCCACATCATCGCCAACCCGAACTGCTCGACGATCCAGATGGTCGTCGCGCTCAAGCCGCTGCACAAGGTGGCCAAGATCAAGCGGGTCGTGGTCGCGACCTACCAGTCGGTCTCCGGCGCCGGCAAGGAGGCGATGGACGAGCTGTTCAATCAGACCCGCGCGGTCTACGTCAACGACCCGATCGAGAAGAAGAAGCTGACCAAGCAGATCGCGTTCAACTGCATTCCGCACATCGACGTCTTCATGCCGGATGGCGCGACCAAGGAAGAATGGAAGATGGCGGTCGAAACCAAGAAGATCCTCGACCCGGACATCCAGGTCGTCGCGACCTGCGTGCGCGTGCCGGTCTTCATCGGCCACGCCGAGGCGGTCAATATCGAGTTCGACAAGCCGATCAGCGAGGACGAGGCGCGCGCCGCGCTGAAGGCACAGCCGGGCGTGACCGTGATCGACCACCGCGCCGACGAAGGCTATGTCACCCAGGTCGAGGCTGCCGGCGATGATCCCGTCTACGTCAGCCGCATCCGCAAGGACCCGACCGTCAAGCACGGTCTCACCATGTGGGTCGTGTCCGACAATCTGCGCAAAGGAGCGGCGCTCAACGCCGTCCAGATCGCCGAGGAACTGACCAAGCAGTACCTTCGCAAGGCGGCCTAGGCCGGCACGCCGCCGGGCCCTTCGCGGTGCCGGTCTGAAGCCGCCGCGAGCCCCGCCGGGCCCCGCCTAAACCCTTTCGCAATAGGGGAAATTGTGGTCTTATCCCGATTAATCGATCGGCCCTGTCGGACGCATCGAGATCGGCGGGGGTACGATTTCGGGACGCAACTTCTGCGACCATGAACTTAGAAGCAATTCAAAAGACCTACCGCCGATATGCCGGCGTCTACGACATGCTGTTCGGCGCGCTTTTCGAGCCGGGCCGGCGGCGTGCCGTCGAAGCGATCAACACACGACCGGGCCAACGCATCCTCGAAGTCGGCGTCGGCACGGGCCTGTCGTTGCCTTTCTATCGGCGCGACGCGCGCGTGACCGGCATCGATGTCTCGCCGGACATGCTGGCCAAGGCGCGCGAACGTGTCGAGACGCAGAGCCTGGCGCAGGTCGAGGCGCTGCTGCAGATGGATGCGGAAGCGACCAGCTTCCCTGATCGGCACTTCGACTCGGTCGTTGCCATGTATGTCGCCTCGGTCGTGCCCAATCCGCGCCGGCTGCTCGCCGAAATGCGTCGCGTCTGCGTGCCCGACGGAGAGGTCGTGGTGGTCAATCACTTCGCGAGCAACCACCCGCTGATGCGCCAGTTCGAGCGCGCCGTGGCGCCGTTGTCGACCACCATGGGCTTTCGCCCGGATCTCGAATTGCCGATGCTTCAGCTCATGGCCGGCATGGACGTCATCGACATCCAGGAGATCAACGCCTTCGGCTACTGGAAGATGGTGCGCTTCCGCAACAAGGGCGGCATGAACGGGCACTCGACCCGCCTGGCCGCGGCCGCCGGCTGACGCGCGAAGCGTCCCGCCGCGCATCGCGCGGCGGGTTCGCCCTGGTAAATTCAGAATGGTTCAGGAGGACCGGTGGGTCCTCCCGCTTC
>VGDO01000106.1 GCA_016869645.1 Alphaproteobacteria bacterium
GGCCGTGTCGCGCGGCGTCACGGCGATGCTCGGGCTTCCACATCGTGCACCCCTCGGATACGATTCGGGTGCCCGACAATGAATCACAACAGATTCGTCCGATTCAACAACTTTCAGGATCGGCTCTTAGCCCTTCTGACCGGTGATGAGCCGCGCGCCACGCTGGAAGGTCAGATAGGCCCAGAGCCAGTTCAACGACACGACGACACGGTTGCGAAAGCCGATCAGAAAATAGATGTGGGCCACGCTCCACAGGAGCCAGGCAGCGAAGCCGCTCAGCCGCAGAGCGCCGAAATCGGCGACCGCGCTCTTGCGTCCGATGGTCGCGAGGTTGCCGTAGTGGCGGTAACGGAAGGGTGCCGTCTCGATCCCTGCGACGCGGTTGCGGATGATGCGGCCGACATAGGTGCCCTGCTGCTTGGCCGCCGGTGCGATACCAGGCACCGGCTTGCCGTTGCCATCGGCGACCATTGCCGTGTCGCCGATGGCGAACACGGCGGGATGGCCGGGGACCGACAGGTCGGGCTCGACCTTGATGCGGCCCGCGCGGTCTTTGTCGGCCATCAGCCATTTCGCAGCCGGCGATGCCGCCACGCCCGCCGCCCACAGGATGGTCCGAGAACCGATGCGTTCGCCGGAAACCGAGACGCCGCCGGCGTCGCAGGTATCGACCGGGTGGCCGGTACGGACCTCGACTCCGAGTCGTTCGAGCGAGCGTCGAGCCTGTTCCGACAGCGAGGGTGGGAAGGCGGCAAGCACGCGCGGTCCGGCCTCGATCAGGATGACGCGCGCCGCGCGGGGATCGATGTGCCGGAAATCGGCGCTCAAGGTCTTGCGCGCCAGCTCGGCAATCGCGCCTGCGAGCTCCACACCGGTCGGCCCGCCGCCGACGATGACGAAGGTCAGCAGGTCGCGCCGGCGGCCCGCGTCCACTTCGAGCTCCGCGCGCTCGAAGGCCATGAGGATGCGCCGACGGATCGCTGTCGCGTCGTCGATCTTCTTCAGCCCCGGCGCGAAGGGCTCCCATTCGTCGCGGCCAAAGTAGGCGTGACGCGCGCCTGTCGCGAGGACGAGGAAGTCGTAGGAGATGCGCGCTTCATCGGTCAGCACCTCGCGCGCTGCCGGGTCGATGCCGGTTACCTTGCCGAGCACGACCGAGACATTGGCTTGCCGGCGGACGATGCCACGGATCGGCGCCGCAATGTCGGCCGGCGACAGGCCTGCGGTCGCCACCTGGTAGAGCAGGGGCTGGAACAGGTGGTAGTTGCGCTTGTCGACGAGCACAACGTCGACCGGCGCTCCGGCGAGGGCTTTGGCGGCACTGAGCCCGCCGAAACCAGCGCCGACGATGACGACGCGCGGGCGCCGTTGCGATGGCGATGGCATGACCGGATCCTCGATTAGCGCCCGAGGTACGACCGGGCGATCCAATGGTCGATCGACAGGGGTCCTGGGCCGCGCGTCAGAACGTGGGCAAGCAGCGACGCCCAGATCAGATGCTCGGCCCAGTTCTCCGGGTAGACGAAGAACTGAATGACGAAGGTCATGCCGAGAAGGGCGGCTGCGCCGAGACGGGCGCCCAGGCCGAGTACGATCAGCAGGGGGCACATCAGCTCGGCGGCCGTGCCGAGATAGGCCGCCAATTCCGGCGGCAGCAGCGGCACCCGGTACTCGTCGCGGAACAGCCCGACCGTGGCGTCCCAGCTGGCGATCTTGACCAGTCCCGACTTGAAGAACACGGCGCCGACGCCGATCCGGAACATGGCGGAAAGCGCCGGCATCGGAAAGCGCTCGAGCATCACGAAAACGCCCGACAAGCGTTCCCGGATGGAGGTCTGCATGGTGAGATTCGCGGTTGTGGCGGTCATGGTGGGAAACTCCGTTGGGGGTTGGCTGTGGCAGGGAGCTTGACGAAGAGCCCGGCGTTCAAGCTCCACGACAGGGTGGAGCCGAGCTCGAAGCTGCCGTGAACGGCGGCTGCTTGGTGCGCCTCGTCGAGGGTCGCGCCGCGATTGAGCATCCGGAAGAATGCATCCTCTCCAAGTGTGAGCGAGCGCCACGCGGCATCCAGTTCGGCGTCCCGGTAGACCACGATCCGGGCGCCGCCCCGGTCGAGGTTGACGGTCGCCGCGGGATCGGCGCCCGGCTGATTGGCGCGCCAGATCAGGTCGATGGGATAGGGTGAGCCGACGAGCTGCACGGATGGATGCAGACCAAGGAGAGCGCCGCTCGAGGAATCCCCGGAGAGCGCGACGAGCTCTGCCAGACCGATGGTTTCGGCGTCGTCAGCGGAGTAGGCGAGGTTGATGGCCCATTCCAGGCGCGCGACATCCGCGAGGTAGGGAAGCCCACCAGAAAGCTCGCTTCTGTCATCGACGAAGTCGGCGAACCGGTCGCCGTACTCGAACAAGACAGGTGCTACCGGCGGATGGCGCTCGATGAAGCGCGCCGCCATCGCGCGAAAGCACGCTTCGCCGACCAATTGCAGGATCACCGGAAAGGTGACGCGGAGCGCTTCAGTCAGCGTCAGGACATAGTGATGGCGATAGATGTCGAGCTGCTCGCGGGGGGACAGACGGGCCGGGACGATGGCGGAGGCGAAGGGCGCAAACGCCGATTCGACGATTGCGGCACGCAGCTCGACCTGGTGCCTATGCAGCGTGCGCATAAGAGAGCTCCGACAAGAGCACCGAGGCGCGAATCCGCGCGGCGGTGCGGGCTTCGCCGGTCAGCGTGTCGAGCGAGGGCAGATTGCTGTCCCACTCGACCAAGGTGACGGCATGTGGAAAGCGCCGGACGGCGTGGGCATAGAGGTCCCAGACCGCGGCGGCGACAGGGGAACCGTGATCGTCGATCCACACGGGCTGGCCGTCTGCATCGTTGATCGCGTGGCCGGCGAGATGGATCTCGCCGACCGCTGACGCCGGCAGAGCCTTCAGGTAGGCGCGCGGATCTCCGCCGTGGTTGCGGCTATTGACGTAGACGTTGTTGACGTCGCACAGGATGCCGCATCCAGTGCGGCGCACGAGTTCGGCCAGGAACTCGGCCTCGGGGATGACGGAGGCGCGCAAGCGCAGATAGGCTGACGGATTCTCGATCAGCAGGCGGCGCTTGAGTCTGTCTTGCACCATCGCGACATGATCGCCGACAACGCCGAGTGCCTCCTCGCTATAGGGAATCGGCAAGAGATCATTGAGATAGACACCGCCGGCGCGGTTCCACGCGAGATGCTCGGAGACGAGCGCCGGCTCGAGGCGCGCGCACAGCGAAGCCAGGCGATTGACGTGGCCGAGGTCGAGGCCCTCGACGCTGGCAAGCGACAAGCCGACGCCGTGCACGCTCAGGGGGTAGTGCCGGCGCAGGGCTTCGAGTGTTGCGATCGGCCGGCCGCCGCCCATGTAGTTCTCGGCATGGACTTCGAGAAAGCCGACGGCCGGACGGCGTTCGGCGACATCTCCGTGATGGGCCGCACGCAACCCAATGCCAGGCTGCGCTGGATTGATTGCGGTCGGACTCGAGGAGATCGCCATGGCAACCGTCCGGCGGGCTTGTGTGCGATCAGGCTTTCTTGGGCATCAGGCTGCCGCCGACGATCTTGGCGCAGGTGCCGGCCGGGACACCGATGAACGCATCGGCCTGCAGATCGCGCTTCGAGCTGCCGGCGCAGGACGAGGTCGCGGTCTGGCAGTCGTTCTTGCCCGCCTTGGCGATGCCGTAGCACTTCTCGGTCTTGACTTCCTGGCTGCTCGCCGTGGTGCCGAGCGAGAGCGCGAGGATGACGGCCGAGGCCGCGAGGATGACTGGGGTCTTCATGGATATCTCCGTTGAGGGTGGGAACTGTCACGAGCAGCCTCTCGGGCTGCCGGGCGCACCATGCGCCAAGGCAGGACCGGACGGAATTCGCGACTTTTTATGGTTTCGATAGCCGACGGCTATGCGCGGCGGTCAGGTCGCCAGAGCAGGTCTGGGTGCGACCAAGCGACGGATTTATCGGCGTCAGCGCGCGCCGCTGGCGAGGCGATCCGCCAGCTTGGCGGTGTCCGGCTTAGGGTTTTCCGGCTTCGCTCTCCCCGGCTTGGCGGTTGGTGCCGTGGCCGCGTCCTGCTTGGCAGCCGGTGCGCCGCCGGGCTGGGTTGCGCTCGCCTCGAGCTGGTAGACCCGGCCCGGCCGGGCGACCATGCGCACGATCGCATCGCCATTGACGAAGTCGAAGCCGGCGCGCACGGCGGCCGATGCAAGACTGACGGTGCGCGCATTGACGAACATGGAGCGTAGCTTGGCCTCGCGCGCGGCGGCCGCGAAGCTGCGCATATGCTCGTACTGCGTTTCGGACGGCGTGATCGTGCCGCCGGCATCGGTCGTGAGCCCGATCAGGCCGCTGCCCGTGAAGCGCTCGATCTCCGGTCGCGCCAATGGCAGACGGCAGACGAAGCCCAGAACCCAGGGGCGGAACTGCGACACGACCTCGACCACGCGCGTCTGCGGCACGCCGGCTGGCAGGTCGAGCACGTGGAAAGCGAGATTGTGCTGCGCCGATTCCGGAAACGCGCGTACGCCCTGCATATATTTTTCGCGGAAGGCGCGGAAGGCCAGCGTCTCGAAATGCACGGGCAGCAGCAGCACGGCGCGCTTGCCCTGTTGCTCGATGTGGCGCAATCCCTGGTGCGCGGCGTCGAGTGCGATGCCGTCGAGCGTGGCTGCGAGCTCGCCCGTCGGATCGCGCGGATAGGCGTCGTCGCCGACCAGCATGTATCCGGCATCGGCGCGACGCATGATGTTGCAGTCATAGATCGCGATCAGCCGCTTGCGCAGGTTGAGCGTCGGCCAGTAGCCGAACTGGATGCCCTCGGCGATGCGCTTGCCTTCGGCCTTGGCCGTCTCGGCGGCCTTGGACTGGGCGCGCTCGAAGCCGGACCAAACGTCGGTGACCGTCTTGAAGCCGCCCTCCGGCCGGTCGATCTCCAGCGTTACGCTGCGCACGGTGACCATCGGCCCGCCATCGACGTCGCCACACAGGCGGCGCGTGATCTCGGCGGCCATCGACTTCGCCTTGATCTCGGCCGTTTCCTGGCCGAGCTCGCCGAACAGGACGACGTAGGACTCCTCCTGGACGGCCGCGAACAGGTCGAGCGGCGTCAAGTGACTTTTGATGACCTCCTCGGTGACTTTGTGCGCGGCGTCGCGGATGTCCTTCCACAGCGCGCCGAAATTGTTCTTGATCTCCTCCAGCCCGATGAGCTGGACGCTGCCGGCAATGGTCGGCCCGCCGGCGGCCGCGGCCCGTGCGTCGAACGCCCCCATCTGGCGGGCAAAGTTGGCGTCGGTCAGCTCGGTGCTGGGCGGGGGCGCGGCCGGCTCGTCGAGCTCCGGCCCGGTCTGCGAGGGGTCCGGCGCGTCCGATAGCGGCCGCTCAGCAAACGAATCCGACAGGCGCTTGAATAGTCGGGCGAGGAGCTGGCTTTTCATGAAGCGCAGGCGTGGTCTCTGGTCTCGCGAACCGGGTCGGAACTCTCTCTCATTGCCCGGCCGCACCCCACGCAAACGACCGCTCGATCCGAAGACCCGATTCAATTGTTAATATGTTACCAGGAAAGTGTGAATCTGAATAGACCGGGATTGACCTAGTTTGGTCCGGATTGGCCCCTAGAAGCCTAGCGTTGGCGCCTGAGCAGCACGTAAACGGCGCCTGCGCCGCCATGCTCCGGCAGGGCGGGCGCCACGGCCAGAACGCGGTCCCGGTGCGGCGGTTCCGCCAGCCAGCGCGGCAGCTCGGAACGCAACACGCCGGGGTCGCCGCGGTCGCCCGGGCTCGCCAGTCGCCGCGTGCCCTTGCCGGTGATGACCAGGAGGCAGCGCGTCCCCTCGCTGGCGACCGCCGCGAGGGCCCCGATCACGACTCGGTGGGCCTCGGCGCGGGTCATGCCGTGCAGGTCGATGCGGCGGTCGATCGGGATCTGGCCGCGCCGCAGCCTGGTCGCCGTCGCCTTGTCCAGGCCGGGAGTCCTGCGATGATCGCTCGGCGGCGAGTGCGGCGGCGGGACTGCTCGTTCACCAGCCGTGGCGGACTTTGCACGCGACGGCGGCGCGTCGAGCATGTCGCGGAAGCGCTCAGGGGCAGACTGGGCAACCGGTGCGGGCTTCTGCACAAGCTTCGCCGACCGTCGCTTGGGTGGGGCGACATTCGTCGTCGCCTGACGCCACAGGCGCGACTCGTCGTCCGTCGGCTTGCGCTCGGGCATCAGCCGCTTAGGCATCCTCGATCAGCACGATATGGAGCCGGCGCGGTCCATGCGCGCCCATCAGGATCTTCTGCTCGATGTCACCGGTGCGCGACGGTCCTGTGATGAAATTGACCGTGCGCGGCATGTCGATCAGCCCATCGGCCCGGCTTCGCGACTGGCGCAACAGGTCCCACGCGTCTTCATAGCTGCCGACGATCTGGCTCGTGCGCATCACCACGACATGGTCATAGGGCAGCAGATTGAGCGTGGTTGGCGTCTCCGCTCCGGAGGTCAGCATCAGGGTGCCGGTCTCTGCGATGCCGGCGAAGGCCGGCGTGACGCTGACCTGGTCGTCCGGCCGCGCGGCGCCACGGCGAACCTCGAGCGTCGGGCGGCTCGCCCACGGAATCTGTTCGAGCGCGGCCGACGGCGCCATCGCGACCCGCGCCGGCAGATTGTGCTGCGCCAGATAGCGCACGATCGCGTCGGGCACCTCGGCGTCGGAGGCAACAGGCTGCACGGTGACGGCGACCGACTTCGCCTCGTCGATGAAGCGGGCGGCGATTTCCGCGCCGCTGCCGGACCCGCGTTGGGGCACGATGTTGCGTTCGTGGGCGCGGATGCGTCGCTGCAGCGCTGCCTGTGCTTCGTCCGACAGCCGGTCGCGGCGCAGCGACCGGCGCACGCTGCCGAGGATGTCGTCGCGCGCGCTCATGCCGCACGCGTCCGCTCGCGTCGCTTGCGTGCCCAGGCCTGGTGGAAGCCTTCGCCCTCCGGTGCAGGCATGTCGCGGCCGCCGGTCCAGCCGCCGGCAAGGGGCAGATGCCGGAACCCGCCATGCTCGCGACCGAGCAGCCCGAGCACGCGCGCCATCAGCCCGTTGACCAGACGGTAGAGCCGCGGACGCTTGGCAAGGAAGGCCCAGAGTCCGAGTCCGTAGCGTGAAGCCGCCGGCGAGAGATGGCGCTCGAACTCGCGCTCGCGCCAATGCCGCATCATGCGCGGCAGGGGGATGCGCATCGGGCAGACGCTCTCGCACTTGCCACAGAAGGTCGACGCGTTGGGCAGGTGCCCGGCCTCGTCGACGCCGATCAGACTTGGCGTCAGGACGGCGCCCATCGGCCCGGGATAGACCCAGCCATAGGCATGGCCGCCGACGGTCGCGTAGACGGGGCAGTGATTCATGCAGGCGCCACAGCGGATGCAACGGAGCATGTCGTGGAACTCCGTGCCGAGCATGCGGCTGCGCCCGTTGTCGAGCAGCACGACATGATACTCGCCGGGGCCGTCGAGATCCTCGGGCCGGCGCGGTCCGGTCGACACCGTGGTGTAGACTGAATAGTCCTGGCCGGTCGCGGAGCGAGCCAGCACGCGCAGGATGGTCTGCGCGTCCTCGAGCGTTGGCACGACCTTTTCCAGGCTGGTCACGACGATATGCGCCTTGGTCAGCGTCTGAGTGAGATCGCCGTTGCCCTCGTTGGTGACGATGACCGAGGAGCCGGTCTCGGCAATCAGGAAATTGGCGCCCGTGATGCCGACGTCGGCGGCGATGAACTTGTCGCGCAGCAGGCTGCGCGCTTCGTCGAGCAGCTGATGCGGCTCGGACAGCGGCCGGCCGGGGTCGAGCTGGCGGTGCGATGCGCGGAACGATTTCTCGATATCGTCCTGCGTCAGATGGATCGCCGGCGCAATGATGTGGCTGGGCGGCTCGTTGCGGATCTGGATGATGTATTCGCCGAGATCGGTCTCGATCGGCTCGATGCCGTTCGCTTCGAGGAACGGGTTGAGCGCGATCTCCTCGGCGATCATCGACTTGCCCTTGGTGACCGTGCGCGCCTCGAGCCGCCGGCAGATCGCGAGCACCGTCCGGCGCGCCTCTTCGGCGTCGCGGCACCAATGGACGTGGCCGCCGGCGGCCGTCACCTTGGCCTCCCAGGCCTCGAGGTAGAAGTCGAGGTGCTCCAGCACGTGATTCTTGATGTCGCGTGCCCGGTCGCGCAACGCGTCGAACTCCGGCAAGCGCCCGATGGCGGCGAGCCGCTTGTCCGGGAAGCCGCGCCGCATGTTCTCCATGGCGCGCTGCAGCGAGGGATTGGCCATGCCCTCGCGCGCATTCTCCTTGAAGCGATGGCTGGTCGATTCCATTGCTTCTATTCCTGCTTGCGGCGGGCAGGCGCGAACTCGGCCGCCGGCTCGCCAATTGCGGGCGTGTCGAGGTCACCGGCCAGCACCTCTGCGACGTGGCGCACCCGCACCTTGTGGCCGGCGCGCCGCAGCTTCCCCGCCATGTTCAGCAGGCACCCCATGTCGCCCGCGAGCAGGGTGTCGGCGCCGGTGTTGACGATGTCGCGCGCCTTGTCGCTGACCATGCGCTCGGAGATCTCGGGATATTTGATGCAGAACGTGCCGCCGAAGCCGCAGCACACCTCGGCGCCCGGCAACTCGGCGAGTGCCAGTCCCTCGACCGTGCCGAGCAGCTTGCGCGGCTGCGCCTTGACGCCAAGTTCGCGCAAACCCGAGCACGAATCGTGGTAGGTCACCGAGCCGTCGTAGCGGGCCGACACCGCATCGACGCCCATGACGTCGACCAGGAACGAGACGAGTTCGTGGGTCCGTTCCGCCAGCGCGCGGGCGCGCCGGCCGAGCTCGGTGTCGTCGCCCAACAGCGCCGGGTAGTGCTCGTGGATCATGCCGCCGCACGAGCCGGAGGGCACCACCACGTAGTCATAGCCGCCGAACGCATCGACGACGCGGGCCGCGATGTCGCGTGCGTCGCGCCGATCACCGGAATTGAAGGCGGGCTGGCCGCAACAGGTCTGCGCGTCGGGCACCTCGACGCGGCAGCCCGCATCCTCGAGCAGCTTGATCGCAGCCAGGCCGACCGACGGCCGAAACAGATCGACGAGGCAGGTGACGAACAACGCGACGCGCGGACGACGCGCGCCGGTACCGGTTGGCTCAGAGGCGGTCGAGGACGGCATAAGTCATTGCAGCAGTGGCGGAACCGGTTGCCGCCGACTATGGCCGCGGCGCAAAGCGAAGGCAAGAGCCGCCTCGATCACGAGGCGGCGTGACCCTTGGCGGCTTCCCCCTCGCTCGGCGCAGCTATGGCCGGCGCCGGCAGATGGCAGGTTACGGTGGTGCCCACCCCCGGCGCCGAGGTCAGCGCCACCCGTCCGTCGTGCAGTTCGATGTAGCTCTTGACCAGCGACAGGCCGAGGCCGAGACCGGTTGCCGATCCGGGCTGGCTGCCGCGCTGGAACTTCTCGAACACCTGGGCCTGTTCCTCCAGCGGAATGCCGACGCCGGTGTCGCTCACGGCGAGCTCGAGCTCGCCATTGACGTGCTTGGCGGCGATCGTCACGGAACCGCCGGCGGTCGTGTACTTGATGGCATTGGCCACCAGGTTGAACAACGCCTGCTTGATGCGCCGCTCGTCGAGACTGACCCGGCCGAGGGCGGGCCCGCACACGACGTTGAGCTGCACGCCGATGGTGCGTGCGCGCTCGCGCGTGAGCGCCGCGACGCCTTCGACCAGCGCAGCCACGTCGACATTCGAACGCTCGAGCCGCATATAGCCCGCCTCGATGGTCGCAAGATCGAGGATGTTGTTGATGAGCGCAACCAGACGGTTCGACGATTCGAGGATGGCCCGCGCGTATTCGAGCTGGCGCGGGTTCAAGGTTCCGAAGTAGCCATTGGCCAGGATCTCGGAGAAGCCGATGATGGCGTTGAGCGGCGTGCGCAGCTCGTAGGACACGTTGGCGACGAACTCGCTCTTCAGGTGGTCGGCGGCTTCGAGCGCCATGTTGCGTTCGCGCAACGCCTGTTCGACCCGGACGCGGTCAGACACGTCGACATAAATGATCTGAGTCGCGCCGTCGGGCAGCGGCACGTTGGCGAAATCGAGTACGGCGCCGTCCTGACGCACGACGCGGCCGGACTTCGGCGTGCGCTCGAACACATCGGCGATCATGCGCGCCTTGAAATCGACCCAATCGCCGACGGGCAGCAGCAGGGGCCGCATCAGCTCGATGAGCTCGGAAATGTGCCGCTCGCGTACGAGCTCCGCGCCGTCGATGCGCCACAGCGTGGCGAAGGCGGGATTGCTCAGCTTGAGACGTCCGTCGCCGCCGAACACGGCGACCGCCTCCTGCAGATTGTCGAGCGTCTCGCACTGGACCTCGATCAGCGTGTTGTAGGAAGCCTCGAGCGCCAGGCGGTCGGTCACGTCCTCGTAGGTGAACAGCACGCCACCGAACGGGTGGGCAACGGTGGTGCGTCGCAGCGTGGTGCCGTCGGGCAGATGCTCGAGCTCGACCTGCGGCTCGATCACGCTGGCGAGCTGGCGCAGGCGCTCGCGCCGATAGGCCCGGAAATCTGCCACCTCAGGCAACTGCCGCCGCTCGCGCAGCAGGTCGAGGATTTCCGACAGCGTCGGCTCGGCCGCGAGCCAGCGCGGCTCGAGATGCCAAAGACGCGCGCAGGCGGCGTTGAAAAACTTCAGCCGCTGATCCGGGCCGAGGATGGCGATCGCCGTATCGAGCGATTCGAGCACCTCGGCATGGGCCGCGACATGGCGCGCGAGCTCGGCCTGGGTTTGCTCGAGCTGCGTCACGTCGCTGGCGAAGCCGACCGTGTCGCCGCCTGAGGCGGGGATCTCGGTGAATTCGACCAACCGGCGCTGGCCGGCGATGACCACCGCCCGGCTCTCGCTCTGGGCACGGCCGAGGCGCTGGGCACGTTCGGCGAGCGCTACGCCCTCGGAGTGGCTGTCGAGCAGCTCGCCGGCGGCCGGGTTGACGACGTCGATCGTCTGGTCCGCGCGTCGCGCCCAGAGCGCGATCGGCACGCTGCGGATCACCTGGTCGAACCGGTCGCGGGCCGCCTCGGCGGCGCGCTGCGCCGCTTCTGACTGCGCTTCCGTCGAAGTGTCGCCGATCGCCAGCACGTCGACGCCGGCGGCATGCGCGCCCTCGACGAGGTAACGCCGGCTGGGGGCAGCGCCGTCCAGCGCGAAGCGGAACGGCTGACCGTCCGCCCGCAACCGATCGATCGCCTGGCGCAGGCGGGCCGCTCCTGATTGATCGAACAGATCAAGCACGTCGGCGGCGGCGACTCCGCTGCCTGGCGCACGGCCGAGCAGGGATGCCAGCCGATCGGAGGCGCGCACCATGCCGGTCTCGCGCTCGATCGCCAGCAATGCGGTCGGCGCCGCAGCCACCACCGCGGCAAGCTGCGCCTCGCGTGCCGCACTGGCGCGCGCGGCCTGATCGGCAGCCAGGCGGCTGCGCCATTGCCATGCCAGCAATGCGGCGGCGAGAATGGCGACGGCGGCGAGAACGAGAACGCCCGTGGGCGCAACCTCTCCGGCCGCTGCATGAGCGGGCCACGTCCCCGTGAGCGACCCCGCCAAGGCCAAGGCCAAGCTGGGCGCGCGATGTCCCTGCACGGCCATCACAGGACGAATTTTACCGGCGCGAGATTGGCCAAACAAGCTGGGCGCGGCCACGCCCAAAACCGCGCCGGGTGATCGCCGGCCTAGTAGCGGTAGGCGCCCGGCTTGAACGGCCCCTCCTGGGCGATGCCGAGGTACTCCGCCTGTTTCGGCGTGAGCTTGGTCAGCTTGACGCCGATCTTCTCCAGGTGGAGAGCCGCGACCTTCTCGTCGAGGTGCTTGGGCAGCACATAGACCTTCTTCTGATACTTGCCCTGGTTGGCCCACAGCTCGATCTGCGCCAGCACCTGGTTGGAGAAGGACGAGCTCATGACGAAGCTGGGATGACCGGTGGCGCAACCGAGGTTCACCAGCCGACCTTCGGCGAGCAGGATGATGCGCTTGTTGTCGGGGAACTCGATCTCGTCGACCTGCGGCTTGACGTTGTGCCACCTGTAATTGCGCAGGGAGTTGACCTGAATCTCGCTGTCGAAGTGGCCGATGTTGCACACGATGGCACGGTGCTTCATCTGGCGCATATGGTCGATGGTGATGACGTCGACATTGCCGGTCGCGGTCACGAAGATGTCGCCCATCGGCGCCGCATCATCCATGGTCAGGACCTGGTAGCCCTCCATGGCCGCCTGGAGCGCGCAGATCGGATCGATCTCGGTCACCACGACGCGCGCACCTGCATTGCGCAGGCTCGCCGCCGAGCCTTTGCCGACGTCGCCGTAGCCGCACACGACAGCGACCTTGCCGGCCATCATCACGTCGGTCGCGCGGCGGATGCCATCGACCAGGCTCTCGCGACAGCCATAGAGGTTGTCGAACTTCGACTTGGTCACCGAGTCATTGACGTTGATCGCCGGGAACAGCAGCTTGCCTTCCTGTTCCATCTGGTAGAGGCGGTGCACTCCCGTCGTCGTCTCTTCGGTGACGCCGCGGATCGCCGCACCCTGCTTGCTGTACCAGCCGGGCTTGGCCTTGATCCGCTCCTTGATCGCGGCGTAGAGAACCTCCTCCTCCTCGTTGTTCGGCTTGGCGATCACCGAGGCGTCCTTTTCGGCGCGCATGCCGAGATGGACGAGCAGCGTCGCATCGCCGCCATCGTCGAGGATCATGTTGGGTGTGCCGCCATCGGCCCATTCGAAGATCCGGTGCGTGAAGTCCCAGTACTCATTGAGGCTCTCGCCCTTGTAGGCGAAGACCGGCGTGCCGCCGGCCGCGATCGCCGCAGCCGCATGGTCCTGGGTCGAATAGATGTTGCAGGACGCCCAGCGCACGTCGGCGCCGAGATGCTTCAGCGTCTCGATCAGCACCGCGGTCTGGATCGTCATGTGCAGCGAGCCGGCGACGCGCGCGCCCTTGAGCGGCTTCGACTTGCCGTATTCCGCGCGCAACGCCATCAGGCCGGGCATCTCGGTTTCAGCGAGCGAGATCTCCTTGCGGCCCCAGTCGGCAAGCGCGATGTCCTTGACGTGATAATCAGCCATCGATGTCTCCAATGTGCCCGATCCATCCGCCAGTCCGTTGAAGGAAGCCGCAGGGGCCGGCGATCAGCCAAAGTGCTGAGCGTTGGTCGGGCGTGGCAGGGCAGGAGCGTATATCAGGCCCGGCCTGTGCCAGCAAGGCCGGCAGGGCCTCGGCGCATGTCGCGGCCGCATGGCAGGTGGGACGGGAGAATGGGTCGGAAGGCGGCGCTGTGGCCGGATCGGAACGGCCGGCCGAAAACGCGCTAGGAACTGCGACGGTGGAAGCTCTCGTGAAGGTGGTAAGTCAGCATTTTCTCGACTTCGGTCTCGTTCAACGCGGCGAAGGCGTCGCGCATGTTCTTGTGCTCGTCGTAGACGTTGGGCAGATAAGGCCACTCGTTGCCGATCAGGCCGAAGACGATGCGCAGGTGATGGGACAGCGCGTCCCATAGCGTCATGACGATCTGGTTTTGCGAGGTCTCGCAGATCCAACGATGAAACGCGATGTCGGCCGACACCACCGCCGCCTTGTCGCGGCTGAACACGGCGCGCCGCATGTCCTTGAGGATGTCGTCGAGCCGCTCGAGCGGCCGCGGGTCGGAGCGCAGCCGGGCGATGGCGCCGCGACACGCGCGGCGCTCCAGATCGAGGCGCACCTCGAAGAGCTGCTGCACCTTGTCGTCGTTGAGATCCATCACGCGCGCGCCGCGATGGGGCAGGCTGATGACGATGCCCTGCTTCTCGAGCGCTTTGAGGGCCGAGCGCACGGGAATCCGGCTGACCTGCAGCTCGCTGGCGATCTCCGTTTCGATCAGCCGCTCGCCGGGCTGGAAGCGCCCGTTGCAGATGCCCTGCACGATCTTGTCGGCGACCTGCTCGGACAGGTTGCGCACATGGATGCTTTCGAGGTTGTTGCGTCGCGTCGGCTCCGTGACGCTATCCGCGTGCAGCTTTCGTCTGGTCTGTCGCAGGTTCGCCACGCTATCCTCTGGCCACGGCGCGGAGGTCGCCAAGCGGCATCTTACATGGATAATGTATCCTGCGGTATCGATCGGCACGGATTCCGGGGCGCTCCCGCAAAATTGGATAGTGTATACAAAAGAATCGTCGGCCCGGTTTGGCCGTGATTTGATGCGGCTCGTTGCCGGTCCGGCGCTCAGCGCGCCGCCACCCGGCGCCGATGCGATCCCGAGCGCGTGCCGATCCAGCAAGCGCTCGATGCCGGCGCCGATATCGTCACCGTGCCGCAGATCCGCGACGTCGAGCATGCGCGCATGGCGGCTTCCTATGCCCAGCATCCGCCGCTCGGCACGCGTGGCGTCGGGCACAGACGGATCAACCGCAATACCGGCTTCGCGGCGGATTTCTGCGAGCGCGAGAACGAGCGCACCCGGTTCATCGCGATGATCGAGACCGAGGAAGCCTTCGACGACATGGCCAGGATCGCGGCGCTGTCCGGCGTCGACGGACTGTTCATCGGTCCGGGCGATCTGTCGATGACGCGTGGCCGCGGCCTCAACAAGGATACGCCCGAGGACGCCGCCGACCACAAGCGCATCATCGACACGGCGATTGCGGCGGGCAAGCCGTGGAGCATGGCTGCCGGCCATCCCAAGCGCCGCAAGATGGCGATCGAGCGGGGTGCCGCCTTCATCACGATCTCCGACGACGTCTCCGCCATGTATGGCGGCTTGGCGCAGTCATTGGCCGCCGCGCGCGACGACAAGTAGCAGCCCACCCACAGGGGAAGCGCGCGGCGCGCGTGGGCAAGGCCCCCGCGCGGCGAAGCAAATTGACCCGCCGCGGCGGAGAACCTACCGTGATCGCGTGGCAACGCCGCCTCGCCAAGGCGTTCGGCATTGGCGGGGGAACGTCGCGTTGCACCAGAATCCGGGAGGACATCGATGCGCAAGTCTCTGCTTGGCGCGTTTGTGCTGGGATTGGGCGCTGCCGCCCTGCTGGCCACCATGCCGGCCGCGGCGCAGGAACCCATCAAGGTCGGCCTGATCCTGCCCTATTCGGGCCAGTTCGCCGATGCCGGAAACCAAATCGACAACGGCATCAAGCTCTATATGCAGGAAAAGGGCGACCGCGCAGTCGGGCGCAAGATCGAAATCATCCGAAAGGATGTCGGCGGTATCGCGCCCGATGTTGCCAAGCGCCTGGCCCAGGAGCTCATCGTCCGCGACAAGGTCGACATCATCGCCGGTTTCCTGCTGACGCCGAACGCGCTGGCCGCCGCCGACGTGTCGGCCGAGGCCAAGAAGTTCATGGTGGTGATGAACGCCGCGACCGCCATCATCACGACCAAGTCGCCCTACATGGCGCGCGCGTCGCTGACCATCCCGCAGCTCAACGAGGCGCTCGGCGGTTGGGCCTTCAAGAGCGGCATCAAGAAGGCCTACATCATGGTGTCCGATTTCGGACCGGGCCACGACGCCGAAGGCAGCTTCCAGCGCGGCTTCAAGGACGCCGGCGGCGAGATCGTCGGTTCCGTGCGATTCCCCGTCGCCAATCCCGACTTCTCCGCCTTCGTGCAGCGCGCCAAGGACGTGAACCCCGAAGCGATCTATGTCTTCGTGCCGGGCGGCGCGCAGCCGGCGGCGATCGGCAAGGCGCTGGCCGACCGTGGCATCGATCCAGCCAAGACCAAGATCCTGGCCCAGGGCGAGCTCACCTTCGACGAAGCGCTGAAGAGCATGGGCGATGCGTCGCTCGGCATCATCACGGCGCTCCACTACGACTACACGCACGACTCCGCGGCCAACAAGGCCTTCGTCGCCGCCTTCACCAAGGCCTACAGCCGCAATCCCGACTTCTTCTCGATCGGCGGATATGACGGCATGCACCTGATCTACGAATCGCTGACGAAGGCCAGCGGCAAGACCGATGGGGAATCCCTCATCGCCGCTGCGAAAGGCATGTCCTGGGAAAGCCCGCGCGGACCGGTGTCGATCGATCCGGAGACGCGCGACATCATCCAGAACGTCTATATCCGCCGCGTCGAGAAGGTCGGCGGCCAGCTTCGCAACGTCGAATTCGACAAGGTCGAGAAGGTCAAGGACCCGTTCAAGGCGCGCATGAAGTAGCGCATCGGCGCTACGCTACAATGGCCAGTGCTTCACTTCGATCGCCCCTCAGCCCGGGAGGGTGAGGGGACGGTGCTGCGATCTTCACCTTTTGGGCAGTTCGCGCGAGCCCATCCGCAACGCTGCTCCAGACTCTAGAACAAGGCTCTGAGCCAAGGGCAAAGCGATGGCCATCGTCGGCGTCCTCTTCGATGGTTTTGCCTACGGCATGCTCCTGTTTCTGCTGTCCATGGGGCTGTCCGTTACGTTGGGCATGATGAATTTCGTCAACCTGGCGCACTGCGCCTTCGCCATGCTCGGCGGCTATGTCACCGTCACGTTGATGAACCGGCTCGAATGGCCTTTCATCGCGACGCTGCCTGTCGCCTTCGTCGCCGCGGCGCTTGCCAGCGTGCTGTTCGAGCGCACGCTCTATCGCCGCCTCTACCGCGCCAGCGACCTCGACCAGGTGCTGCTCACCATCGGCATCACCTTCATGTCGGTGGCGGCCGCCGCCTATGTCTACGGCACGGTGCAACAACCCGTGCAGTTGCCGTCCTATCTGCGCGGCTATGTGACGATCATCGGCGTCAATTTCTCCGCCTACCGCCTGTTCCTCGTCGGCATATCCCTCGTCATCACCCTCGTGCTCGTGCTCGCGCTCGAGCGTACGCGCTATGGCGCGCAGGTGCGCGCCGCGGTCGACAATCAGCGCATGGCGCGCGGTCTCGGCATTGACGTCGATGGTATTTTCGCTGTCACTTTCGCCCTCGGCAGCGGACTTGCGGGCTTGGGCGGCGCGCTCGCAATCGACATTGTCGGCCTCGATCCTTCCTTCGCCTTCACGTTCCTGATCTATGTGCTGATCGTGGTGTCGGTCGGCGGGCTCGGATCGATTGGCGGCTCCTTCGCCGCCGCCAGCCTGATCGGCATCACGGACGTCGCCGGCAAATACTATGTCCCTGAGCTCGGCGCCTTCCTGATCTACCTGGTCATGCTGGCCGTGCTGATGTGGCGGCCGGCCGGCCTGTTCGGCAGACGTTAGAAGGCGATGTCGACCGACACGATGGCGCTCGATGCGCGGCGCCACATCGCGCGACAAATCCGCTGGCGGCCGGCGGAAGTCATCTTCTGGCTCGCCACGCTGCTGCCCTTCGTCCTGTTTCCCACTCATCTCGTGCTGGCGAGCCAGATCGCCATCACGGCGCTGTTCGCGCTGTCGCTCGATCTCATCCTGGGATACGCCGGCATCGTCTCGCTGGGCCATGCCGCGTTCTTCGGCCTCGGCGCCTACACGGCAGGTCTCTTGTCGAAGCACGGGTGGGGCGAGCCGCTGTCGGGCCTGGTGCTGTCAGCTCTGGTCGCGGGCATCGTCGGATTCGCGGCGAGTCTGGTCATCGCGCGCTTTCGTCATCTGGCGCTCATCATGATCACGCTCGGCATGGGCCTCCTGCTGCACGAGGCCGCCAACAGCGCGAGCTGGCTGACCGGCGGCGTCGATGGCCTTCAGGGCGTGAAGATGTGGCAGGTGCTCGGCCAGTTCCGCTTCGATCTCTACGGCTACACGGCCTATTCCTATGCGCTCGCCGTGCTCTTCCTGTCGTTCCTGCTGGTGCGCCGCATCGTGCATTCGCCCTTCGGTCTGGCGTTGCGCGGCATCCGCGAGAATTCGGTCCGGATGACCGCGATCGGCGCCAGCGCGCGCGCGCATGTCCGCAAGGTCTACACCATCTCGGCGGCACTCGCCGGCGTCGCCGGCGCGCTGCTGACCCAGACGACCTCGACGGTGTCGCTCGAGACGCTGGGCTTCCAGCGCTCGGCGGAAGTGCTGGTCATGCTGGTTCTCGGCGGTGCGGGACGGCTCTATGGCGGGTTGGTCGGCGCGATCATTTTCATGAGTGCGCGCGACCAGTTCTCCGGCATCACGCCGCTCTACTGGTATTTCTGGATCGGCACCCTGCTCGTCGCCGTCGTGCTGTTCCTGCCGAACGGCATCCTGGGCGGGCTCGCGCGCCTGCGCTGGCGGCGCCGATGACGGGCGCTGCACCACCGGTCCTGGCGACCCGGGGGCTGTGCAAGAGCTTCGGCTCGCTGGTGGTGGCCGACGGGGTCGATCTCGAGATCCCGGCAGGTGCGCGCCATGCGCTGATCGGCCCCAATGGCGCCGGCAAGACGACGCTGGTCAATCTCGTGACCGGCATGCTCCGGCCCAATGGCGGGCAGATCTTTCTTGGCGCTGAGGACGTCACGGCGGCCGCTCCGGAGCAGCGCGTCGGACGCGGGCTCGCGCGCACCTTCCAGGTCAACGCGCTGTTTCCCGCGCTGACCGCGCTCGAGGCCGTGACGCTCGCGATCTGCGAACGGAACGGCGTCGCGCGCTGCTGGTGGCGCAGCATTGCCGGCTTCACCGCCGAGATCGACGAGGCGCACGCCATTCTCGCGTCGCTCTCGATCGCTTCGGTCTGCCACCGGCCGACGCGCGAGCTCGCCTATGGCCACCAGCGCCTGCTGGAAATCGCGCTCGCACTTGCTTCGCGACCCAAAGTCCTGCTGCTCGACGAGCCGACCGCCGGTGTGCCGCGCAGCGAGAGCGCCGAGCTGTTCGAGGCGATCGCGGGCCTGTCCCGCGACATTGCGGTGCTGTTCATCGAGCACGACATGAGCATCGTGTTCCGCTTCGCGAGCCGGATCACCGTCATGGTGTCCGGACGCATCCTCGTCGAGGGCACGCCCGACGAGATCGCCCATGACGAGCAGGTGCGCGCCGTCTATCTCGGCTCGCGGCACCATGGCTGAGATGCTGCTGCAACTCGAACAGGTGCGCGCCGGCTATGCCGATGCCGTCGTGCTCGAGGACCTCTCGCTCGACGTTCCCGAGCGGGGCCGGCTGGCGGTGCTCGGCCGCAATGGCGTCGGCAAGTCGACCCTGCTGCTGACGATCCTCGGCCTGACCGACATCCGCCGCGGCCTGATCTGGTGGCGCGGCGCCGACGTGACCGGCCTCGCCGCCCATCGCCGCGCGCGGCGCGGTATCGGCTGGGTCGCCCAGGAGCGTGAGATCTTCGCGTCGCTCAGCGTCACCGAGAACCTGACAGTCGCCGCCCGGCCCGGCCGCTGGGGCGTCGAGCAGGTCTTCGATCTCTTTCCGCGCCTGGCCGAGCGGCGCACCAACATGGGCAACCAGCTTTCCGGAGGCGAGCAGCAGATGCTGGCGATCGCCCGCGCGCTGATGACCAATCCGGCGCTGCTGCTGCTCGACGAGCCGCTCGAGGGGTTGGCGCCGATCATCGTGGACGAGCTGATCAAGGCAATCCGGCGCATGACCGCCGACCTCGGTACCGCCATCGTGCTGGTCGAGCAGCACGCGGAGATCGCGCTCGAGCTGACCGATCAGGCGATCGTTCTGGAGCGCGGCCGGATCGTGCATGCGGCGCCGTCGGCCGAGCTCCTGCGCGACAGAGCGACGCTCGAGCGGCTGGTCGGCCTCAAGATCGCGGTCAACTAGGCGACCCGATAGCGCGCCAGCGCGTCGTGATCGATCTCGACCCCCCATCCTGGCGCATCCGGCGCGGCTTCGCCCCCCACTCATCAC
>VGDO01000107.1 GCA_016869645.1 Alphaproteobacteria bacterium
GGTGGATTTGTGGATAACGCTCCGCGTTACCCACAACCCCACCGGCCCAACATCATCAGCAGTGGACATATGATGTGCTACAAGACGCGGACATCTTCACGCGCTACCGACAGAGGGGACGTCGCTGGCGGCAGACGCCGCCTGGGACAGGCGTCGGCGGGAGGCAAAAAAATGCCGGCAATCTGTCGATTGCCGGCAAGTTGAACAGGGAGGCTTCACGTCTGGGAGACGTAGGACCCCGAAGGGCCCCGTGATGTTGCGATGCAACAATCACCATGGATGCATAATGTCTCCCGCCTAAATAACCATCAGTAAATTAACAAATCCGCCATGCGCTCTACGCATATCTGCCAAAACTCGCAGCAAACAGCCAAAAAACAGCCAAGTTCCCCCGAGGGAAAGGCCGTCAACTTGATCGATTAACGCAAGCGACAGCCCGTCGTCGATGTCAGGTTCATTGGAATGATTTGAACACGAGTCGTCGGTTCTGCGCGTCCTGACAACGCCGCGGAAGGCCGGGCGCGGCGACTGGTGCCCATGTCAGAACTGGGATTGGGCGACTTTCTGCAGAAGAAAGTCGCGCAGCACGGCGATCCGCTTCGAATGCCGCAGTTCCTCGGGATAGAGGAAGTAGGCCTGCACCTTCGGACCGTCGACCTCGGGCAGCAGGCGGACCATGTCGGGCACCTCGCGGGCCATGAAGTCGGGCAGCGCGGCGAGGCCGGTGCCGCTCTGAACCGCCCGGAAGATGGCGTAGTAGTTGTTGATGTTCATGACCGGCACCTGCGGCTGCCCGCCCGCGGCGGTTGCCAGGTTGGCGAGCCAATTGACCTGCGGGAAGGGCGGGTGCGGGCTGTCGCCGTAGACGATCAGGCGATGCTTGGTCAGGTCCGCGAGCGACTCCGGTTGGCCATGCTTGCTGATGTAGCCGCGCGTCGCGTAGATGTGGAAATTGACCGTGATGAGGTGACGCTGCACCAGGTCGGGTTGGCGCGGCGGCGACATGCGGATCGCGACGTCGGCCTGGCGCATCGACAGGTCGAGCTCGTTGTCGTCGAAGATCAGCGTGACCGCGATCTCGGGATAACGCTCGACGAACTCGTTCATGCGCGGCGTCAGCCAGTTCGAGCCGAACGCGACGGTGGTCGTGATCTTGAGCGGTCCCTTCGGGCTCTCGCGGTTCTCGCTCAGCATGGCCTCGGCCATGGCAAGCTTGCCGAAAATCTCTTTTGCCGTGTGATAGAGCAGCTCGCCCTGCTCGGTCAGGATCAGGCCGCGCGCGTGACGATGGAACAGCGGCACGCTGAGCGATTCCTCGAGCCCGCTGATCTGCCGGCTGACGGCCGACTGGCTGAGGTTCAGCGTCTCTCCGGCATGAGTGAAACTGCCGGCCTCGGCGACCGCATGGAACACGCGCAGCTTGTCCCAGTCCATGTGGCGTCCCCCCGGCGCGTAAGGATTGGCGGCATGTCCGGCATGGCGCCCATCGGCCGATCGGCCCGGGCGGACGCGGCCGACGCCGCTCTTGGCACCGGCGACTGGCTGATCGTCGGCACGTTCAGCGGGAGTCGTCCTCGACGATTCGGCCGCCAGGCGACGCGGCCGACTAGGTCGGTCTCCCTCGTTCATGCGGCGCCCTCGTTCATTGGGCTGCCGTCTGCAGTTCGCTCGCCTCGCGATGAGCGAGAAACTTGTCGGCTTCGAGGGCTGCCATGCAGCCCATACCCGCCGCCGTGACGGCTTGACGGAACACCTTGTCCTTGACGTCGCCGGCGGCGAACACGCCGGGAATGTTGGTGGCGGTCGAATCGGCTCGCGTCACGATGTAGCCCTCCGCATCCATCTCGACCTTGCCGCGGAACAGCGCCGTCGCCGGGTCGTGCCCGATCGCGATGAACAAGCCGTCGAGCGCGAGGTCGCGGTGCTCGCCGGTCTTGATGTTGCGGATACGGATGCCGGTCACGCCGGGCGGCCCGCCCGGCGTGCTCTCCTTGCCGAGGACCTCTTCGACCACGCTGTTCCACACCACGTTGATCTTCGGATGCTTGAACAGCCGGTCCTGCCCGATCTTCTCGGCGCGCAGCGTGTCGCGCCGGTGGATCAGCGTGACCTTGGTTGCGAAATTCGTCAGGAACAACGCCTCTTCGACCGCGCTGTTGCCGCCGCCAACCACGGCAATCTCCTTGCCGCGGAAGAAAAAGCCGTCGCATGTCGCGCAGGCCGACACGCCGAAGCCGCGCAGGCGTTCCTCGCTCGGCAGACCGAGCCAGCGCGCCTGCGCGCCGGTCGCGATAATGACCGCATCGGCCGCGTAGACATCGCCCGAATCGCCGCGCGCCGTGAACGGACGCTTGGTGAAATCGACGTCGACGATGACGTCCTGCACCATGCGGGTGCCGACATGCTCGGCCTGCTTCTTCATCTGCTCCATCAGCCAGGGACCCTGGATGACGTCGGCGAAGCCTGGGTAATTCTCGACATCCGTGGTGATGGTCATCTGGCCGCCGGGTTGCAGCCCCTCGACCAGTACGGGTTTGAGGTTTGCACGGGCGGCATAGATCGCCGCCGTGTACCCGGCGGGGCCGCCGCCGATGATCAAGAGCTTGTGGTGCTGAAGGGCAGATTGGCCAGCCATGGGATCCCGCTGGGTCAGGCCGGGCATGGCCGGCGTGCATGTCTAAGCATTCTAAACATAGTGAGCGGTGTGCCTAGGCGCAACAACGGCCGGGCACACAGGCAATGGCGCGGGTCGGTCGGCGGCTGGTGCGCGATTTTCGCGCAACGCTCCTGCGACTCCGAACGAAAGCCCTGCCGTGGAAAGCGGGCGGCATCGCCAAGCCGACCCGTGACAAGGGATCGATTGCTGACCGCCGCCGCGCCGCAGGCATCCGGACGCCATCAGACGGCGGCTCATCCTGATGGGCGGCGCGCAAGATGGTGCGGCCGGCGCGCGCACCGCTCGGGCGGAACGCCGCTGCCGGCAGCTGCGAGGAGACCGCATGAGCCCGCCCACGGCGTGATCGCGTGGTCGCCGGTCGCGTAGCCGATCTCGATAGGTCGCTCGGCCGAACGACACTGGATCGAACAAGATCTGAAGCGCGCGCCATGGCGCTCGACGTGTGCCCGAACACGCCGCCGCGCTGGCCGTCGAGGCTGCGCGCGCACGAACCCATGTTCCGGCGATTATGGGGCAGCGACGCCGTGCGCCGGGACGCGCTGACATGTCGAGCGCCATCAGGCCTGTCGAGTCTTTGAAATCGATTATTATTATCGATCAATGATTTGCAAATGACACTCAATAGCATCTGCGATCGTCGCCCCGTGCTGGGCCGGATCAGGTCGTGAGTCTGGCGCGGCGTCCGCCCTGACCCGGCGGGCGGCCGCGGGGTTGGGCTTAAAAGCCGAACATGTGGTCGAGGCAGAACGCCTCGCCGTCGCGGATCAGGCCGTGATAGCCGAACAGCCGGCAGGTGCCGTCACGGACGAGCACATACGCATCGGCGCCGGCGGTCGAGCGTTCCGTCGTATCGAAGGTCTCGCTGTAGCGCCACAGCCTGGATCCGCCGCACGGGATCGCGAGCTGCCGGGTCGCGACGGCGGTGCCGTCGGCGCGCGTCAGGACTAGCTCGGTCGACGAGTGCGCGTGCCAAGGCGTCGACGCCGGATAGATCAGATGGCACAGCGTGTCGACGGGATGCGCGCCGAGGCGAAGGAAGATGCGCGTGCTCAGCCCCGGCGCGCGGCCGGAATAGGATTGCGGCTCGTTCCGGTAGGTCAGCACGGTGTTGAACATGTGCGCGCCGAAACTCGTGTCGGCGCGCTGGCCGCTCTTGCGATCGTGGTACCGGAACAGGCCGTGCAGCCAGCCATCGGCGCTGCCGCCCTCGGCAAAATCGTAGACCAGCTCGACATGGCCATAGCCGCCATCCTCGGCGGCCCAGCCATCGACGGGCAGATCGGCGCCGCCATGCTGGAGCAGGCCGTTGAGATCGAGCGCCACGCTGTCCTGGCGTAGCAGAAGACCAAAGGGGTGGCGTGCCCGCTCGCGTCCGTCGCAGTCGTAGACCAAGGCGGCAACCGGCAGATCGTCCTGACCGGTCGCCATCGGGGTCGGCAGGGCCAGGCTGCGCCAGCGCTTGATCGGCAGGATCGGCGCCGGCAGGAGGTAGCCTTTGCCCATCAGGTTGGCGATCTCGGGAATGCGCGGATCGGGCTTGAGATCGACGCGCTCGACATTGGCGTGGGCGATGAGCAATCGCCCGCTCGCCTGGACGACCTCGTAGCGCGGCCGGACCAGATGCTTGCCGGCGCGGATCTCGATCTGCTGCGGCCAGCGCGCGGCAGGCAGCAGCGAGGCGACGTCGAGCGCTGCCGTTCCATAGGGCGCAACCGCCGCCGTGGTCGAGGCGATGGCACCGTCGCCCATCAGATTGAGACCGATGGCGCCGGCTGGGATCGGGCACGGATGATGGTTCTGCAGCCACAGGATGACGCGCTCGCCCTCGGCCGGCGCTGGCAGGCCGGCATAGAAATCGGCCGGCCAATCATTGGCGTCGTGGCTGCACGACAGCACCCGGGGATCGTCGCCATAGGTGTCGAGCGCGTATTTCACGACGTCGTGGCCGGCGACGCCGGTTGCGTGCAGGAAGAGCTGCCCGGTGAACGGGCCGAGGCCGAAGCGCCGGCGCACTGCGGCACTGTCGATCGTGATGCTCGCTGCGGCGTCCGGCAACGCATCCGTCCACTCGGCGAGCAGCCGCCCGTCGGCGTCGAACAGCATCTGCCAGAGCTTGACCCCGCGTGCGCCATAGCCGGACCAGTAATTGGCGGTCACCACGCGCGTGTGGTGGCCGTCGGCGTCGCGGAAAAACGCGAGGTTGGTCGCAAAGTTCAGCGGATCGAGATAGTGGCGTGCATTGCTCAGGCGTTCGGCCGGGAGGCGGATGGCGTCGAGCGTGAAGAGCGTGGCGCGCGCCGGCACGAGGTGCCGGATCTGCGCGACCACGCGTTCGGCATCGAATGCCGTGACGAAAAGCGCATCGATTTCAGCGGTGCGCAGATCGGTGACGGGCTGGGCCGGCCGGCCGAGCACGGACTTGCCGAGATCGCCGAGGTCCTGGACGTAGCTGCCGGCGATGGCGAGACCACGAAGGTCATGGAGCTGACCGACCGTTTCGGCGTAGCCGAAGGGATCGTAGACGCCGATCCGCCCGGCCGACGAAAGCCGGCCGATCAGTTCCGACATCGCGCGCGCCGCCTGCGGATGGCCGACCGCCTTGAACAGGCTGTGACCACCGCGCTGCGCGTCGAAGGTTTCGATCTTGAGCGTCATTGTGGAGACCTAATAGCCGCTGGCGCGCCGCTGGGGAAGCAGGCGCTTGGTCAGAGCCGACAGCCGATGGCGCCATTCCTCCCGCCTGACCACGCCGTCATCGGTCACCCAGTTGAGCTGGATCGATCGCCGGGCGCCTTCGAACGGCAGGTGGCCGTGCCAGGCGTTGGGGCCGCAACGGAAGGCGAGCATCGTGCCCATGGCTGGCGGCACCTCGACGGCGAAGTCATCGATGTCGTCGGCCGAGCGCAGCAGGCGCAGATGGCCCGATCCCGATGCACCCTCGGTTTGCCAATCCAGATTCATGTAGATCAGCACGGTCAGGATCTTGGTCCGGCTGTCGACGTGGATCTGCCCGTCCTTGGCGCGCGCCATGCCGCGCGCGGTGATCATGATCGGCCGGCTCGACAGGTCGACTGCGAACTTGTCCTCGAAGGCGCTTCGCACGGCCGGGCCGTGCAACTCGGCGATGGCCGCGGCGAAGGCCGGGCCATAGTCGAGCGTGGACAGCGGAAAGCTGCCGCCGCGCTCGATGCGCGGAAAATCGCCGGCGACCGCGCCATGCCGCACGGGCCTGATGAAATCGGGCACGACGATGTGGTCGAATGGCGCGCGCACCAGCGGCGCGGCGCGCAGGCGCTCCAGGTCGAAAACCGACGAGTCGGTCATGTCAAACGGTGGCCCGGACATTCGCGATCACTGCGATCTGTTTACGGCGCGTGGCAACAAAGTTCAACTCGCGCCGCCCCGGCGTGCCGCGAGCCGTGCGATGATCTCGGCCGCGACGCGTGCCGTGTCATCGGGTGGCGGATAGCTCCAGGACTCGATCCGGCCGACAAAGGGCCGCGTCAGGCCGCTCTCCTCGAGGCGCCGGTGGAACGCGGCAAATTTGCCGTCGCGTTTGCAGTCGAGCGGAACCACGTGCACGGGTTTGCCGGTCGCCAGCGCTTCCGACACCATGTTGACCGAGTCGGGCGTGACGATGATGGCGTCGGCGAGGCCGAGAATGCCGAAATACGGATTGTCGCCGGTGAAATCCCAGATTTCGACCGGGCAACCCGCGAGCTCGGCACGGAGCGCGGCGGTGTTGGCCTCGCCGGTGCGCCGCGACGGCGTCACCGCGAGCCCAAAACCCTGGCGTGACAAGGCGGCCAGCTGTGCGCCGAGCCTGCGGGCGACGCCGTCGTCGAGCACGTAATGGCCGTTGCTGCCGCCGAGCAGCACGGCGACCAGGGGTCGCGGCAAATGGGCCAGGCGAGCGCGGAAGCGCTCGGCGTCGGCCGCCAGCCGCTCGTGGGTCACGCGGTGGATTGAACCCGCGGTGACCACCACATTGCGGCCTTCCAGCTCGTCATGGGCAGGCACCACGACGACGTCGAACGAGGCGGGATCGACCTTGGGATCCTGAATCTGCACGGTGAAGGTGGGGCCGCCCGCGCGCGCCGCGCTGGCGCGTCGCACCGCGATCGACAGCGCGACGGTCTGGCGCCCCGTTGCGATCATCAGATCGGGCCACGGCGGCGCCAGCACATCGGCGCGCGGCTTCTGCGCGGCGAGCGCGTTGAACCACAGTTGCGGCGGCAGCCAGCGCCACGGACCGCGCGTCATCACGCGTTTGACCTTGGGCGTGCAGCCGAGCGCCTCGGCAAGGCCGAGGCATTGCACCTCCATGCCGACCTTGCCGTCGGTCACGACCCAGCAGTCGAGGCGGCTCATGTCCATCGGTGTGAGGCTCTGCGCGTGAGGTCCGGCGGCGTGTGGTCGGACGAAGCGGCGCGACAGTCGCATGCGTCCGCGCGGCGTCGCAAGGTCGGCAATCCTGCGCCGCGTGAGCCGCCGATTCGGGTAACATTGTTGCGCGGCGGCCCGACCTCGTACTAATCTTGCTGCAAACCTGGGGAGGCAGCGCCGATGCGCCGAGTCAAGCTCGACCGGATCGATCGGAAGATTCTGAAGGATTTGCAGGCCGACGGACGCATCACGAATGTCGACCTGGCGCGCCATGTCGGAATCTCGGCGCCCCCCTGCCTACGCCGCGTGCGCGCCCTCGAGGAGGCGGGCTTCATCCTCGGCTACCACGCTGACGTCAATGCCAAGCTGCTCGGCTACGAGGTGACCGTGTTTGCCCATGTCGGACTGGCGAGCCAGGCCGAAGCCGATCTGAAGGCGTTCGAGGAACTGGTCGGCTCATGGCCGCAGGTGCGCGAGTGCCACATGCTGGCCGGCGAAGCCGACTTCCTGCTGCGCATCGTCGCCGAGAATTGGGACGCCTATCAGCGCTTTCTGACGACCAAGCTGACCGCCGCGAAGAATGTCAGCCATGTCAAATCGGCGCTCGCGATCCGCTCGGCCAAGCAGCTGCCGGGCGTGCCGATCGACGACGAGCCGGCTCCGCAATCCTGAAGCGCCCAATCCTGAAGCGCCCAATCCTGAAGCGCGGGGAACCTCGCCTCAGCGAAACTCGAGCTTGACGACCTCGTACGACTTGGTGCCGCCGCGCGGCGTGGAGACCTCGACGGAATCGCCGACCTTCTTGCCGATCAGCGCGCGCGCCAGCGGCGAGGTGACCGAGAGACGACCCTGGGCGATGTCGGCCTCGTCGGTGCCGACGATCTGATAGACCGACTTCTCGTCGGTGTCCTCGTCGGCGAGCGTCACGGTGGTGCCGAACGTCACGTTCTTGCCGGACAGCTTCGACACGTCGATCACTTCGGTGCGGCTGATCTTGTCCTCGAGCTCGACGATGCGGCCCTCGATGAAGCTCTGACGCTCGCGCGCGGCGTGGTACTCGGCGTTCTCGGACAGATCGCCGTGCTGGCGCGCTTCGGCAATCGCCTTGATGATCGCCGGCCGTTCCACGACTTTGAGATTGCGGAGCTCGTCCTGCAGGCGCGTGAGGCCTGCAGCTGTCATCGGGATCTTTTCCATCGCGCTCGTTCCCTGGGCTGCCCCTAGAGACGCAAAAGCCCGCCCCGCCCGTGCCTGGGTTCGCACCATCAAACCGGGGGAACAAGCCTTGTGACGTCTTAGAATGAGCCGCTGACGTAGGATTGCAGAGGCGCGACTTCAAGACGGCCGTTCCGCAGCGCTTGGATGGCCTGGACCGCGGCGCGGGCGCCTTCGACGGTCGTGTAATAGGGAATATTGTAAGTCAGGGCGGTCTCGCGCAAGCTGAAACTGTCGGCGATGGCCTGGGCGCCGGCCGTGGTGTTGAACACCAGATGAACCTCGCCGCTGATCATGTCGTCGACGACGTGCGGGCGTCCTTCGAGCACCTTGTTGACCGTGACGACCGTGAGCCCCTCAGCGGCCAGGTGCTTGGCCGTGCCGCGCGTCGCGAGGATGCGGAAGCCGATCGACGCGAGATCGCGCGCCAGCGGAGTGACGGCCGCCTTGTCCGCGTCCTTGACCGAGACGAACACGGTACCGCTCAGCGGCAGGTCGGTGCCGGCGCCGAGCTGCGACTTGGCGAAGGCGCGCGCGAAGTCGCGGTCGATGCCCATGACCTCGCCGGTCGACTTCATCTCCGGACCGAGGATGACATCGGTGCCCGGGAAGCGCGCGAACGGAAACACCGCCTCCTTGACCGCGACGTGGTCCGGCTGCCCGGTCGGCAGCTTGAAGTCGTCGAGCCGCTCGCCCGCCATGACGCGCGCGGCGACCTTGGCCACGGCGACGCCGGTCGCCTTGGCGACGAAGGGCACGGTGCGGCTGGCGCGCGGGTTGACCTCGAGCACGAAGACCACGCCCGACTTGACCGCGAACTGGACGTTCATCAGGCCGCACACGTCGAGCGCTCGCGCCATCGCCTCGGTCTGGCGGCGGATTTCGCTGACGACCTCGGCGGGCAGCGATTGCGGCGGCAACGAGCAGGCGCTGTCGCCGGAATGGATGCCGGCCTCCTCGATGTGCTCCATGATGCCGGCGATGTAGACCGAACGCCGGTCGGCGATCGCGTCGACGTCGACCTCGATCGCGTTGCTGAGGAAGGAGTCGATGAGCACCGGATTCTTGCCCGTGACCACGACGGCTTCGCGCATGTAGCGGCGCAGCTGCGCCGTGTCGTGCACGATCTCCATGGCGCGGCCGCCCAGCACATAGGACGGCCGGATGACCAACGGATAGCCGATGCGCTGAGCCACCGCCTCGGCTTCCTCGGCCGAAAATGCCGTGCCGTTCTCAGGCTGCTTCAAGGCCAGCCGGTGCAGCAGCTCCTGAAAGCGCTTGCGGTCCTCGGCGAGATCGATCGCATCGGGTGAGGTGCCGAGGATGGGGATGCCCGCCGACTCCAGCGCGGCGGCAAGCTTGAGCGGCGTCTGGCCGCCGAACTGGACGATCACGCCCAGCACGTTGCCGCGCCGCTGCTCGACTCGCACCAGTTCGATGACGTCCTCGGCGGTCAGCGGCTCGAAATAGAGCCGGTCCGACGTATCGTAGTCTGTCGACACGGTCTCCGGATTGCAGTTGACCATGATGCTTTCGATGCCGGCGTCGCGCATGGCGTAGGCGGCGTGAACGCAGCAATAGTCGAACTCGATGCCCTGACCGATCCGGTTGGGTCCGCCGCCGAGGATGATCACCTTGCGCCGGTCGCTCGGCTCCGCCTCGCACTCGCCCGGGCCGATCCCGTCGCCCTCGTAGCAGGAATACATGTAGGGCGTGCGCGACGCGAATTCGGCGGCGCAGGTATCGATGCGCTTGTAGACCGGCGTCACGCCGAGCACGCGCCGGCGCTCGGCAACCTGCGCTTCCTCCTGGCCGGTCAGCTCGGCGAGCCGCGCATCGGAGAAGCCGAGCCGCTTGAGGGCCAGCAGTCCCGGTCGCTCGGCCGGCAGTCCGTCGCGCCGCAGCTTGGTCTCGGCGGCGACGATTTTCTCGATCTCGCGCAGAAACCAGGGCTCGTACTTGCAGGCCAGCGCAATCTCATCGACGGTCAGGCCGTGGCGGAACGCCTGGGCGATGCGCAAAAGCCGGTCAGGCGCCGGTTCGGCCAGCGCGGCGACGACGGCGCGCCGGTCGCTCTCGCCGTCGCCGACGACGCCGGACAATTCGACTTCGTTGAAGCCGGTCAGTCCGGTCTCCATCGAGCGCAGCGCCTTCTGTACCGATTCGGCAAAGCTGCGGCCGATCGACATCGCTTCGCCGACCGACTTCATCGAGGTGGTCAGCAGCGCCTTCGCACCCTTGAACTTCTCGAAGGTGAAGCGCGGCATCTTCGTGACGACGTAGTCGATGGTCGGTTCGAACGACGCCGGCGTGACGCCGGTGATGTCATTGGCGAGCTCGTCGAGCGTGTAGCCGACCGCGAGCTTGGCCGCAACCTTGGCGATCGGGAATCCGGTCGCCTTCGACGCGAGTGCCGACGAGCGCGATACACGCGGGTTCATCTCGATGATGACCAGCCTGCCGTCGGCCGGATTGACCGCGAACTGCACGTTCGAGCCGCCCGTGTCGACGCCGATCTCACGCAGCACCGCGATCGAGGCGTTGCGCATGCGCTGGTATTCCTTGTCGGTCAAGGTCAGCGCCGGCGCCACGGTGATCGAGTCGCCGGTGTGCACGCCCATCGGATCGACGTTCTCGATCGAGCACACGATGATGCAGTTGTCGGCGCGGTCGCGCACGACCTCCATCTCGAATTCCTTCCAGCCGAGCACGGATTCCTCGACCAGCACCTCGTGCACGGGCGACAGGCGAAGTCCGTTCTCGACGACCTTCTCGTATTCGGCGCGGTTGTAAGCGATGCCGCCGCCCTGCCCGCCCAAGGTGAAGGACGGCCGGATGATCAGCGGCAGGCCGATCTGCTCCATCGCGGCCGTCGCCTCGGCCATGTCGCGCACCAGGCGGCTCTTCGGCGATTCGAGGCCGATGCGGTCCATCGCCTCGCGAAACTTGAGGCGATCCTCGGCCTTCTCGATGGCCTCGCGCTTGGCGCCGATCAGCTCGATGCCGAGCCGCTCGAGCGTGCCGTTCTTGGCCAACGCCATGGCGGTGTTGAGCGCGGTCTGGCCGCCCATGGTCGGGAGCAGCGCATCGGGCTTCTCGCGCTCGAGCACCTTGATGACCATGTCGGGCGTGATCGGCTCGACATAGGTCGCGTGCGCCAGCCCCGGATCGGTCATGATGGTCGCCGGGTTGGAGTTGACCAGGATGATCCGGTAGCCCTCCTCACGCAGCGCCTTGCACGCCTGCGCCCCCGAATAGTCGAACTCGCAGGCCTGCCCGATCACGATCGGCCCCGCGCCGATGATGCAGATGGAGTTGATGTCGGTGCGCTTGGGCATGGAAGGTTACTCGACCACTCTCCGCGATCCCTCCCCCCTTGTGGGGGAGGGCAGGGTGGGGGGTGCGGCTTCGGCCGAGGGAGATGCCAGACGGAGCAGCGTCTGTCGAATGGATTCGACGACGCCATCGGTGTTCTGCAGCACCTCGTTGTTCCAGAATCGAATCACTGTGAAGCCCTGAGACGCCAGCCACGCGGTGCGCTTCGAGTCGATGGCAACTCGTTCAGCATGTTGACCGCCATCGGTCTCGAGCACGAGGCGCGGCGCGTAGCTGACAAAGTCCGCGATATAGCGACCGATAGGTGCCTGTCGTCGAAACTTGTGGCCCTGGAGTTGTCCGAGACGAAGCTTCGACCACAACCGCTTTTCGGCTTCGGTGGTGTTGCGGCGAAGCTGTCTTGCGCGGGCGACAGTCAATCGGATGCGCCCCCCACCCTGACCCTCCCCCACAGAGGGGGGAGGGTGAAATAGGAGGATCGCCTCCTCACTTGGTCTTCTCCATCAGCCCGACGAAGCGCTGGAACAGATAGTGGCTGTCCTGCGGGCCGGGCGAGGCCTCCGGGTGGTATTGCACGGAGAACACGGGCTTGCTCTTGAGCCGGATGCCTTCGTTGGTGCCGTCGAACAGCGAGACATGCGTGACCTCGACGTCGGCGGGCAGGCTGTCTGGCAGGACACAGAAGCCGTGATTCTGGCTGGTGATCTCGACCTTGCCCGTGGCGAGATCCTTGACCGGATGGTTGGCGCCGCGGTGGCCGCGCGGCATCTTGGCCGTGCGTCCGCCGAGTGCCAGCGCCAGCATCTGGTGGCCGAGGCAGATGCCGAACACGGGCTTGCCCGACTGCACGAGATCGCGGATGACGGGCACCGCATATTTGCCCGTGGCGGCGGGATCGCCCGGCCCGTTCGACAGGAACACGCCGTCCGGGTTGTGACGCATGATGTCCTCCGTCGTCGCCGTCGCCGGCACGACGGTGACGCGGCAGCCGGCGCTGGCCAGACAGCGCAGGATGTTGCGCTTGGCGCCATAGTCGACGGCAACGACGTGGAAGCGCGCAGCGTCGAGCTGTCCGTAGCCCGAGCCATGCTGCGCGGCGCGTTGGAAGTCCCACACCGTCTCGTTCCACTGATAGGTCTGCCGGCAGCTGACCTCGAGCGCGAGGTCCATGCCCTCGAGGCCGGGCCACTCCATCGCCTGGCGTTGCAGGGCGGCGACATCGAGTCTCCCGTCGGGCGTGAAGGCGAGCGCGCCATTGGGCGCGCCGCCGTCGCGGATACAGCGCGTGAGGCGGCGCGTGTCGACGCCGGCGATGCCCGGCAGGCCGTGGCTCGTCAGCCAGTCGGCGAAGTGGCGTGACGCGCGGTAGTTGGCGGGATCCGTGACGTCGACCGCCAGCACGCAGCCGCGCGCGGCCGGCGTCGTGGTTTCGACATCGTGCGGGTTGGCGCCGACATTGCCGATGTGCGGGAAGGTGAACGTGATGATCTGCCCGGCGTAGGACGGATCGGTCATGATCTCCTGATAGCCCGTGATCGAGGTGTTGAAGCAGACCTCGCCGACTTTGACGCCCGGCTCGCCGAGGCCGCGGCCCCAGAACACCGTGCCGTCGGCCAGCACCAGCGCGGCGGTGGTGCCGGGTGGTGCCGCGTGCAGCTGAGGTGGGGCGGAGGAAATCGTCGTCACATCGGCGCATCCGATCCAGGCGTTGTCCCCCGGTCGCGGCGCGCGTCGAGACAACCGTCCCGGGCGGACGACATCGTCACCGGGCGGGCGCCAAGAAGGGCTTGTCCTGGGGCAAGGCGGGGCCTACATAAGCAATCCGCGACAGGCCGTCAAGCCTGATCGAGTCAGGAAACGCCAATCAAATCAATAGTTTGTCAATTTATTTGGGTTTGCCAGACCGGTCGAGTTGCGGTATTGTCACGACTTTCCAGAATTCCTGTGAGGACATCGACGCCATGCTGCGTACGCGTCTCAATGACGCCCTGAAGCAGGCCATGAAGGCACGCGAGGAGCGCGCAGTTTCGACCTTGCGGTTGATCCTGGCGGCGCTCAAGGACCGCGATATCTGCGCGCGCGGTAAGGGCAATGACGACGGAATCGGCGAGGACGAGATCCTCGCCATGCTGCAGACCATGATCAAGCAGCGCAAGGAAGCGATCCAGCTCTACGAGCAAGGCGGCCGACTCGAGCTCGCCCAGCAGGAGCAGGACGAGATTCGGATCATCGAAAGCTTCATGCCGCGCCAGTTGAGCGAGGATGAGACCAAGAGCGCCATCACGGCGGCGATCCAGGAACTCGGCTGTTGCGGCGTCAAGGACATGGGCCGCACCATGGCGCTCCTGAAGCAGCGCTATGCCGGGCAGATGGATTTCGCCCGCGCAAGCGGAATGGTGCGTCAGCATCTGAGCTGACGGCTCACGGACGCCGCGGCGGCAAACGCGGCATCGAGGAGACCCGGGACCGGCACGTCGGGACCGGCAGTCGAGGGGCAGGCAAACGGGGCGGGTCGGCCGTGGCATGAGCTTTTCGCCCGAATTCCTCGACGAGATTCGCGCCCGCGTGCCGCTGGCCGAAATCGTCGGCAAGCGCGTCCGCCTCACGCGCAAAGGCCGTGAGTTCTCGGGGCTGTGCCCATTCCACAACGAGAAAACCCCGTCCTTCACGGTCAGCGAGGACAAGGGCTTCTTTCATTGCTTCGGCTGCGGGCAGCATGGCGACGTCATCGGCTTCGTCATGCGCACGGAAGCCCTGAGTTTTCCCGAGGCGGTCGAAAAGCTGGCCGGCATCGCCGGACTGGACATGCCGTCGCGCGATCCGCGCGATCGCGAGCGGTCCGCCGAGAACAAGACGCTGCATGTGTTGATCGAGGCGGCAGCCGCGCACTTCGAATCCCAGCTGCGCATGCCGGCGGGCAAAGCCGCCATGGAATATGTCCGCGGCCGCGGCCTCGACGAGGCGACGATCCGCCAATTCCGACTGGGTTATGCCGGCGATGCCGAGGGCGGGCTGCGCGCGGCACTCAAGCGCGCCGGCTTCGAGGATGCGCAAATCGTGGCCGCCGGCCTCGCCAAGCAGCCGGAGCAGGAAGGTCGCGCACCCTTCGAGTATTTCCGCCACCGTTTGATGTTCCCCATTGCTGATCGGCGCGGCCGCATCGTCGCCTTCGGCGGGCGCGTGCTCGGAGATGGCCAGCCCAAATACCTCAATTCGCCGGACAGCGAACTCTTCCACAAGGGACGCATGCTCTACGGCTTCGCCCAGGCGCGCGCGGCCGCGCGCGAGGCCGGCGACGTCATCGTCGTCGAGGGCTACATGGACGTCATCGCGCTGGCGCAGGCGGGATTCAGGGCTGCGGTCGCCCCGTTGGGCACGGCGCTGACCGAGGACCAGATCGTCGAACTGTGGCGCCTGGCGCCCGAACCGGTGCTGTGCTTCGACGGCGACGCGGCCGGGCAACGTGCGGCGGCACGCGCCATCGAGCGCGCGCTACCGCTGCTCAAGCCCGGACATTCGCTGCGCTTCGTGTCGCTGCCGGCGGGCGAGGATCCGGACACACTGGTGCGCCGCCGCGGGCGCGAGGCGATGGCGGTCCTGCTCAAGCAGGCCGAACCGATGGCCGTGGCTCTCTGGCGGCTCGAGATCCAGGCCAAGCCGCTCGACACGCCGGAGCGGCGCGCCGACCTGCATGCCAGGCTGCGGCGCCGCGTCGGCCAGATCCTCGACCCGACGGTGCGCGAGTTCTACCGCCGTCACTTCTCCGCGGAGCTGCGGGGCGCCTTCGGCGGTGGCCAGGCCCAGGCGGGGCCGCGATCATGGGCGCAGCGAGCGGACCCCGGCCCGCGGGCGCGCTGGTCACCCCGGGGGCCGGGCGGGCCGGCCATGCCGTTGTTCGAGCCGCCGGGCAGCCGGGTCGCCCGCGGTCCCGCCCTGGAGCAGACCACCGAACTGCGCCGGCAGCAGATCCTGATCGCGACTTTGGTCAATCATCCCAAGCTCATCGAGGAGCTACGCGAGAGCTTGGCCCAACTCACCCTTCCCGACCGCGACCTTGACAATCTGAGGGCGGAAATCCTACATCTTTCGGCTTCCCATCAGGACCTTGACGGGGGGGTGATAGAGCGCCACTTCTCGGCAAAGGGGGAGTCCGCGGTTCTCGAAATGGTCCTGAACGTACAGGTGATGAAACACGCGGATTTTGCCCAGCGCGAAGCCGCACCCGAGGCAGCGCGCAGCGGGTTGACGCACTTGATCAATTGGTTCGGCCGGCCCCAGCTCGAGGCCCAGCTGGCCGAGGCCGAGCGGCTCGCCGCGGCAGAGACGACCGAGAGCAATTGGGCCCGGGCCGACGCCCTGCGCCGATCGCTGCAGGCGCTCAACGCCAGGGCCGCCGATCTGGAGGCAGAAGGCTAGCCTGGCGTTGCCGCGAAGCCGGCACATCCGGCGTTATTGAATTGTGACACATTGAGTTGGAAGGCAAGACGCCGATGGCAAGTAAACCGGCAGCGCAACGAGAGCAGACCCCGGCCGCCCGCGAAGAGACGGTCGAAGCCGCCTTCACCGACAACCTGCCGCCCCAGGTCAAGCGCATGATCGCGAAGGGCAAGGAGCGCGGCTACATCACCTATGACGAGCTGAACACGGCGCTGCCGCCGGAACAGATGTCCTCCGAGCAGATCGAGGACGTGATGACCAATCTGTCCGAGATGGGCATCAACGTGGTCGACAGCGAGGAGCCCGAGGAGGCGCCGCCGGCGCAGGCCGACGCCGCGACGGAAGAGACGGAAGAGACCGAGGTTGCCCGCGGCAATCTCGACGATGACGACATCGGCCGCACCGACGATCCGGTGCGCATGTATCTGCGCGAGATGGGCTCGGTCGAGCTGCTGTCGCGCGAAGGCGAAATCGCCATCGCCAAGCGCATCGAGGCCGGCCGCGACATGATGATCGGCGGCATCTGCGAGAGCCCGCTGACCATCCGCGCGCTGATTGAATGGCGCGATGCGCTCAAGGACGGGCGCATCCTGCTGCGCGACGTGATCGACCTCGACGCCACCTTCGGCGGCGGTCCCGGAGCCGACGGCAAGGAGCTGGCGGATCTCGAGGCCGGCGAGGGCGAGGAGGGCGCCGAGGCGCGCGAGGGCGACGAGGCGCAGGGCGAAGGCGCGCCGGGGCTCGAAGGCGACGCCGACGGCGACGAGAACGCCATGTCGCTCGCCGCCATGGAGATGGCGCTCAAGCCCGAGGTGCTCGAGAATTTCGACCGCATCGCGACGACATACAACAAGCTGCACAAGATGCAGAACCGGCGGCTCGGCAAGCTCGTGCGCGGCGAGAACCTCAGCCGTGCCACCGAGCGGCGCTACGAGAAGATGCGCGACGAGCTGGTGGCCTTCATGCAGAAGGTGCGGCTCAACAACCAGCGTATCGAGCAGCTCGTCGACCAGCTCTACGGCCTGAACCGCCGGCTGACCGGACTCGAGGGCAAGTTGCTGCGCCTGGCCGAAGGCGCGCACGTCGCGCGCGACCATTTCCTCAAGGAGTATTTCGGCCACGAGCTCGACCCGAACTGGCTCGAGCGCGTCAGCGACCTGCCGGGCAAGGGCTGGAAGCGGTTTGGCGAGAAGCATGCCAAGGACATCGTGCCGATCCGCGAAAGCATCGGGGGCGTGTCGACGGAAGCCGGCCTGCCGATCGGCGAATTCCGCCGCATCGTCCAGACGGTGCAGCGCGGCGAGCGCGAGGCGAGCCGCGCCAAGAAAGAGATGGTCGAGGCCAATCTGCGTCTCGTCATCTCGATCGCCAAGAAGTACACCAACCGCGGCCTGCAGTTCCTCGATCTGATCCAGGAAGGCAACATCGGCCTGATGAAGGCGGTCGACAAGTTCGAGTACCGTCGCGGCTACAAGTTCTCGACCTACGCCACTTGGTGGATCCGGCAGGCGATCACGCGCTCGATCGCCGACCAGGCGCGCACCATCCGCATCCCCGTGCACATGATCGAGACGATCAACAAGCTGGTGCGCACCTCGCGCCAGATGCTGCATGAGATCGGCCGCGAGCCGATGCCGGAGGAGCTGGCCGAGAAGCTCGCCATGCCGCTCGAGAAGGTGCGCAAGGTGCTCAAGATCGCCAAGGAGCCGATCAGCCTCGAGACGCCGATCGGCGACGAAGAGGACAGCCATCTCGGCGATTTCATCGAGGACAAGAATGCGGTGCTGCCGCTCGACGCGGCGATCCAGGCCAATCTGCGCGAGACGACGACCCGCGTTCTCGCCTCGCTGACACCGCGCGAGGAGCGCGTGCTGCGCATGCGCTTCGGCATCGGCATGAACACCGACCACACGCTGGAGGAGGTCGGCCAGCAGTTCTCCGTCACGCGCGAGCGCATACGCCAGATCGAGGCCAAGGCGCTGCGCAAGCTCAAGCATCCCAGCCGCTCGCGCAAGCTGCGCAGCTTCCTCGATACCTAAGTCAGACGCCAGGGATCGGATATCGGGTATCAGTGACTGCGTTCCTGATACCTGATTCCTGTCGTCTGATCCCTGACCTTGGGCCCGTAGCTCAGTTGGTTAGAGCGCGCCGCTCATAACGGTGTGGTCGCAGGTTCAAGTCCTGCCGGGCCTACCAACTACTCCGCGCAACCTTCAGCTTCGCGCGCGGGCTGTCAGCGGCGAACGACCGCGTCGCCCGTGACGCAACTGGACCTTTTGCTGATCGCAGGTCCGCTCGCAGCGCCAAGTTTCTTGGGCGTGTCATGGTTCTACGGCAGCCCCCAAATTCAAACTTTCGTTTTACGCCGACATCCGACGCGCACGCCTACCAGGCGGAGTACTCGATCGTCGCTCCCGCGCCCAGCAGCCAAAGCACGCCGGCTGTGATCCACAGCCCGCTGGCGAGGGTGGCGCCATAGATCGAGTAACGCCGGAAAATGTCGGCCAGCGCCTCTGAAATCAGCTTTTGCAACATGACATCGGGCAGGTCGAGCGATTCGCGCAACATGATCCACACCTCGGTCCGGCGATAGGGACGATTTGGCGCCTCGATCGCCTTGTAGACCAGGATCACCACGGCAAGCGTGGTCAGGATGGCGGCCATGCGCAGTGCCACGACCGGCCAGGTGATGAGCCCGAACGACATGACCCAGATGCCGAGCGCTCCAAACATGCAAGCGCGTCCGACAGATGTCTGCGCTGCGGTCTTGATAGCTTCTGCTTGCCTCATGGATGCCTTTCCAGAACCAGGTCCGGGCGGTTCCGCGCGTGAACGCTGCGCCCGCCCAGCGTCCGTCACGTCAATGTAAAAGCCGCGAGATCGATCCTTTTGGTCAGCTCATCGTGAATGTTGCACATCGTCACGCGCAGATAGTTGCGGATGGTCGGCGCATCCCGCCCGCGCAGCTTCTCGTGGATCGGCATCAGGTTGAAATATTCCTCGGCAAAAGGCTCCGCCACGTCCTTTGCCATCTTGGGGGCATGCAGACCGATGAGCATGAGCCGGCGTTCGAGTTCGGCACGAAGGTCGATCGTAGTCGGCGTGCCCAGCACCTCGTGCACTGGCTGCCGATCGAACACCGACAGAACCAGCGCTCGAATTGCGTCGGTCTGAGCCAGGCGGCCCGCGCTGCGCGCCGGGCACAAGACGCCCTCGACCAGTTCGGCCACCATGGCAAGTCCAAGTGGGTACGCGCGCCAGCGCGCCCGGTCACAGGCATCCCGGAACTCCGACTCGCTGAACAAAACCTTGGCATAGTGCCCTGCGCGTGCCCGGGAATACTCGTAGATGCCCTTCTGCGCCACGAACGCCGCATTCTGGTCGATGAAATCGGCCAACGCCGCGGCATCGCGAATGGGCGGGCTTCGGCGAAAAAGGTCAAAGATTCCCATGGTATAGTTGTGCTCCACCCCTATGCTCGCTGCTGCGTCGAAGTCCCTGCCGACGGGGCTCGCCGGACCGCACAACGCCGCTGCGATTCCGTCGCATGAGCAGAAAGACTGTCGGTAGCGCGTGAAGATGTCCGCGTCTTGTAGCACATCATATGTCCACTGCTGATGATGTTGGGCCGGTGGGGTTGTGGGTAACGCGGAGCGTTATCCACAAATCCACCGGCCTGGCGCGCTGAGCGGACTTAAGCGGCCAGTGGGTT
>VGDO01000108.1 GCA_016869645.1 Alphaproteobacteria bacterium
GGCAGCGCCCGTTCCGGCACGCGGCGCGGCGGCTCCCGGCGCACCCGCGGCCGCCCGACCGGCAGGCGGACCACCTGTTGCCGGCCCGCCTGTCGCTGGTTTCGCGCCGGCTTGCTGCGCGCCCGGTTTCGCCGTCGCATCGCCAGAAGCTGCAGGCTTCGGCCCGCCTGCTGGGGCAGCGCCAGCCTTTGTGTCAGCCGCTTTGGCATCGCCCGGTTTGGCTTCGGCCGGTTTCGCCGCGCCGGGCTTGGTGGCCGCAGGCTTCGCCTCGGCGGGCTTCGGCTGTCCTGGCTTCGGTTCGCCTGCTTTGGATTCGGCCGGCTTGGGTTCGCCCGGCTTGGGCTCCGCCGGCTTTGCTTCTCCCGGTTTCGCTGACCCTGCCTTGGCGTCACCCGCTTTCTCATCGGCGGCCCTGGCATCGGCTGGCTTCGTGTCGGCAGCTTTCGCGTCACCGGACTTGGCGTCGCCGGGTTTGGCATCGACAGCTTTTGCTTCGCCTGCCTTCGCATCGGCCGCCTTCGCATCGGCCGCCTTCGCATCGGCTGCCTTGCCTTCACCAGCCTTGGCGCCGCCTGCTTTCGCGTCGCCTGGCTTGGCGTCTGCGGTCTTCGCATCAGCCGGCTTCGCGTCGCCAGCCTTTGCATCGGGAGCTTTCGCGTCACCGGCCTTGGCGTCGCCTGGTTTGGCCTCGCCTGCTTTTGCGTCGCCTGCCTTCGCATCCGCGGTCTTGGCTTCGCCGGCCTTTGCGTCTCCGGCCTTGGCATCGCCGCCCTTCGCGTCGGCTGCCTTCGCATCGCCAGACTGCGCATCGCCCGATTTTGGATCACCGGCCTTGGTTTCACCTGGCTTGGCTTCACCTGGCTTGATTTCACCGGGCTTCGCGTCGCCGGGCTTGGCGTCCGCAGTCTGGGCGCCGGCCGCTTTCTCGCCTCCCGGCTTCGTCTCGGCCGCACCGGCACCTTTGGAACCTGTGCCACCAGCACCTGCACCAGCGGCTCCTGCACCAGCAGCGCCCGCACCGCCGGCACCGCCGGCACCTGGACCCGCAGCGCCTGGACTGGCAGCGCTCGCACCGCCGGCACCTGCGCCACCGCCAGAACTCGCACCGCCAGGTTCTCGGCCAGCGGGACCTGCACCCCCGGGACTTGCGCTCGCCGGACCAGCGCCGCCAGGACTCGCACCGCCGGGACCTGCTGCGCCCGAACTCGCGCCGCCAGCATCCGCACGACCGGGCCCTGCACCGCCCGGTCGTGCGCCGGCGGCCGCGTCGGATCCTCCTGGACCCGCGCGACCTGTGTCGCCGGCCGGCCGCGCACCGCCATCCCCAACACCGCCGCCACGCGTCGCCGCGTCCTGTCGCCCCGGCGCTTGTGCGGCGCCGTCACCGGGCGGTCGGGGAGCACCTTCCTTTGGCGCTTCCGGCGCCTTGGGCATGTCCTTGCCGACCCCCTCGGTCAGTCCCTCCGCAGCTTTGCCGGCCTCCTCGCCACCCGCACCGGCTCCGCCGCCGGAACCGCCGCTTCCGCCTCCGCCACCGGCGCCGCTACCCGAGCCGCTGCTCGCGCCACCCGATTGTCCGCCGCCGCTCGCGCCGCCTGTGGACGAGCCCCCGGATGGCGAACTGCCCGATGATGCTCCGCTCTGGCCCGCGCTCGGGTTGCCGCTCGATGCGCTTCCGGAGCTTCCGCTCGAGCCGCTGCCCTGGCCCGAGCCGGGCTTGCGTTTGCCCAGCAGCTCCTCGAGCTTCTCGGCTGCTTCCTGTTCCGGAGTTTTGCCGCTGCCGCCTTGCGTCGCCATGATCGTGCGCGCGGGCTCGCTTAGCCGGCAGCGGCGGCGGTGCCGTCGGCGAAGGAGTAGGTGAAGCCGCCGTCGACGCCGAGCCCGACCCTGACGGACGCGAAGGTCTCGCCGCGCGCCATGCGCTGCAGCACGCCCTCGGAGAGTCCGGGAAGCAGCGACTGGGTGAGGATGTGGTCGACGTTGCGCGCGCCGCTGTCGACCTCGGTGCAGCGCGCCCGGATGGCGGCGATCAGCGCGTCGTCATAGCTCAGCGTGGCGCGGTGGCTGTCGCGGAAGCGCTGCGCCACCTTGGCGAGCTTGAGACGCACGATGGCGTCGATCTCGGCGTCGCCGAGCGGATAGTACGGCACGACGATCAACCGGCCGAGAAAGGCCGGCTTGAAGCGCTGCAGCAGATCGGGTCGGATCGCCTCGGCAAGCTGCGCCGCATCGGGACGCGGCCGCCCGCCCCCCTGCCCGCCGGACTGGCATGCCGCCATGATGCGCTCGGTGCCAAGGTTGGAGGCGAGCATGATGAGGGTGTTGCGGAAATCGACCTCGATGCCCTCGCCATCCTCGAGGCGGCCCTTGTCGAACACCTGGTAGAAAAGGTCCATCACATCGGGATGCGCCTTCTCGACCTCGTCGAGCAGGACGACGCTGTAGGGACTGTGGCGCACCGCCTCGGTCAGCACGCCGCCAGTGCCGTAGCCGACATAACCGGGCGGCGCACCCTTGAGGCCGGACACCGTGTGCGCCTCCTGGTACTCCGACATGTTGATGGTGATGAGGTTGCGCTCGCCGCCGTAGAGCAGCTCGGCCAGCGTCAAAGCCGTCTCGGTCTTGCCGACACCGCTTGGCCCGACCAGCAGGAACACACCGACCGGCTTGTCGCGCTGATCGAGGTTGGCGCGATAGGTGCGGATGCGCTTGGCGACCGCATCGAGCGCCTGGGGCTGGCCGACGATGCGCTCGGCCATGCGCTCCTCGAGCGATAGCACGGTTGCGATCTCGTCGCGCAGCATGCGGCCGACGGGAATCCCGGTCCAGGCCGACACGACGTCGGCGACCGCGCGCGCGTCGACGCAGACCGCGACCATCGGCGCTTCGCCCTGGATCTTCGCGAGTTCGCCCTCGAGCCGTCCCATCTCGGCGCGCGCAGTCGCGTCGGCGCCCACCTCGAGCTTCTGCCAGCACGCGCGGATCTGCGTCACCAGCTCGCTCTCCGATCTCCAGCGCACTTCCAGCCTGCGCGCGCTTTCCTGCGCCGCCACCAGCTCCGTCTCGAGCTCGGCAATGCGGCCCGGCGCGTCGCGACCGACCGTCGCGTCGCGCCTGAGGATCGCGATCGACTGCTCGATCGCGCCGGCACGGCGTTGGGCGTCCTCGAGCGCCGGCGGCGTCGCGTTCTGGCCGACCGCGACGCGCGCCGCGGCCGTGTCGAGCACGCCGATCGCCTTGTCCGGCAGTTGACGCCCTGTGATGTAGCGATGCGACAGGCGCACGGCCTCGGCGACCGCCTCGTCGAGGATGCGCACGCCATGATGCGCCTCGAGGCGCTGCACGATGCCGCGCAGCATGAGAGCGGCGGCCGGCTCGTCCGGCTCGTCGACCTTGATCACCTGGAAGCGCCGTGCCAGCGCCGGGTCTTTCTCGAAATACTTCTTGTACTCGGCCCAGGTGGTTGCCGCGATGGTGCGCAGCTCGCCGCGCGCCAGCGCCGGCTTCAAGAGATTCGCCGCGTCGTTCTGGCCGGCTTGGCCGCCTGCCCCGATCATCGTGTGCGCCTCGTCGATGAACAGGATGATCGGCTTGGGCGAAGCCTTGACCTCGGCGATCACCGACTTCAGCCGGTTCTCGAATTCGCCCTTGATGCCGGCGCCGGCCTGCAGCAGGCCGAGATCGAGCGTGCGCACCGACACCTCGCGCAGGCCAGGCGGCACGTCGCCGCGCGCAACGCGCAAGGCGAAGCCCTCGACCACCGCCGTCTTGCCGACGCCCGCCTCGCCGGTGAGGATCGGGTTGTTCTGCCGGCGCCGCGTCAGGATATCGACGATCTGGCGGATCTCGGCGTCGCGCCCCTGGATCGGATCGATCTTGCCGGCGCGCGCCTCGGCGGAGAGATCGATCGTGTACTGATCGAGATTGGGCGTCTTCGAAGGCTGGCCCGGCCGCGACGGCGCGCCAGCCGGCGCCGGCGCCAACGGCCGCGCGGCCGGCCCCGCGTCGTCGGCCGAGCCGTGGCGCAGCTCGGGCATGTCCTGGCGCAGGCGGTCGCGCGGCACGCGCAGCAGCGTCGGACAGGATTCGAGCACGAGCCCGCGCAAACTCTCCAGGCCGGCGAGCGCCGCCACGATCGTCCCCGAGCGCACCGCCTGATCGCCCATTTCGAGCGAGGCGATCACCCAGGCCTCCTGCAGCAGCGTCAGGATATGGGGCGACAGCGCCGGCGTGCGCGTATTGCCGCGCTTCATGCGGTCGAGCGCCGCCATCAGGTCGCGTCTGAGCCCGTCGGCGTCGATGTCGTACTGGCGCAGGATGCGCGCCATGTCGCTGTCGGCGACGTCGAGCAGCTTGATCAGCAGATGCTCGACCTCGACGTTGAAATGGCTCTGCCCGACGCACAGCTCGGCCGCGCCCTCGAGCGCCTTGCGACAGGTTTGATTGAGCTTGCCGATGAGCGTCCTGGTCTCAAGACCCATGACGCCTGACCCCACTGGACGCAGCCGATCGATAAGGCGGCTAAACTACCACGTTTAGGGGGCGCGCGGCCAACTAACTCTTAGATCTAGTGGGTCTAATGGACTCCGCCACGGGCATCGGCCGACCCCTGATGCGCGCCCAGCCGCCGCGACGACAGGCGTACGGTCGCCTCGCGCAGCTCATAGGGCTTGGTGCGGAGCCAGCTGGTCCAGCCGAGCAGCGGCCCACTCTTGCTGCTCAGCCGGCTCTGCGGCACCTCGCTTGGCCGCAGGTCGAGCCGGATATCGGGCTCGTACTCGTCGCCGCCATAAAAGCGGACGGCGTCGCACAGCGGGCGGTAGAACGGGCCGGGCGGCAGCATCGCATGAAACTGCTTGAGCGACAGCGGGCCGAGGCGCAGCTGGAAGCGGCTGGTCTGGTCCCACACCTTCGAGCCGAGCACGGCGCTGCCGCCGAGTTCGTTGTTGCGTCCCATGCCGGGCCGGCCGAGCGCGGTCTGCTGTCCGATACCGAGGGCGTGCCAGCGCCCGCGGAACGGCGCGACGCGGGCCTGCACGCGGAACATGTGGTTGATCATGCGCGCCAGTCCGGCCTGGGTGCGCGGCGTGCGGGCGAGCAGGCCGGCGAAACGCAGCAGCGAGCGATCCGCGACGTCCATGCGGCCCTTCAGACCGTCGGTGCCGAGACCGATCAGGGCGTAGAGGTAGCGCGCGAAAGGATTGTCGGCCGGCGATCGGGCGCCGATCCAGAACCGGTTCACCTTGCGCGCCCGGTACATCAGCGACACCAGGCGATGCACGAACATGTCGAGGAACGACATGAAAGCCGTGTCGCGCTGGCGAACTCGTTCCTGGACGATCTCGGTGACGGGCGCCGGCAGAGGTCCGAGCGCGCCGACCAGGTTCATGAAATTGACGGTCAGCTGGGTCGGCTGGTCGGGCCGCGCGGGGCGCTCGATGGCGTGGATTTCGCTCGCCGGAAACGCGGCGGATACCCGACCGCGGAACCAGACCGCCTCGCGCAGCGGCTCGGCCGTCTCGCCGACCCTGGCCGCCTCGGGACGCGCGTACTCGAGCAGCGCCACCGCCTGATAGAAATCGAAGCGGTAGGGCTCGGCGTAGAGCAGCTGGTCTAGAGGAGGGGCCGATCGCCCGCCATCGGCGGCCATGACTTGCGTATTCCGTTGGGTTGAGTGCCGACCACGGTCAGTTCGGTATAGGAGTTGATCGAGGTGTAGAGGCCGAAGAAACGATTGAGCACGGCGGCGAGCAGGAACGGATTGCTGCCGACGAATTTGCGTTCGTCGATCTCCAGCGTGATCGCCATGCCGCGGCAGAAGCCGCGCCAGGCATCGCGGCCGATGCGCCGCACGGTCGGGGTGCAGGTCAGCCGGCTGAGACCCGCGATCTGCTGTTCGGCGACCGCATCACCCTCGACCGCATGCAGCCGAAGGATCTCGCGCAGCGCGGCCAGACTCTGTGATCCGCCGCTCAGCGACAGGTGATTGAGCGAGAGATGCGAGACGAGGCGCCACAGCGTGTCGCCGCCCATGGGCGGGCTGGTCTGCGGCGTCGGCTTGGTGACACAGATCGTGCGCGTGACGGGTGCGGCCTCTTCGACCTCGAGCGGAGTCCCCGCCGGAATCTGCTCGGCAAGACTGCGGTTGGTGCAGGTGGTGTGCGCAAACACGGTCTGCATGGCAGGCACGGCGCGGTTGAGGCCGAGGTCGAGGAAGCTCAGCCAGATGTCGGTGCCGGCCATGTCGGCATGTTCGCTTGGCTGCCGGCGCGCATACCAATAGCAGCCGGTCGCGTGCTGATCGCTCGCATGGTCAAAGGCGAAGAACGGCGTCAGCAGGCGGCTCGGATCGCTGGCATCGGAGGACGCCGAGACACTGTGCACGGTGTGGATCTCGCATGCGCGCTCACGCCGAAGATCGGGGACCAGCTTGTACTCGGTCGCCCGCTGAGTGAGGCGCAGCGGCTCCGATGTCTTGGCGAACAGGTTGACGATCGGTGTCGCGCCCAGCGAGAAGGTCGAGCGGTCGACCGCAAGCCGCTCGCGCGGCTGGCGGTCGAAAAGGAACAGGATATCGAGCGTATCGTCGGCATCGGCGCGGTTGAGCTCGGCGACTTCGAAGAACAGAAACTTGTCCGGAAAATGGAAGAACTCCTGGACCAGCCGGTAGGCCGGCTGCGCATGGAGCGGATAGGACAGCACGGCCTCGTCGTCGCCGAAGCCGACCGGCGTGACGACCGACGCCGGCAGGCGCGTCGGCCGCTTGCCGGGACCCGTGATGAGCGCGACACCGGATAGAAAAGAGAACAACTGCGCATAGAGGCCGTTGGCGACCAGCGCATTGGCCTCGATGTGAAAGCGCAGCCGGTCGAGCTCGAGATCGCGGAAGTTCGCGCCATGGGCGCGCAGGCGCAGGCAGAGCACCGCCGATACGTTCGAACCATCGAGGAAATCGTAGGCGACGGTCGATTCGAAACCGGCGCTCTCGACGCTGACCGGCCAGAGCGTCACGGGGTAGCAGGTCCGGAAGCGGCAGACGTTGCCGCCGGCCGTCGTGGCGAACATCGGCGTGCCGGCGTTGACGCGATAGCCCGAGGTCAGCTTGACCTGCTTGGGATCGACGTCGAAGCGCGCGATCGCCATCGAGGGGATCGGCGCCATGTATTGCGGATAGAGCAGGCCGAGCAGGCCGCCGGTGATCTCCGGGAAATCGGCTTCGAAGTTCCGCTGGATGCGTGCCGTGAGGAAGGCGAAGGATTCGATCAGGCGCTCGACGTTGGGATCGGCGCTCTGATCGGGGCCCAGCTCGAGCCGGCGCGCGACCTTGGGGTAGCGCTCGGCATAGACCGCGCCCATCTTGCGCAGATAGGTGAGTTCGCGCTGGTAGAAGTCGAGCAGATCCTGATCAGGCGCCAGCGCCATGGCCTTCAGTCTCCATCTGCCGGACGCGGAGCGCCACCGGGAACGATACCGCCTCGACGACCGAGCCGTAGCGCAAATTGCCCTCGATGCGCACCACGACCGTGCGCGGATCCTTGTCGTCGGGATCGACGCTGACCTGCACTTGGCCGAGCCTCGGTTCGAACGCCTGGACCGCCTGGCGGATGACCGCCGCCATGAGCTGACGATCGGTCAGGCTGCGCGGCAGCAGGTCGGAAATGTCCGGAATGCCGTAGTCGAGCACGCTGAGCTGCTCGCGTGTGTCGACGACGCGCGCCGATACGTGGCGCCGCGTGTCGAGCAGGCGCGCCAGCTCGCGCCGCACCGAGCCGCGCAGGTCGCGCGGGCTGAGCGTGCGAAACGGCCGCAACTCCGATGTCGAGGACGGGTCGAGATCGATGAGGCGCTCGAAGAGCAAGGCCCGAGCGCCCTTGATCGGCTTGAGCTCGGGCACGTCGTGCTATTCCTCGCTGGATCGCGGCCCGGGTGCGCGCGGAGCCGCCGAACGCGAACCCCGCGTCGCATCCTCCGCGAAAACTAGTCCTTCTTGCCCTTCGCCAGGTTCCAGTTGGTCGGGATGTTGCCGCCGAGCGCGCCGGTCTCGGTCTGCGGCGTGTAGTTCCAACTGATCTTGGTGAAGTTGAACGTGATCGATTCCATCGGCACGCCGCCGCCGCCGCTCAGGCTGTAGCTGGAGATCATCGTGTTTTCCATTTCGATGGTCAGCACCAGCTTCTGGCCTTCGGCCTCTTCGCCCGTCGCCTTGAGGATGTAGACCTTGGTGGTCTGCAGGTTCTTGGCGGTATTGATCGCATTGAGCAGATGGATCGTCGCGGCGTCCATCTGCTTGGAAAACGCGAAGTCCTGGCAGTTGACGCGCCCGGTCGTGCGCTCCTGGTTCGAAGGGTCCATGGTCATCGGCTGCTGCAGACCATGGCTGAACGAGGACAGCGTGATCTTCTTGTCGTAGCCCTCGAGCTTGCACTCACCCTCGATGCCGCTGATCTCGAGCACAATTGCGTCGGCCATACTCAATCTCCCCCTTGAATCATTTCCCCGCGGCGTGGAGCCTCAGCGCTATGCCACCGATCAGGCGGCCGGCGGCGGCAATTCTGCCACAAGCCGGATCGAAGCGGTCAATTCTTCGAGCTGGAAGTGCGGCCTGAGGAACACGGTTGCGCGATAGGCGCCAGGCTTGCCCGGCACCTCGGTCACGTCGACCCGCGCCTCGCGGAGCGGGAACTTCGCCTTCTCCTGCTGGGTGGCGTCGTCGCTCAGCAGCACGTAGTCGGCAATCCAGGTATTGAGATACTTCTCGACATTGCCTCGGGTCATGAAGCTGCCGATCTTGTCGCGCATGATCACCTTGATGTAGTGGGCAAAGCGCGAGGCAGCGAGAATATAGGGCAGCATGGCCGAGATGCGACTGTTCGCATTGGCCTGGTTGGTGTTGTAGAGCTTGGGCTTGTTGGTGGTCTGGCCGCCGAAGAAGGCGGCGTAGTCGGTGCCCTTGCAGTGCACCAGCGAGATGAAACCGAGGTCGTTCAGCTCCTTCTCGCGCCGGTCCGTGATCGCGATCTCGGTCGGGCACTTCAGCGCGATGTCGCCCTCGTCGGTCTTGAAGGTGTGGGTCGGCAGGCCGCGCACCGCGCCACCGCCCTCGACGCCGCGGATCGCCGCGCACCAGCCGTACTTGGCGAAGGCCTCGGTGATGCGCACGCCGAGCGCATAGGCGGCGTTGCCCCACAGGTACTTGGAGTGATCGGTACCGTCGACGTCCTCGACGAAATTGAGGCCTTCGACCGGGACCGTCTTCGGACCATAGGGCAGGCGCAGCAGCGCCCGCGGCATGACCAGCGTGACGTAGCGCGAATCTTCCGATTCGCGGAACGAGCGCCACTTGATCATCTCGAGGCTCTCGAAGATCTTGGCGAGGTCGCGCGGAACGCCCAATTCGCCGAAGCCGCCCATGTCGAACAGCGCCGGCGCGGACGCCGCGATGAACGGCGCATGGGCCGCCGCCGCCACGTTGGAGAGCTTCTCGAGCAGGGCCATGTCCTGGGGATGGCGGCCGAAGAAGTAGTCGCCGATCAGCAGGCTGTAGGGATGGCCGCCGAAGGTGCCGTATTCCTCTTCGTAGACCTTTTTGAAAAGCGCGCTCTGGTCGAACTCGACGGCCTTCTCCAGATCGGTCAGCAGCTCCTTCTTGGTGATGTTGAGCAGCCGCAGCTTGAGCCGCGTGCTGGTCTCCGTGTTCATCACGAGATAATTGAGGCCGCGCCACGACGCCTCGAGCGCCTGGAACGCCTCGTTGTGCATGACCTCGTTGAGCTGCGCGGAGATCAGCTCGTCGATCGCGGCGATCCGGGCATTGATCGCGGCGACCACGTCGCCGGATACCGCCTGGCCTTCGCCGATCACCTGATTGACGAATTCGCCGATCAGATCGCGCGCATAGGGTCGCTGCGATTCGTCGCGCACCATCTTGCCGCCGACCAGGATCTGGTCGAGCAGGGTCGCATTCTCAGCGGCGCCAGCCGCGCCCTCAGCTTGCTTTTCGTCAGACATGGTTCATCTCCTCCGGGCTCAGCCAGCCGGCTTGTCTTCGGCGGGCTTGTCGGCCCCGGCGCCCAAGTCGTCCTTGAGCTTCTTCTGGTTGTCGGTGCTGGCGATGACGCCCGACAGCAGCTGATCGAGCTCGTCATTGCCGTCGAGCTTGGTCAGCAGGTCGCTCAGCTTCTGCCGCGCCTCGTAGAGCTTGCGCATCGGCTCGATCTGCTTCAGCACGTTGACCGCGTCGAAGTCCTCCATGTTGGAGAACTTGAGCTCGCAGTTGAGCTTCGAGCCGTCACCGGCCAGCGCGTTGTTGACCTGAAAGGCAAGGCGCGGACGGATGGCGGCGAGCACGTCGTTGAAGTTGTCGCGGTCGATCTCGACGAACTTGCGGTCCTTGACCTTGGGCAGCGCCTTCTCGGGCTTGCCCGACAGGTCGGCCATGATGCCGACGATGAAGGGCAGTTCCTTCTTCTCGATCGCGTTGCCGATCTCGACATCGTAGGTGATCTGGACGCGTGGCGGGCGAACGCGGTCCAGCTTATGTTGCGTGCTCTCGGTCATTTACCCCCTCCTCGCGCCCTGGCGCCCGCCACCATGCGGGACCATGGGACCCCGTGCGAATCCTTGCTCCAGGTCCGGCCGGCAAACGGAATCGATCACGGCCAGCCTGTGGACTATGGCAAAAATAACCCACGATTCAAGCGCTTGGCAAGTTCTTCTTATATGGAATCTGCGATATCATTGTTCAGCAGCCTGGAAGACTTAAGATATTGCTAAATATTGCGCAGGAGAAATTGACCGCAGCTAAATCTGGTGCACAGGCCGGCACGGCGCCTCCAGGGCTTCGCTCCGCGTCTATTTCGCCTTGGTTGGCGCGTTCATGCCGAGCAGACGGTAGAGTTGGGCGAGATCATTCTCGTCGCGCACGATCTCGCGCAGCAGATCGGCGAGCGGCATCGAGCCCCAGCTCACCGCCCGGCGAACCAGGTATGGTGTCGGGCTGTGCGGCTCGGTGCGCAGCAGATATTCCGCTGCCTCGCGCATGCGCTGGTAGGCATCCTCGCGCGAGCGGATCGGTCCGCTCGCGCTGACTGCCACCGCCGTTCCCCCCTCGCCGGCGCCACCCGGCGCACTTGCCGCCAGCGCGCCCAACTCGACCACCGCCGGCGGCTGGCCGAGCGTCGGCGCCACCGCGCCGCGCTCGCGCAGGAAGCTCGCGATGAGCTCGTGCACCGCGACGAGGTAGTTGGCGAGACGGCTGAGGCTCGGCGCCTGCCGGCCGCATTTCTCGTCGAGCGTCAGGGTCAACTCTTCGGCCTGCGACAGCGCCTTGGCGATGTCGCTCGCCATCGCGCCATAGAAAGCGTCCGCGGTCTGCGAAGCGGCGGCCATGAAACGCACGCGCGTCACCTCGCCTTCCGCCTCGGCTTTCTCGAATGCCTTGCGATCGCGATTGGCCAACTGGTCGAGCCTGAGCGCATGCTCCCAGCTCGACCAGCTGTAAACCTGCGGCTGGTTCTGGCCTGGCTGCGTGAGCGGCACCTTCTGCAGCTCGACGATCAGCTTGTCGTTGAGCCACGCCATCGGCAGGACGCGAGCCTCGAGATCGTCGCCCTCGATGCGCGGGTAGAGCTTGTCCCAGAAGGTCCGGCACAGCGCGTCGCAGACCATCAGCCCGTCGGCGATACCGGCATAGCCTTCAAGATTGACCAGCGCCTCGGCATGCCAGGCGGCGATCTGGAGATCCTTCGATTTGGCGGTGAGCGCCTCGATCGAGGCGCGCCGAACCTCGGCCCAATCGGCCTTCTTGAGCTTGGTCTGCCACACGCCGGCCGGCAGCGAGGCATCGTCCTCGCGCCGCGCCTCGCGGATGCGATCGTAGGTGCCCTCGTAGCGCAGATCGTCACCCGTCGGGTGTGCGTCGGAGATCGGCTTGAGAATGGCGTCGAGGTCAATCATGGATATTCCTAGCGCAGCCAGTTCCAGCGCAGGTCAGTTCTAGCGCAAGTCTGGGGCGCGTGCGGGGAATTGCGGAAGCGTCAGTGCCGTTTCGACATCCGGCTTGCCCTCGCCGCGCGCCAGGGTCTTGACGGCGACCCGGACATAGACCCGCGACGCAAGCCTCAGGCCGGGACGTGCCACCGTACCGGGATTGGCCTGGGTTGGCACGACGAGCTTGAGCGTATGCGGCCGATTGTCGGCGAGGGTTGCCGCCTCGCCCGGCGGCAGCGCCTGGCGCGTCATCATGTCGATCAGAGCCCACGGGCCTTCGTAGACGAACAGCGCCGTGCGATCGTCGACGCGCAAAGCGGGCTGCGCATCGTCGGAGATCGGCGCCGAGGGTCCGTTGCGCGCCCAGCGCATGGCCAGAACGATCGGCTGGCCGTGGAGCCAGGTGATGGTCTTCTTGCCGCCGCCAAGCGCGATGCGCTGGTCGCCGATCTCCATCTGCCATTCGATGATGTCGCGCCCGCCGATCTCGGCGCCCTGGTTGACTCTGAAATCGACGTCGAGGACGAAGCTCCGACCCGGTCCCTCGGGGCCGAGCAGGCCCGCGAAGAAAGTGCGCACGCCGTCCATGCGATCGAAGAAATCGTGAGCGGGGCTCGCCGTGCTGCCCTGCGGACGGGGACCCAGCGATTCACGCACCGCCTTGGCGCGTTCGTCGTAGAGCTGGAAGAACTGGCGTACCTGGGCGATGTCGGCGTCGCCGACACGCTGCGCCCCGGTCTCGACGAAGGGGAAGCGGCCAGCCAGGTTCCGGTTGAAGGCGCCAGCCAGCTCGCCATAGGCGCGGCTGCCCGTGCGATCCATCAGAATGCGGCATTGCTCGAGCATGCCCTGGCGCAGCTGGGCGTGGCGCAGCGCGAAGAAATCGGTGCTGCGCACCCCGACGCGCGGTCCCAGCTTGGCCGTGCAGCTCGTCAGGTCGATCTCGTCCATCTCGGTCGCGATGAACTTCTCAAGCAGCGCCAGGCTGTTGTTGGGACGATTGGCATCGTAGTCGGCCAATACCGTCACGATCGCATCCCATTTGGCAGCCAGCGGGCCGGCGCCGCGTCCGCGCGCCGTCGTGCCGGTCAGAAAGTTGGCCAACGGCTCGGCCAGCTCGCGGGCAATGCCGGCGATGCGCTGGCGCTGGGCACCGAGATAGCGCGGCAGGTCGATGGAGCTCGCGACACCGAAGGCTTCGGGCGCCGCCGGCTTGCTGCCCGTCCACCATGCGAAGCCGCCGCCTTGCGGCAGATAGAGCTGCTCGGCGTTCAGCAGACTGTCGGCCTGGGCCAGCATGGTGACCGCATGATTGACCGCGACCTCGGCGAGCAGCTCGTAGCCCTGGGCGAGCTGCAGCTGGTCGAAATACTGCAGCATCCGCTGGATCACGGGCGCCGCGTCGCGGAACGCCGCAATCTCCTGACGCAGCTCGTCGTCGGAACGAAGCCGGCTGCCCGTGCCGCCGAGCGGAACCTGCGCCTGGGAGACACGGTCGAGCATCGCCAGGCGCAGCCGTTCAAGCGTCAGATTGCGTACCACGTCCTGCATGGGTGCCGGGAAGCGCGGCACCTCGTTCGTGGCGAACAGGATGTAGCTCTCGGCCAGGCCGATGCCGCTCTCGAGCGCCCGCGCATCCCAGGTGAAGCGGCCGATGTTGCGCAAGTCGCGCGGACGGATGTCGCCGACCATGAACGGCAGCTCGCCCCACACCCTGAGCTCCTCGTGCAGCTGCCGCACCGGTGCGGCAAGCTCGATGGCGAGCCGACCGCCGTCCTGACGCAACAGCGGGCCCAGCGTCGGCAGCGTCAACTGCGCCAGCTCGCTGCGCCGGCTCGCGTACTGTCCTGCCAGCGTCCGCGTCAGCTCTTCGCCGACCTCCGGTCCGAGCGTGCGCAGGCTGGCGACGTCGGCCAGCAGGTTGCGCATCGCGGGGCTCGTTTCGGGGGACTCGCCGCGCAGCCATGCCAGCGCATCGCTGGCGACCGCGCGCTCAAGCAGAGTGAGCGAGCGCGCCAGATCGTGGAAGTTCGCGATGTCCGCGCCGCGTCCCTGACGGCCTTGTCCCAGAACCGTGCGGAGCCGTTCGGTCACGTCGCGAGTCTGGACCAACACGGGATCGACGCCGCTGCCTTCGATCAATCCGCGACGCACGACCTCGCGGAACTTGGCGATTGCCGCCGGGCGGTCATCGCTGATCTCCACGCGCGGGAATTCGGTCTCACCGAGCGCGCGCTTGTAGAAGTAGCTGGCGCTGAAGAATTCCGCGGGCACGTTGAAGCGGAAGAGATAGGCAACCAGATCCGCCAGATCCTGCAGGCTCTCGGTCTCGCGCAGATTGTTGTACTTGTCGACGTAGCGCTCGTAATCCCCGAGCTGCGCGACATAGGCCTGCAGGCGGGGGACCGCAGCCGAGGTCGCGGCGGCTGCCGTGCTGTCCGCTTGCTGGCCGGCATTGCCGATGATGACGTCGACCTGTCGGTCGAGCGACAGATGGACCGACTGGATGATGATGCGGCTATAGCTCAGCGCAATCATGCGCCGGATGTTGCGCGAGAAATTGGACACCCAGTAGCTCGGCAGAGTGGCGATCTGCCAAGAGAAATTGAGCTGGCTGATGCCGCGCAGCAGCCGGAGCGTCATGCGCTCGTCCAGCGTGCTGGCGAGCTTGGCATCGACGCTGACCGCTTCGTCTTTGAGCGCCCGCGCGCGCCGCAGGTCTTCCGGCAGGGACTGCAGCACCGGCATCGCGGAGCGGCGGAAATCCGCCAGCTCGCCGGCCACGAGCCAGAGCCAGACGGCGCCAATCGCCGCGGTGGCGCCGATCGCGACCTGTGTGGCGCGGATCGCACGGTTCTGCGACAAGGCGACACCCTTGGCGGGCCGTGCGATGCCGCCTTCGGGGAAGATCTTCAACTCGAACAGATGGCGCAGGAAAACGTGCTGCTGACGCGGCCGCTGCGCCGTCTCGATCGGCGGCAGGCGCAACCAGGGCGGCACCGGCTCGGTGACGACCGGCTGGCCGCCGGCGGTGACGAGCGCCGGCACGGGCGACGGCACCGCGACGACCGCGCGCGGCGGCATGACGGCCGCTGCCTCGCCGGCGTCACCCGTGAAATAGATGCCACGCAGGAAGAATGTCTCGTGATAGGCGCTCTCGCGGAACAGCAGCCGCAGGTACTGGGCCAACGGCGCCGACATGCGCCGCAGGTCGTGCGGCAGCTGAAACACCTCGTCGACGCCCTCGATGCGGTCGCGCGCCGCGAACAGCTCGAGCTGGAAGCGGAGCAGGTCGCTGTGCACGGTCTCGATTGCTTCATCGACCCACGATTCGGAGAAAACAGTGTCGAGCGGATACGGACTTGACCAGCCGATCATGTCGTCGAGCAAGCGATCGGGCAGCGCCTGCGCGAAGGGCTGGAAACCGGGCAAGGCGTTGCATTTCGTGACCAGGATGTAGATCGGCAGCCGGATGCCGAGCGTGCGCTGGGCGGCCCATAGGGAGGCGTAGAGCCGCTCGGCCTTGGCGGCGATGTAGCCGGACTCGCTGTTGGACGGATCCGTCAGGTCAGTGCTCGGGATCGCCAGGACGATGGCGTCCGCCGGACGCTCCGGACGATGCTGGACGAGCTGGCGCAGCACGTTGCGCCAGCCACGCTCGCCCGCCTGCCCCTGTGGATCGAGAACGTAGTGTCCCGCAACATCGATGACGATGCCGCCGGCAAAGAACCACCAGGTGCAGCCGGCGGTCGGGTCGCTGAACTCCTCCATCTGCTTGGGCAGGCCAGAGCCGGCCAGCAGCGCCGACTTGCCGACGCCCGACTCGCCGAGCATGAAAATCCAGGGCATGCGATAGCGCGCGTCGCGGCCGGGCACGCCGGTCTCGATCTGCTGGAGCGCATGCACGAACGACCGGCGCAGCCGCAATGGCGCACCTAGGTCCGGCACCCGCAAGGTCACCGCGTCGCCCGAGGCTTCGGCACCTTCCGGCAGTCGCTTGAGCCGCTTGAGCGCGACGTAGCCGGCAAGGCCGAGCACGACCAGCAGCAGGATCACCAGCACGGACAGCCAGAACAGATTGCCCGTGACGGCGGCGACGAGCGGTGACGTGCCCATGGGCGCCCCTACCGCGCCGTCTCGACGGCCACGGCAAACACCCGGTCGAGCGCGAACTTCACGTCGATCAGGTTGATCACCCAGATGGCGTGCGAGGCGACCAGCAGCACGCCGACCACGCAGGCGAGGCGGATGACCCAGCGGCGCAACGGCTTCAGCCGGAAGCCACCGCCCCCGCGCAGCGTGTGGTCATAGGCCGAAGGAGAGATGCGCAGCGAACTGGCCTCGATGTCGGCCGGACGATGGAGGACGAAGTGGTAGAGCTGGCGCCGGTAGATGCCAATCTGCCCATAGTCGTCGATCCGGCGATACTTGCCGCGGAAGCCGAGCGCCAAGGCCAGAAGATAGACGATCGCCAGCTCGGCCTGCACGGGATCGCGCGTCTCGAGCAGGCGCTCGAGATTGGTGAAGACCTGCTCGCCTGCGACGTGGGACCGGAACACCAGCGATTCGACCAGGACCGACCGGTAGGCTTGCTTGTCCGGCCACTCGATGTCGTGGAGGAACACCTCGTCGGCGAGCGCCGCCATGACGTAGAGCGCCTCATTGTGGATGCTGCGCGCGTACTCGCCACCCTGGCGCGCCGCCGTCATGGCGAACTGCTCGAGCATCCGCTGCAATGTCGTGGCGACCATGCGCGCGGGTGTAATGGGTTCGTCCGGCGCGGAAAGAATGGACACGTGGCGCGTGCGCACACCGGCCTCGGGCCTGCCGTCGCCAGGCTTGGCCTCCTCGGCCTTGCCCGCATCCGGTGCGGCCGCCGCCTGGGTCACATCGTTGACGGCTGCCAGGGCCGATCCGGTCTGCTGCTCGGTGACCACGCGCTTCAGCCGCATGACCTCGGAATAGAACACCCAGAACTGGTCGATGAGCTGGGAGATGACGACGTTTTCGAGGATGGCGGGCATGACGCTAGCCTCGGCCGTCGGACGCGCAGACCGAAATCGCGGCAGCCGGCGCCACCGGAAGGACCATCGCCCGTCGGAAACCCCGACGACGCCGATCGGCGATCGCCCCGCGCTGCGCCATCACCGCATCCGAACGTAGAGAAGTACTTCGGCCGGGCGCTGCTGGGGCTGCGCCGCCGCCGGATTCCAGATCTCCAATTTTTCGCCGGCGGCGACGCTGTCCAGCTCGAGCGTCACCTCGAACAGCACGACGCCGCGATGAGGCAGCAGTTCGTACTGACCTTCCGGCGCGATCCGCCGGCGCTCGGCGCCGCGCACGCGCGCTTCGAACAGCGCCATCATGCCCCGCCCGGGGCCGATCAAGGCCTCCTCGATCCAGGCCGCAACCGCCGCCTCGGCCTGGGTCGATGTGCCGCGCGCACCGATGATCAGAGTGGGCGTAAGCCAGGCCTGATCGATGACCAGGCTGAACCGGTCGCGCTCGATCGTGAACGGCACGGGCTGATAAGCCTCCTCGACGCGCTCGAGCGACTTCTGCAGGAACTGCACGGCGTCGGTGAAGGCGGCGCGCGGATCGTCGTGATCGTAGGCGTTGAAGATCGGCGGCACCGTGCCGCCGCCCAGTCCAGCCATCTCGCCGATCAAGCGCATCAGCGACAGATAGACGACGAACGGATGGGTCGAGCCGGTGTTGAGCACCGCCTCGAGCTCGGGCAGGCCGGCAATGATGCTGCGCAGCGCGGCCCGCGTCTCCTGGCTGGTGGCCTGGGTCGCCGGCGTCACCGCGGCGCTCAGCTGATCGACGAGGAATACCGCCTTCTCGCGCAGGCGCCGCGCGAGGTCGCCGCACAGCTTGCCGAGCGGCGAGCGCAGCTCGACCGCGAGCGTCGGCGGTATGAAGTCGGTCAGCGCGAATACTTCGTCGCGATAGGCGAGCCGGCCGAGCGGAAAGCTCGTGTATTTGTTCGGCGGCTTCGGCTCGCCGGCCGCGGTCGGCACCAGCACGAGGCGCGGACTGAGCCTCGGAATCGCCACTTCGCTGTCATGGGCGTTCTCGTCGGCGACCTCCGGGCGCTCGACCGAGTCGTAGCGTGCCAGCTCGCTGTCCGACGGCAGTCCGCTCGCGCGCCGCGCCGCGACGGCAAGATGGACGGTGATCGGGTTGGCGCGCGCCGCATCGGCAAACGGCATCAGGTCGAGCTGCAGCTCTCCGCCCGGTCCCGGTGCATGCGTGACCAGAAGCCCGTCGGGCATGACCGCCTCGAGTTCGGTCACGCGCAGCGTGCCGTTGCCGAGCAGCAGATGATCGAAGGCGAGCCGCCGGACGCCCCAATGATAGGGCGCCGCGAGCGCCGTGTGGTAGTTGAGCAGCGTCTCGCTGCGCAGCGCCAGTTGCTGGAAGTGCTGCGGAGCGAGCAGCATGCCCTCGTGCCATTGGATCGCTTCGGGTATGTCGGTGGCACGGATCATGGAGCAGTCCTCGGCGCTTGCGCGGATCGCGCGTGGCTTCTCGTCATTGTTCAGGAGCCCGTCGTGAAGGTTTTCGGACCGAGGCTGATCACCAGCGTGCTTTCCTTGCCGATGCGCAAGCGATGCTCGCCCGGCCCGAGATAGTTGGCGAACACGAGCGCGCCCGTCGTATAGCGTCTGGTGTCGATCGGCCGCGCCGCCAGCGTCTGGCCCGGTGTCAGCTCCCAGCTCTCGATCTGAATCGACTCGGGATAGTCGCGGCGGAATTGCTCGCGCCGTTCGAACCACTGCCGTGCCGGCAGCTTGACCAGCTCGGCCAGCAGCATCTTGTCGTAGGCGATGACCAGGTCGACGGCGACCGGGCTGTTGTCGTTCGCGTTGGGCGAGACGACGAAAGTCACGGAGCTGACATTGACCTCGTTGACGAGACCCGTGAACTCGCCGAGACCGCAGCCGAACACAGCCAAGGTCGCTCCCAGGCCGAGCAGGCGCCATGCCCGACGCCGTCCCGCGGCGACAGTGCCGACGCGCGCCGTCATCGGAGCGCCGGACCAGCGCCGAGCTCGGTAACCACCATGGTCGGAACCCCCTCCGCCGACTTCAACCGATTGGCCGCGCCGACCGCAGAATAGCGGTCGGTGAAGCGGCCGACGCGTACGATGTGCCATGAGCGGCCGCTGGTATCGGTTTCGACCACGACGCGCGCATCGTGGCCCCGCTTCTGTAGATCGTCCGAAAGCCGTGTGGCATGCGCGGCCGTCAGAAAGGCGCCCACCTGGATGGCATAGCCCGTGCCGCCACCCGATCCCGAGCTTGCCCCGCCCGGTCCGCCCGCACCCGCGGCCGGCGGAGCCGACGGCGGGCCTGACGGCAAGATACGCAAGGGCGCGCCAGCGGAGCCGCCTGCACGCTGCGGCGCAGAGGCGGCTGCCGGCGCGTCAGCCGTGCGCCCGGCGCCGGCACTTGCGCGCGG
>VGDO01000109.1 GCA_016869645.1 Alphaproteobacteria bacterium
GCGAAAAATGCGCATAGGCTGTTCCTTGCGCAGGAAGCGCCGGAAAAGCGGCGTTTGCTGGGTTTCGTACTTTCGAACTGCACCTGGAAGGGCGGCGAACTGACTGCCCACTATCGCCAACCCTTTGATTTGTTGGCTACCGCAGCGATGGCGGACGCCAAACGAAAAGCCGCCGGCGTCACCGCCAGCGGCCTTTCTGAGATCTGGCTCCCCGGGTCTGATTCGAACAGACGACCAACCGGTTAACAGCCGGTTGCTCTACCGCTGAGCTACCGGGGATCAGAGCAGCGTCGAATTATAGGCGCGCCGCGCAAGAGCGGCAAATCTGCCGTCGTCGAAGGGCAGGGGTTATAACAAACCGATCGGGCAGCGCCAATCGTTTCCGGCGATCAATCCGTCGCAGGGCCGCAAGACGGCAGCGCGCATGCGCCCGCCGAGTCGGGCTGGTCGGGAGACGCAACGGCAGAACATTGGAGGTCCGGGCCGGAATTGAACCGACGTACGGGGATTTGCAGTCCCCTGCATAGCCACTCTGCCACCGGACCTCTGGAACCCGGGCGCCGCGCCGCTCGGGATGGACTGCCGGACGGCGCTCGGGCGGCGCCTGATATAGTGCCCACGCGCCTGCGCGGTCAAGAAAGCCGCTAAGCCCTTTGGCACCGACAGGTAGCGGTTGCCAATCTGGCCCATCTACCAATATCTTGGCAGCTGCCGTTGCCGCAATGCAGCTGCGCTCCGCTCGGAAGATGCCATGACAGATTTCGCTGCCGCCCGGCTCAACATGGTCGAGGGCCAAATCCGCACCAACCGGGTGACCGACCCGGTGCTGATCGATGCTCTGCTTGCCGTGCCGCGCGAGCTGTTCGTTCCGCCCTCGCTTCGGTCGATCGCATATGTCGACGAGGACCTGCCGCTCGGCCGCGGTCGCTACTTGATGGAGCCTGTGGTGCTGGCCCGGATGCTCCAAGTCGCGTCCATCACGCCCAGCGAGGCTGTTCTCGATATCGGTTGCGCGAGCGGCTATTCAACGGCGGTGATCGCCAAGCTGGCAGGCAGCGTCGTTGCCATCGACGCCGATGCCGAGCTGGTGAAGCGGGCGAACCAGATCCTGAGTGAGTTGGGCGCCGACAATGCGGCCGTGGTCCAGGCCGATACGGCCCAAGGCTACGCGCGGCAGGCGCCTTACAATGTCGTGGTGCTGGGTGGCGCCGTTGACTTCGTGCCCGACGCGATCACCGACCAACTGGTCGATGGCGGCCGGCTGGTCGCGGTCGTGCGGGACGAAGGCGGGGTCGGCCGGGCGACGCTGATGACGCGCGTAGGAAGCAGCGTTTCGAGCCGTATCATCTTCGATGCGGCGACGCCGCGCCTGCCCGGCTTTGCCCGCGAGCCAGGTTTCGTTTTTTGATTGCGGCGCGTGCCCGAGAGTTGCGCCAGGTGGGGGCCGCCGACTGACGTCATGATGAGGAGAGTGGTGTGATCATGTTTATCCGCGCCGGTGGCATGCCGGCGTCGATGATGCTGGGCGCCATCTTCGCTGCCGGGATCGTTGCGACGCCGCCTGAGCCCGCGTCGGCGCAGACCTTCGTGGAGGCGCTGGCGACCGCCTATAGCACCAATCCCACTCTCCTGGCACGGCGCGCGCGGCTGCGCCAGCAGGACGAGGCGGTGCCCCAGGCTTTGGCCAACTGGCGCCCGCGCGTCACGGCTGCGGCAACCAAGGGTATCCAGGAAACCGAGACGGAGAGCCGGGTCGGTTCGACGACGTCCACGACCACAGTCGATCGTGAGCCGTTCACCGCGCAGCTCAGTGTGACACAGCCGATTTATCGCGGCGGCCGCACCATGTCTGCGACGCGCAGCGCGGAGAACAATGTGCTGGCCGAGCGCGCCCGGCTCGCCTCGGCGGAGCAGAGCGTCCTGGTCGACGCGGCGACGTCCTATATGGATGTCGTGCGCGACGAGGCCACGCTTGAACTCAACATCAACAACGAGCAGCGCCTGATGCGCCAGCTCGAAGCGGCCCAGGATCGCTTTCGCGTCGGCGAAATTACGCGCACCGACGTGGCGCAGGCCGAATCCCGGCTCGCCCAGGCGACGGCGGCGCGCATCGGCGCGGAAGGTCAGCTTGCGATCAGTCGCGCCACCTTCCGTCGGGTCATGGGCGAGTTTCCCGGCACGCTGACCCCGCCGCCGCGGGTCCAGCGCCTGCCCCAGTCGCGCGAAGACGCGCAGACACAGTCGGGCAACAACAATCCGAACGTGATTGCCGCGGAATATGCCGAGCTGGCTGCGCGCCAGGACGTGCGAACGGTGGGCGGCGAGCTGCTGCCCGAAGTCAACCTGACTGGCGACATGACGCGTTCGGAGGATTCGTCGGCGACCGTCAGCACACAACGCACTGACACCCGCTCGCTGACGGCGCGCGTGACCATGCCGCTCTACGAAGCCGGATCGATCACGTCGCGTTACCGCGCGGCACAGCAGGCCTTGGGACAGCGCCGCAACGAGGTCGACGAGGCGCGCCGACTGGCGGTCGAGCAGGGCACCCGCGCCTTCGAGCAGTACGAGACCGCGCGCGCGCGCTTCGAATCCTTCAGCCAGGTCATTGCGGCTGCTGAAATTGCCCTCGACGGCGTCCAGCAGGAGGCGAGCGTCGGCTCGCGCACGGTGCTCGACGTGCTCGATGCCGAGCAGGAACTGCTGACCGCCCAGGTCAACCAGGTCCAGGCCGCACGCGACGAGTTTGTCGCGACCTATCAGCTCATGGCTGCCGTCGGCCGGTTCACGGCAGCCGACCTTGAACTGCCCGTCGACCCCTATGACGCCGAGGCGTACTACAAGCGGGTGCGCAACAAGTGGTGGGGCCTGAGCATCAATGGCAACTAGACCTAGTTGTAAACCGGTGGAAATGCCGCCAAATCTAGCTTAATATGACTGGTTAGACCTGCCCCGAGACGCGCCCGAGCTCATGAGCGATCCGAAAACTCAAGAACCGTCGATGGAGGAGATCCTTGCGTCGATCCGGCGCATCATCTCCGAAGACGGTCAGCCCGAGGCCAAGCAGGAACCCGCCAAACCGGCGGCCGCGGCCGAGCCGGCGCCCGCCGCACCGCCCGAGGACGACGTCCTCGAACTCACGGAAAAGGTCGAGGATGACGGTTCGGTGGTCAACCTGGCGCAGGCCAAGGAAGAGCCACCGCCGGAAATTTCCGCGGAGCCGGTCGAGGAGCCGCCGCCGACCGACATCCCGCAGCCTGAGCCGCTGTTCGACGAGCAGCGTCGGCGTGCGGCGGCCGCGGCAGCCGCTGCCGCTGCGGCCGCAATTCCGGAGCCCGAACCGGAACCGATCCCGATGCCGCCGCAACCGGTGCCTCGGCCGGCCGCACCCTATGCCGGCCTCGTGTCGCCGCCGCAGGCGGCCGAAGCGGTCAATGCATTTTCCGAGCTGTCGCACGCGCTTGAAGGCGACAGCCAGGAACTCCCGATTGGCAACGGCGCCAAGACATTGGAGCAGCTGACGCGCGAAGTGATGCGTCCCATGCTCAAGGAGTGGCTCGACGAGAATCTGTCCGATCTCGTCGAGCGCTTGGTCCAGGAGGAAATCGAGCGCATGGTCAATCGCGCCACGCGGCGCTGACCAGGACGCTCCGGCAGGGCACCTCGCAGCGCGAGGAAGCCGCTGCCTTGCAATCCGCGAGGCATTCCGCCTAAATCACGCGCGTTCGCGCGCCCGAGATCCGTTGGAACATGGTCATGCCCGACAACAGCACCGCTGCCCCGCTCGACAAGACCTACCACCCGGCCGAAACCGAGAGCCGCATATACGGCGTGTGGGAGAAATCCGGCGCCTTCGAATGCGGCCGCGTCCCGCCAGGCGGCGTGGGCGGCAGTGTCCTGGGCAAGCCCTTCACCATCGTCATTCCGCCGCCCAACGTCACGGGCAGCCTGCACATGGGCCACGCGCTCAACAACACGCTGCAGGACATCCTGATCCGCTGGCGGCGCATGCAGGGCCGCGACGCGCTGTGGCAGCCCGGCACCGACCATGCCGGCATTGCAACCCAGATGGTGGTCGAGCGCCAGCTTGAGTTGGCGCAGACCAATCGCCACAAGCTCGGCCGCAAGGCCTTCGTCGAGAAGGTTTGGGATTGGAAGGCCGAATCCGGCGGCACCATCACGCGCCAGCTGCGCCGGTTGGGTGCGTCGTGCGACTGGCGGCGCGAGCGCTTCACCATGGACGAGGGCCTGTCGCGCGCCGTGCGCAAGGTGTTCGTCGACCTCTACAAGCAGAAACTCATCTACAAGGACAAGCGGCTCGTCAATTGGGACCCACGTCTGCACACGGCGATCTCGGACCTCGAGGTCGAGCAGAAGGAGATCAAGGGCAAGCTCTGGCATATCAAGTACCCGATCGACGGCGCTGACGGGCAGTTCGTCGTCGTCGCGACGACGCGGCCGGAGACCATGCTGGGTGACACAGGCGTGGCTGTGCATCCCGAGGATGCGCGCTACACGCACCTCGTCGGCAAGCACGCCGTTCTGCCGCTGGTCGGCCGCAAGCTGCCGATCGTGGCTGACGAGTACAGCGATCCCGAAAAAGGCACCGGCGCGGTCAAGATGACGCCGTCCCACGACTTCAACGATTTCGAGGTCGGCCGGCGCCACAAGCTCGAGATGGTCAACATCTTCGATGGTGACGCCAAGGTGAATGAAAATGCGCCCGCCGCCTATCGTGGCCTCGACCGCTACGAGGCGCGCAAGCGCATCGTCGCCGATCTGGAGGCGCAGGGGCTGATCGAGAAGGTCGACGACCACATCCATATGGTGCCGCATGGCGACCGCTCGGGCGTGGCGATCGAGCCGTGGCTGACCGACCAGTGGTATTGCGACGCCAAGACCCTGGCCGGGCCGGCGATCAAGGCCGTCGAAGAGGGCAGGACGCGCTTCGTGCCGGAGCAGTGGACCTCGACCTATTATGCGTGGATGCGCAACATCCAGCCCTGGAGCATTTCGCGCCAGCTCTGGTGGGGACACCAGATCCCGGCCTGGTACGGGCCGGACGGTAAGATCTTCGTCGAGATGACGGAGGCCGAGGCGCTCGCCGCGGCCGAGGCGCACTATGGGAAGAAGACGGCGCTCGCCCAGGACGAGGATGTCCTCGACACTTGGTTCTCAAGCGCGCTGTGGCCGTTCTCGACGCTCGGCTGGCCCGACGATACGCCTGAGGTCAAGCGCTACTACCCGACCGACGTGCTGGTCACCGGCTTCGACATCATCTTCTTCTGGGTCGCGCGCATGATGATGATGGGCCTGCACTTCATGAAGGAGGTGCCCTTCCACACCGTCTACATCCACGCGCTGGTGCGCGACGAGCGCGGTCAGAAGATGTCGAAGTCGAAGGGCAATGTCATGGACCCGCTCGACCTGATCGACAAGTTCGGCTGCGATGCGCTGCGTTTCACCCTGACGGCGCTGGCGGCCCAGGGGCGCGACATCAAGCTGTCGGAGAGCCGGCTCGAAGGCTACCGCAACTTCGCAACCAAGCTGTGGAATGCTTCGCGCTATTGCCAGATGAATGGCTGCGTGCTGCCTCCGAACTACAATGCGGCCGACGCGAAGTTGACGGTCAACCGATGGATCCTCGGCGAGGCGACGCGGACGGCGGCGCGCGTCGACGCGGCACTCGAGGCCTACAAGTTCGACGCGGCGGCGGGCGCCCTCTACCAGTTCGTGTGGGGCACGTTCTGCGACTGGTACCTCGAGTTCACCAAACCGGTGCTGACGGGATCGGACGAGGCGGTCAAGGCCGAGACGCGGGCGGTCACTGCGGCGGTGCTCAAGCTCACGCTACGCCTGCTCCATCCGATCATGCCGTTTATCACGGAAGAGCTGTGGGAGAAGCTCGGCTATGGCGCGGCGGGCACGCTCATCGTCGAGCGCTGGCCACAAGTGAGCCAGCGCGAGGCCGACACCGCGGCCGATGCCGAGGCCGACGCGGAGATGGACTGGGTCGTGCGGCTGATCTCGACGGTGCGCACCGTGCGCTCGGAGATGAATGTTCCGGCGGCATCGATGATCACGCTGCATCTGCGCGACGCGGCGCCCGAGACGCTCGAACGCTTGGCCCGTCATCGCGACGTCATCGCGCGCCTGGCGCGGCTCGGCGAGATGGCGGCGCTCGACGGCGCCGTGCCCAAGGGCTCGGCCCAGGCCGTGCTCGACGAGGCGACCTTGGTCCTGCCGCTCGCCGGGGTCATCGATCTGGCGGCCGAGCGTCAGCGGCTCGGCAAGGAACTCGACAAGGTCGGGGGCGAAATCGGCAAGATCGACAAGAAGCTCGGCAACGCCGATTTCATGAAACGTGCCCCCGAAGAGGTCGTCGAGGAGCAGCGCGAGCGGCGCGACGAGGCGGTCCAGATGCAGGAGCGGCTGAAGGCGGCATTGGCGCGCATCGCGTAGTTCGCGGCGGCCGCGCGGAGCGTCTGGCGTCGGTTTCCCGCTCCCTCTATCATTGTGGCGTGTCGGCCACGCGCGGGAAGCCTGAACCGCCAGGGCACCTCGGCCGGAGGCGTGGCGCAGGCACGGCATGTTTTCCCCTGACGAACCTGGAGCGCCGATACCAGATCGATGCTGATCACGGAAATTGTCATTCTTCTGACGCTGATCGGCCTGAACGGCCTGCTCGCCATGTCGGAGCTCGCGGTCGTCTCGTCGCGGCGTAGCCGCCTGAAATCGATGGTCGAGCAAGGCATCCATGGCGCCCGCCGCGCGCTGGCGCTCGCCTCGGATCCCGGCCGGTTCCTGTCGACGGTTCAGATCGGTATCACGCTCGTCGGCATCGTGGCCGGCGCGTTTTCCGGCGCGACCCTGGGCACGCGGCTGGGCGAGGTCTTGTCCGGCCAGGGATGGCCGAAGCACGTTGCCGAGTTCTTCGGCATCGGCGTGGTCATTTCGGCCATTACCTATCTGTCGTTGATCGCGGGCGAGCTGGTGCCGAAGCGGATCGCGCTTCGCCACCCCGAAGCGGTTGCCTGCCTGGTTGCGCCGTCGATGACGTACCTAGCCAAGGCGTGCACGCCGGTGGTCTGGCTGCTCGACGTCTCGAGCCGGACGTTGCTTCGGCTGTTCGGCGTGCGTGCGACACGCGAAGGCGAAGTGACGCAGGAGGAGATCAGGACGCTCGTCGCCGAGGCCGAGAGCGCCGGCGTGATCGAACCTGAGGAGCGCGCGATGATCGCCGGAGTCATGCGGCTCGGCGATCGCCCGGTCCGCGCCCTGATGACGCCGCGCCCCGACGTCGACCTCATCGACCTGGCGGATGGGCTCGACGAGGTCAAGCGGCGGATCGTCGCCTCGGGCCATTCCAGGCTCCCGGTTTGCGACGGCTCGCCCGACAACGTCATCGGCGTTGTCCAGGCGAAGGACCTGCTCAACGCATTCTTGCAGGGCGGCGCGGTCAAGCCGAGGGACCATGTTCGCGCAGCGCCCATCGTGCCGGACACAATGGACGCGCTCGACGTCATCGACATGCTGAAGGAGTCGCCGGTTCACATCGGTCTGGTGCACGACGAGTACGGCCATTTCGAGGGGGTCGTCACGTCGGCCGACATCCTCGAGGCGATCGCCGGTGAGTTCCGAACCGAGGAAGGCGCGGCGGAAATGATGATGGTGCGGCGCAAGGACGGCTCGTATCTCGTGTCCGGCGCCATGCCGGCCGACGAACTGGCCGAGCGGCTGAACCTCACTCTGCCCGACGAACGGGATTTTCACACCGTGGCCGGCTTGATCCTGTGGCTATTCGGCCGGCTGCCTGCGGCCGGCGATACGGTGGATTACAAGGGCTGGCGCTTCGAGGTCGTCGACCTCGACGGTCGGCGCATCGACAAGATCGTCGCGAGCCGCCAGCCGAGCCGTCATCGCATCGCGGCATGACCCGGCGCAGCGGCCGGCCGGTCACCCGTGCCTTGCGGCGAACCGGATCGCTTCCTCGGCAGCGCGCACCAGCGCGCGTGCCTTGTTGACGCACTCGGCGTATTCCGATTTCGGATCGCTGTCGGCGACCACGCCGGCGCCGGCCTGCACGTACATGGTGCCGTCCTTGACCAGCGCGGTGCGCAGCGCGATGCAGGTATCCATGTCGCCGCCCGCGCCGAAATAGCCGACGGCGCCGGCGTAGATGCCGCGCCGCGACTTCTCCAGTTCGTCGATGATCTCCATGGCGCGCACCTTGGGCGCGCCCGACACGGTGCCGGCCGGGAAGCCGGCGAACAGCGCGTCGACCGCGTCGTGCTGGGGATCGAGATCGCCCTCGACATGGCTTGCGATGTGCATCACGTGGGAGTAGCGCTCGACGACGAACTGCTCGACGACGCGCACGCTGCCGATCTTGGCGACGCGGCCGACATCGTTGCGGCCGAGATCGAGCAGCATCAGATGCTCGGCGCGCTCCTTGGGATCGGCCAGCAGTTCGGCGGCGAGCGCCTTGTCCTCGTCGGGTGTCGCACCGCGCCGGCGCGTGCCGGCCAGCGGCCGGATGGTGACGCGGCCGCCGCGCACGCGCACCAGGATCTCCGGGCTCGAGCCGACGATGGCGAAGCCGCCGAGATCGAGGAAGAACAGGAAAGGCGAGGGGTTGAGTCGGCGCAGGCTGCGATAGAGCGACAGCGGCGGCAGCTTGAACGGCACGGCGAAGCGCAGCGATGGCACGATCTGGAAGGCGTCGCCTGCGACGATGTACTCCTTGGCCTTGTCGACCATCGCGCAGTACTCGGCCTCGGTCGTGTTGGCGGTCGGCGTCACGAGGTCGCGCTGCATGTCGACCGCTTCGCGACGATAGGGCAGCGAGCGCTCGAAATCGGTCAGTACGTCGGCCAGCCGCTCGGACGCCTGCGCGTAGGCCGCCACGGCCGACATGCCGTGCTGCGGCCGGATCGGCGTGACGACGGTGACGATGTCCTCGAGCCGGTCGAACACGGCGACCACGGTCGGCCGGATGAACATGCCGTCGGGAATGTCGAGGTCGTCGGGATTGGCGTCGGGGATGCGCTCGGACAGGCGCACCATGTCGTAGGCCATGTAGCCGAACAGGCCGGCCGCCATGGGCGGCAGGTGGCTCGGCAGCTCGATGCGCGACTCCGCGATCAGCGCGCGCAAGGATTCCAAGGCTCCGCTCGGCGCGGCGGTGAAGCGCTCGGAGTCGATGCGCGCGTTGCGATTGATCTCGGCCCGATTTCGCCGGCAACGCCAGATTGCATCGGGCTTCAGGCCCATGAAGGAGTAGCGGCCGCGGACTTCGCCACCTTCGACCGATTCGAAGAGGAAGCTGTTTGGCCGTCCCTCGGCCAGCTTGAGCAGCGCGGAAACCGGGGTTTCCAGATCGGCGACCAGCGTCGTCCAGGCGACCTGGGGCCGCCCGGCCTCGTAGGCCGCGCGGAACGCGGCGAAGTCAGGCTGAACGATCATCAGGGGCTGGCTTGCTCAGAATAGGCTGTCGAGCGCCGACTGCTTGATCTCGACCGGATAGCGCCGGCGCAGCGCCGTGCTGAAAGCACCGACGACGTCGTTGGCGGTCTGCGCTTTGACCTGGTCGGCGAGCCGCTTGACGCCCGCCTCATCGGTCGCCGGATCGGCCGGGAGGATTTCCTTCAGACGCGCGATGGTGTAGCCATCGCCGGCGCCCGCCATCTCGATCTCGCCCGGCTTGATCTGAAAAATGCGGCTGACCAGTCCGCCCGGCAGCACGTTGCTGCTTCGCATGAACGGCTCGCTGATCACGATGGGTATCTCGGCCTCGGCCGCGACCTTCTCGAGCGTGGCGCCCGCCTTGATCTGCTCGACGAATTGCGTGGCCTTAGCCTTGGCCGCCTTGTCGCGCTCGGCGGCGCGCCACGCGGCCAGTACCTCGTCGCGGATGCTGTCGAGCGGCTTCAGCGTCGCCGGCGTCACGCTATCGACGCGGAGCACGAAATAAACCCCGTCGCGCGATTCGACGAGGGGGCTCTGCTCGCCCTGGGCGGTCTGAAACACGGTTTGAACGAAGGTCGTGCCGGCATTGGTCTCGACCCGTTTGCCCTCCGGATCGAGGCCGCTTCGGTCGACCGCTGCGATCTTCTGCGCCTTGAAGCCGAATTTCTCGGCGACCTGCTCGACCTGCCCCCCGGCGGCCAGTTCGTCCTCGACCTTGTTGGCAATCTCGAACAGTTGGTCGAGCGCTTGCTCGCGCGCGACCTCGCGCTTGAGCTGATCGTGCAGCTCGGCCAGCGTCTTGGTCGAGCCGGCATTGATGGCCTTGACGCGCACGATGTGCCAACCGAGCGCCGACTTGACCGGCTGGCTGACGGCGCCCTGCTGCAAGGCGAAAATCGGCCCGGCCAGTTCCTCGGGCAGCTCGTCGCGGGTCACCAGGCCGATCTCCGTCGCCGAGGGGTCCATGCCCGCGACTTCCTTGGCGACCTCGGCGAAGTCCTTGCCCTGGGTCACCATCTCGTGCGCGCGCTTGGCGTCGGCCTCGTCGGACAGCAGGATCTGCTGCACGTCGCGCTTTTCCGCGACGGTGAATTCGCCGATCCGGCGGTCGTACTCTTCTTTGATCTTATCCTCGGACACGGCGATCTCGCCTGCGAGTGCGTCGGGCGACAGCACGGCGTAGGTGACGGCGCGGTATTCCGGCGCGGTAAAGCGCGCGGCCTCGGCCTTGTGGAAATCGACCAGCACCTGGGCGTCCGGCTCGGCCGGCTCGGGGAAGGAAGCGTTCGCCACGGTCAGGCTTTCGGCGACGCGCCGCTCCTGGCGGATGCGATAGAGCCGGTCGATCAGGGTCTTCGGCGGCACGACACCCGTTTCGATCGTGCCGACGACGTAGCCCCGCGACAGATCGCGGCGCAGGAGCTGGACGTAGCCTTCTTCGCTCAGATTGTTCTGGCGCAGCGCCTGCTCGTATTGCAACCGGTCGAACGTACCGCCACGCTGAAATGCCGGCTCCTGCCGGATGGCTTTTCGCACCACCTCGTCGGAGACGGCAGTCCCGAGCCGCTTGGCTTCCTGGTCGTAGAGCGCTCCCGTCACGATGCGATCGACCACCTCGTCGAGCATGCCGAACTGGCGCGCCATTTCTGCCGTGATGGTCGAGCCCATCATTTGCTGCATGCGGCTGAGCTCGCGGCGGAACTGGTTGGCCACCTCGGCCGTCATGACTTCCTGGTCGCCGACTTTGATCGCCACGGGGTCCTGCGCGGCCTGGCGGAAGATGTCGCCAATGCCCCAGATCGCGAAGCTCACGATCAGGATGCCGAACAGGATCTTGACCACCCAGGAGGTGGCGTGTTGGCGAATGTTCTGCAGCATCTTTCCGGCTATGAGTTGCGGGCTGCGATCTGTTGCGTCCAATCCTTGGCGCCCCGGCAATCGCGCCCGTCGTCAAGGCGCGGCATCATAGGTGTGCCGGGCGGTCCCGGGCAACACGGAAATATTACGGCCGAACAATGGGTTGGACGGTGGACGGCGGGCCTGCCGCGTGCTAGATCGGCCGCCTCCCCCCGACGACGGAGAGCTGGGTCATGGCAATACGCCCCCTGATTGCCGGCAATTGGAAGATGAATGGACTTGGCGCCGACGGACTGGCGCTGGCGCAGGTGATTGCCGAACGGCTGCGCGGCGGCGGCGCCGGTCTCGCCGAACTCCTGCTATGTCCGCCCGCGACATTGGTCCGCGCCGTTGCCGAGACGGTGTCCGGCTCGGACGTTCTGGTCGGCGGTCAGGACTGCCATGCCAAGAGCTCGGGCGCGCACACCGGCGACGTCAGCGCCGAGATGCTGGCGGATGCGGGCGCCCGCTATGTCATTGTCGGTCATTCCGAGCGTCGCGCCGATCATGGCGAGAAGGACGCCACGGTGCGCGCCAAGGCGGAAGCGGCGCACCGCGCGGGCCTGATCGCCATCATCTGCATCGGCGAGACCGAGGCCGAGCGAGACCGCGGCGCGACACTCGATGTGGTCGGCCGCCAGCTCGCCGGGTCGCTGCCGGATCAGGCCAAAGCCGCCAACACGGTCGTCGCCTATGAGCCCGTGTGGGCGATCGGCACGGGGCGCACGCCCACCACGGCCGAAGTCGCCGAGGTGCACAAATTCCTGCGTGAGCGCCTGACGGCGCGCTACGAGGATGGCGGGCGGTTCCGCCTTCTCTATGGGGGCTCGGTAAAGCCGGAGAATGCGCGCGAGCTGCTCGCGGTAGCCGACGTCAACGGCGCGCTGGTCGGCGGCGCCAGCCTCAAAGCCGACAGCTTTTGGGCGATTGCGACCGCATGCGCGTAGCGTTTGCGTCGCCGCCGTTGCGGCCGCGCTATCGCGCAGGATTCGCTCAAGACACTGACTGGGAATACTCGAGGTGACCGGCCAATATTGGGAAGGCTCGTCATTTTACATTCTGTTTACACCATATTTGCATTGAAAATCTTGACGGGTTTCCGCTTCACGCTAGGATTTGATCAAGGATTGCCGAAAAATCCGGTCGATGACGCGAGGGTGTGATGACCTGGAAGATCGATCTGATGGCGCGCCGCGCACAGAACGCGGAATTCGAGGTCAATTTCAATTACGGGCGGGACGGCAAGATTCTGCTGCACAGCTATCGCAAGCTTGCTGGCAGTCCGGCGAACTTCGAGGCCGACAAACCGCAATTGAAGGACGCGTTCCGCTCCTTCTGCACGATGGCTGAAGCCCGGCACAGCTGACGCCGCGACCAATCGATCGTCCTCGAGCAGACGTTCCGGCTGGCGCCGAGTAGCGGTGCCGCCGGGCTGTGGCCATGTTGCCGCTGGCGCCTGTTGGCCGAACCGGCTAAAAGAGCGCCCGGTTTGACCCCATATAGGGGCAAGGCCGGTCCCCACCGAGGTTTGCCATGATCACGGTTCTGCTCGTCGTTCACATGCTGCTGGCGCTGGCGCTGGTCGGCGTCGTCCTGCTCCAGCGCAGCGAAGGCGGTGCGCTCGGGATCGGCGGCGGCGGCGGCGGCTTCATGAGCGCACGGGGCGCCGGCAACCTGCTGACCCGCACGACGGCGATCCTGGCCGCGTGCTTTTTCGCGACCAGCATCGGCCTGGCGATCGCCGCCAACCAGCAGCGCGCGCCAAAATCCTTCATCGACGACGCGACGCGCACTCAGAGCGCGCCGGTGGCGCCCAGCGCGCCGACTGCGCCAGCCGCCCCCTCGGGGGCTCCCCCTTCTGCCACCGGGACTCCCAGCGCGCCGGCCGCACCCGCCGAGCCGTCGACGCCGCAGGCGCCGATCCGCAATTGAGCGATCAGGCCGGAGTGTCCATGGGGGAGGCGGCGAATCGGCCGCCTCTTTCGCTTTCGGGCCATGCCAGTCCGGCGCGTACCAACCCGCCGCGAAGGTGCGGAAAATCTGCCTTCCGCCATTTTGCTTCCGGGCCGCTTCGGCCCTGCTATAGACTGTAGGTCCATGGCGCGCTTCATCTTCATCACCGGCGGCGTCGTGTCCTCCCTTGGCAAGGGTCTCGCTTCGGCGGCATTGGGCGCGCTGCTTCAAGCACGCGGATTCAAGGTCCGCCTGCGCAAGCTCGATCCCTATCTCAATGTCGATCCCGGCACGATGAGTCCGAGCCAGCACGGTGAGGTCTACGTTACCAACGACGGCGCGGAGACCGATCTCGATCTCGGACACTATGAGCGCTTCACCGGCGTCAATGCGCGCAAGAGCGACAGCACGACGACGGGCCGCATCTATTCCGACGTGATCGCCAAGGAGCGGCGCGGCGACTATCTGGGCGCGACGATCCAGGTCATCCCGCACGTCACCGACGCGATCAAGGAATTCATTCAGTCCGACATCGCCGACGAAGATTTCGTGCTGTGCGAGATCGGCGGCACGGTCGGCGACATCGAGGGGCTGCCCTATCTCGAGGCGATCCGCCAGCTCGGCAACGAGCTTGGCCGCGAGCGCACGGCCTTCGTCCACCTGACGCTCGTGCCCTACATCAAGTCGGCGGGCGAGCTGAAGACCAAGCCGACGCAGCACTCGGTGAAGGAGCTGCAAAGCGTCGGTATCCAGCCCGACATCCTCTTGTGCCGCACCGAACGCGAGATCTCGCCCGAGGCGCGGCGCAAGATCGGCCTGTTCTGCAACATCCGCCAGGAGGCGGTGATCCAGGCGCTCGACGTCGACACGATCTATCACGTGCCGATCAGCTATCACGAGCAGGGCTTCGACACCGAGGTCATGCGGCATTTCGGATTGCAGAGCAAGACCAAGCCGAATCTCGATCGCTGGCGCGAGGTGGTCAGCAATCTGCGCCATCCCGAGGGCGAGGTGACCATCGCGGTCGTCGGCAAATACATGAGCGTGATGGATTCCTACAAGTCGCTGGCCGAGGCGTTGACCCATGGCGGCATCGCCAATCGCGTGCGGGTCAATCTCAAGTGGCTCGATTCCGAGATCTTCGAGGCGCCGGATACGGTGCATCATCTCGAAGGCGTGCACGGCATCCTCGTGCCCGGCGGCTTCGGCGAGCGGGGGGCCGAAGGCAAGATCCAGGCCGCGCGCTTCGCGCGCGAGCGTCGCGTGCCCTATTTCGGCATCTGCTTTGGCATGCAGATGGCGGTTATCGAGGCGGCGCGCAACCTGGTCGGCATCAAGGAGGCGAACAGCACCGAGTTCGGGCCGACGTCCGAGCCCGTCGTCGGCCTGATGACGGAATGGATGCGTGGCAACGTGCTGGAGAAGCGCAAGGCGAACGGCGATCTCGGCGGCACCATGCGCCTCGGCGCCTACGACTGCGCGCTGGCGCCGGACTCGCGTGTACGCGACATCTACGGCGCGCCCATGATCAGCGAGCGCCATCGCCACCGCTACGAGGTCAACATCAACTACAAGGACCGGCTGGAGAAGGTCGGCATCAGCTTCTGCGGCATGTCGCCCGATGGCGAGCTGCCCGAGATGATCGAGATCCCCGACCATCCCTGGTTCATCGGCGTGCAGTTCCACCCCGAGCTGCGCTCGCGCCCCTTCGAGCCGCATCCGCTGTTCACGGCCTTCGTCAGGGCAGCGATCGAGCAGGGACGGCTGGTCTAAGATTTCGCAGCTCCCGCAACATGGAGCACAAGTCGAGACGCCCCTCACCCTCCCAACGTCCCTCGCCAAGCTTGGGGCGTCGGGCCCCTTCCTCTCTCCTTCGGCACTGTAGCCACCCGAGGCTTTCAAAATGGGTTGCTATCGTGCCTGTGATGCCGGATCGACCCACTGCGTCGCGTAGTCTATGGTTCTGGTCATGACCTCACCGCGCACCGTCACCGTCGGCAATGTCGCGATCGCCAACGATAGACCGCTGGCGCTGATCGCGGGCCCATGTGCGCTCGAATCGCGCGCGCATGCGCTCGAGATGAGCCATGCGCTGGTCGAGCTGACCGGAAAGCTGGGCATCGGGCTCATCTACAAGACCTCGTTCGACAAGGCGAACCGCACCTCGGTCGACAGCGCGCGCGGCATGGGTCTCGACAAGAGCCTGCCGATCCTCGCCGAGGTGCGCGAGAAATACGGCTGTCCCGTGCTGACCGACGTCCACGCCGCCGACCAGTGCAAGCCGGTCGCCGAGGCCGTCGATGTGCTGCAGATCCCAGCCTTCCTGTGCCGGCAGACCGATCTGCTGATCGCCGCCGGCGAGACGGGACGGCCGATCAACGTCAAGAAGGGCCAGTTCCTCGCCCCCTGGGACATGAAGAACGTGGTCAAGAAGATCGAGAGCACGGGCAACCGCAACGTGCTCGTGTGCGAGCGCGGCGCCAGCTTCGGCTACAACACGCTGGTCTCGGACATGCGCGCGCTGCCGATCCTGGCCGAGACGGGCTGTCCGGTGGTGTTCGACGCGACGCACTCGGTCCAACAACCGGGCGGCCAGGGGACGACGACCGGCGGGCAGCGCGAGTTCGTGCCGGTGCTGGCGCGCGCCGCGGTCGCGATCGGTGTCGCCGCCGTGTTCATGGAGACGCACGAGGACCCGGACCGCGCGCCGAGCGACGGCCCCAACATGGTCCGTCTCAAGGACATGCCGGCGCTCCTGGAAAACCTGATGGCGTTCGACAAGCTCGCCAAGCAGAGGGCGCACAAATAATCCTCGTGGTGAGCCTCGGGCGAAGCCCGGTTCGCCCTGGTGCGAACCACGAGGACGTGGTCACCGGTTGCGCGCCCGCGAGCAAGATCTGAGAAGCGGCAGCGGCCTCATGTTTCGACAAGCGCAACATGAGCCTGATTCCCGATGGCGGCGCAATCCCCCATGATGGCCGGCATCGGCCTGACCATCCTCGCCTATTTCATCTTTTCGTTTCACGACGCGGCGATCAAATGGCTGGTCGCCACCGTGCCGGTCTGGCAGATCCTGTTCTTCCGCAGCATTGTCATCCTCATCGGCTGCGTCGCCGTCGGCCGCGGCGCGTTGCTGATGCGCGCCGTCGACACGCCGATCAAGCGGCAGCTCATGCTGCGCGGCTTCGTCATTTTCGCCGGCTGGGTCTGCTATTACAGCGCCGCGCGCGACCTTCAGCTCGCCGAGCTGACCACGCTCTATTTCGCGGCGCCCATCCTCGTGACCGTGCTGGCGATTCCCATGCTGGGCGAGCAGGTGACGGGCTGGCGCTGGGCGGCCGTGCTGCTCGGCTTCGTCGGCGTCGTGGTTGCGTGCAACCCGGTCGGCCTCGGCCTGTCATGGCCGGTGCTGCTGGCGATGTTCGCGACGCTGCTCTGGGCATTCGCGATCGTGCTGATCCGGCGCATTGCGATGAAGGAAAGCGCGCTGCTGCAGATGATCTACGGCAATAGCTTCCACCTGGCGTGCTCCGCCGTGGCGCTTCTTTTCTTCTGGCGCACACCCAGCGCGTTCGAGCTGGCGCTGATGCTCGGCTGCGGCGTGTTCGGCGGCCTCGGCCAGTTCGCGCTCTTCGAGGCGATGCGCCGCGCGCCGGCCTCGGTGCTGGCGCCCTTCGAGTACACGGCGCTGGTGTGGGCCTTCGTGCTGGGCTTCGCGATCTGGGCAGATGTGCCGCGGCCGGAGGTGTTCATCGGCGCGGGGCTGATCCTGGCTGCGGGACTGCTCATGATCGCGGTCGGCCGCGGCGTTGCGACGAAGGCGCCGGCGCGCTAAGGCCACCGGCCGGCGGCTTGCAATTCCCGGAACGGCTGACTATTGCTTGCGCGCCAGCCATACGGAGCCATTCATCCCATGTCCGCCATCACCGACATTCGCGCGCGCGAGATCCTGGACAGCCGCGGCAATCCGACCGTCGAGGTCGACGTCACGCTGGAAAGCGGCGCGCTCGGCCGCGCCGCCGTGCCGTCGGGTGCCTCGACCGGCAGCCACGAAGCGCTCGAGCTGCGCGACGGCGACAAGAAGCGCTATCTGGGCCGGGGCGTGCGCAAGGCGGTCGAGGCGGTCAACGGCGAGATCTTCGATGCGCTGTCGGGCCGCGAAGCATCCGAGCAGGTCGCGATCGACCAGGCGATGATCGAGCTCGACGGCACGGGCAAGAAGTCGCGCCTCGGCGCCAATGCGATCCTCGGCGTCAGCCTCGCCGTCGCCAAGGCCGCTGCGGTCGACCTCGGGCTGCCGCTCTACCGCTATGTCGGCGGCGCCTATGCGCGCACGCTGCCGGTGCCGATGATGAACATCGTCAACGGCGGCGCGCATGCCGACAATCCGATCGACTTTCAGGAGTTCATGATCATGCCGATCGGCGCGGCGACGCTGGCCGACGCCGTGCGCATGGGCTCCGAGGTGTTTCACACGCTGAGAAAGCAGCTCGCCGACGCCGGCCATTCGACCAATGTCGGCGACGAGGGCGGCTTCGCACCCAACCTCAAGAGCACGGACGACGCGCTCAAATTCGTCACCAAGGCGATCGAGGCCGCGGGCTACAAGCCGGGAGACGAGGTGGCGCTGGCGCTCGACGTGGCCTCGACCGAGTTCTTCAAGAAGGGCAAGTACCACCTGGAGGGCGAGGGCAAGACGCTCGACGCCGACGCGATGGTCAAGCTCTATGCCCAGCTCTGCAAGCGCTACCCGATCCGCTCGATCGAGGACGGCATGGCCGAGGACGATTGGGCCGGCTGGAAGGCGCTGACCGAGGAGCTCGGCGACCGGGTCCAGCTCGTCGGCGACGACCTCTTTGTCACCAATCCCGCGCGGCTCGCGGACGGCATCGCCAAGCGTGTTGCCAACTCGATCCTGGTCAAGGTCAACCAGATCGGCACGCTGTCGGAAACCCTCGAGGCAGTCTCGATGGCGCACCGCGCCAGCTACACCGCCGTCATGTCGCATCGATCGGGCGAGACGGAAGATGCGACCATTGCCGACCTGGCGGTCGCGACCAATTGCGGACAGATCAAGACCGGCTCGCTCGCGCGCTCGGACCGCACCGCCAAGTACAACCAGCTCATCCGGATCGAGGAGCAGCTCGGGGCAGCCGCCAAGTACGCGGGTCGCTCGGCGTTGCGGGCCTAGGTCCTTCGGAGGAATGCGGGGATGCTGACGGCCTACACGCTCAATGACCGCATTTGCGCGCATTCCAACAATGCCGCGCACGCCATGGAAGTGCCCCCGAACGCGAGAATCCTGTACTGCAACGGACAGGTTGGTGCGCGCCCGGACGGATCGGTACCCGAGGGCACCCTGGAACAAGTCGAGGTGATCTTCGAGCGCATCCGCATCATTCTCGCCGCGTCCAGGATGACCTTCGACGACGTCGTGAAATTCACGGTCTACGTCACGGGCAAATCCATCCTGGACGACTATTTCCGTGTTCGCGGGCGCTTTCTCGGCAATCACAATCCGCCGGCGACCTTTCTGGTCGTCAACAGGTTTCCCCGTGCGGGCGTCGAGGTCGAGATCGAAACCATCGCGGCGAAGTCGGAGACGGCTGCGGGCGCGGCTGGATGAGTTCAGCGCCGCTGATCGAAGCGGCCGCCGACGAGATGTCGATTGTTCCGCCTGCGATGCCTTTCCCGTCAGGCGGCCGCCGCTACCAAAACTGCGCTGACGAGCTGCAGATCCACGTGTCCACGCTGCGCTACCGTCTCGACCGGCTCAAGGAACTGTTCCAGATCGACTGGGAGGAGCCGGAAGCGAGGTTCGGGCTCGAGCTTGCACTCAGAACTTGTGAAGAAATCGACGCGGGAGCGGGTACGATGATTCATGAGCATCGAACCCTCCGCATCCGAGCCGCCGCGCACGGCATTGTTTGGTGATCTTCCGACGTCGCCCCGACGTTCCGAGGGTGGGATTGGCGGTCGCGGCGCGCCTCGCATTCTGGTGGCGCAGCGCGATCAGC
>VGDO01000110.1 GCA_016869645.1 Alphaproteobacteria bacterium
CCCTCAAACAAATTGCATGACTACCGTCAAAGCCAAAATCCCCGCACTTTCAATTGCTTAGCTCGAAAATGGGGCAAAGTTCAGGCTAAAGCGCCCGCCCGGCGAGCTCCGCTCCCTCGACCAATGACCGCAGCTTGGTCCAGGCGATGTCCGGGTCGACGATGCCGTAGCCGGCGAAGGTGGCGAAGCCGCAATCGCTGCCCGCGATCACGCGTTCGGCGCCGACGATGGCCACGAATTTCCCGATGCGCTCGGCGACCAGCTCGGGATGTTCGACATAGTTGGTCGTCGAGCTGATGACGCCCGGCGCCAGCACGTAGTCCTCGGGGATGCGCGTATCGCGCCACACTTTCCATTCATGGCCGTGACGCGGGTTCGCGGCCTCGAACAGCAACGTGCGCGGCTTGGCCTTGAGCAGCACCGGCAGAATCATCGACAGGGCGATGTCGCGGTGGTGAGGGCCCTCATAGTTGCCCCAGCAGATATGCATGCGCACGCGGTTGCCCGGAATGTTGCGCAGCGCGTGGTTCAAGGCCTCGACATGGCGCTCGGCCGCTTTGACGAACTCGGCATCCGATGCGGTCTTGTACATTGAATGGCGGCCAAAGCCGAGATCGGGGCTGTCGATCTGCAGCACGATGCCGGCCTTCACGATCGCCTCGTACTCCGCGCGCATCGCCTCGGCGACCGCATCGAGATAGATGTCGAGGTCTTTGTAGTGATCGGAGGGCTGGAACAGCGCGATCGTGCCTGGCGAGGCGGCGTTCATGAAGCCGTCGCGATAGCCGGCTTTCGCCAGCGCCGACTTCATGTTGGCGATGTCGCGCTCGAGCGATGACAGATCCTTGACCGCGACCGGCCCGACATTGCGCGGGCGCTTGTAGGGCGGCGTGGCACCGGATTTGATCAACCGGTCGCGGAAATTCGGAAAGGCCTCGAGATCGGCCGGCACGCGGCGCGGGCTGTCGCCCTCGAAGCCGGTCAGGCGCTCCTTGACGTAGGTGGCGTAGGACACCTTGGCCATTTCGCCGTCCGACGGCAGGGCGATGCCGATCTCGCGCTGCCGCTGGATGACGCCATGGACGGCCTCGGCGACCAGCGGTTCGAATTTTGCGCGGTCGATCGCCTTGCCGGCCTCGCCGGCGAGGATCATGTCGGCCACCTCGCGCGTACGCGGCAGCGATCCGACATGCGTGGTGAGAATGGGGGTCGTGCGAACGGTGCGGGCCATGATGTCAGAACAGCAGTTGCGGCAGGATGGTCGTGATCGGCGGATAGAGGATCAGCACGGCGGTTACCACGGTGAGCGCCACGACGAAGGGCCAGATCGCGCGCGAGCCCTCGGTCAGCCCGACCTTGCCGATCGAGCAGGCGACGAACAGCAGGCTACCGACCGGCGGCGTGATGCCGCCGATCGTCGCGGCCAGGATGAACACGACGCCGAAATGAATCGGATCGTAGCCGAACTGCGCGGCGACCTGGGCGAAGGGATAGGCGAACATGATGATCATGACCATGGTGTCGACCACGAAGCCGATCACGATGATGAAGGCCATCATCAGGAAGATCGACGCGGTCGGGTCGCTGGTCAGCCAGCCGAGCAGGCTCATCACGCGGTCGGGAAAGTAGTCGCGGATCATCAGCGCGCCGAACACAGTCGCGGGCCCGAGGATCATCATGACGATGCAGTTCATCATGGCCGCTTCTAGGAAGATGCGCGGCAGGTCGGAGATGCGCACCGTCTTGAGGATGAAGATCGACACGATCAGCGCGTAGGCGACCGCGATCACGCCGGCCTCGGTCGGCGTGAACAGGCCGCCGACGATGCCGCCGATGATGATGACCGGCACCAGCATGGCCCAGCCGGCCTCGGCGAAGGTTCGGACCACGTGCCGGAAGCTGAATTGGGCGTGGACTGGGCCGTAGCCGTGCTTGCGGACGGTCACGCCGGCGAACGCCATGAGCATCAGCGCCATGAAGATGCCGGGCAGGAAGCCCGCGAGAAAGAGCTGGCCGATCGAGGTCTGCACCAGCGAGCCATAGACGATGAACAGGATGCTTGGCGGGATGATCGGTCCCATGGTGCAGGCGGCCGCCACGACCGAGACCGAGAAATCGGCCGCGTAGCCCTGCTTCTTCATGGATGGGATCATGATCGAGCCGATCGCCGCCGTGTCGGCCGTCGCGGAGCCCGAGACGCCGGAAAAAAATGCCGCCGACACGATCGAGACATGGGCGAGCCCGCCGCGCACATGGCCGACCAGCGCGTTGGCGAAGTTGACGATCTTCTGAGTCAAACCACCCTCGGTCATGAGGTTGCCGGCGAGGATGTAGAAGGGGATCGCCATCAGCGGGAAGGAGTCGAGGCCGGCGAAGAACTTGGACACGATGAAGCTGGGCGGCAGGCGCTCCATCATGAAAACGACGACGGTCGACGCGACACCCATGCAGAACGCCACGGGCATGCCGATGAAGAGCAGCCCGAAGAACAGCACGAACAGGATCAGCGTCATGCGGGTGACGCGTCGGCCGGCGGCGGCGGCGGCATGCCGCGCCGCAGCACGTGGATGATGACGATCACGAGCTCGAAGCTCATCAGCGCGGCGCCGATTGGAATGCACAGATAGACGAGTCCCATGCGCCACTCGAGCGCCGGCGAGATCTGCGCGAGATTGTCGGCGCTAAGCACGATGCCGTAGACGAGCAGGATGAGGACGAAGCCGAGCACCATCAAGAACACGGCGAGCGCCACCAGGCGCTGAATCTTGGGCGTCATCAACCGCGTGAACATGTCGACGCCGAGATGGGCGCCACGCCGGATGCTCAGCCCGGAAACGAGGAAGACCGACCAGATGCCGGCGAAGCGCGTGACTTCCTCGCCCCAGGTGATGACCGGCAGAAACGTCAGGTAGCGCGCCAGCGTGCCGATCAGCGCCGCGCCGAGCATGACGCTGAACGACACGAAGACGAGGGCGATGATGATGCGGTCGTACCAGCGACGTATGGTCAAGCTATCGACACTCAAACTCCTGCCCCACCCTCTTCCGCCTTGACAGAAAATCGCCCATGCAAGGCTCAGGGCTCTGGAGTCAGGACTCAGGACGCAGGACGAGGCGTCCTGACATGCGATCCTACGTCCCGCTGACCGCCCTGATTTCCTTGTAGATTGCCGTGCCCGGCTCGCCGAGGCTGGCTGCAAATTTTTCCTTCATCGGCGCGACCGCCGCCTTGAATTCGTCCTTGTTGGGACTGGTGAATGCGACGCCGGCCGCTTCGAGCCGCTTGAGGTCCTCGCCGACCGCTTCTTTGGCGATCGCGAGGTTGAAGGCGCTCGCCTCGCGCCCGGCGGCGCGCAGCGCCTCCTGCTGGTCGGTCGGCAAGCCGTCGAACAGCTTCTTGGTCATGGCGATATAGGCGACGAAGAAGATATGGTCGGTGCGCGCGATGTTCTTGGCGACCTCGTGGTATTTGCTGGAGAAAAGCGAGGTCGGCGTGCCCTCGAGCGCATCGACGACCTTGGATTGCAGCGCCGAGTAGACCTCGGGCAGCGCCACCGGCGTCGGTGACGCGCCGAAGGCCTGGGCCATCTGGACATAGAGCGGCGTCTGCGGCACGCGCAGCTTGAGGCCGCGGAAGTCGGCCAGCGAGCGCAGCGGCCGGTTGGAGATCGTCACGCGCGGCCCGTCATAGAGGTAGCCCAGCAGGACGAGGCCCTGGGCTGCCATGCGCGCCTCGAGCGAGCGCGAGATGCGATCGACCACGTTCTTCACGTCGTCGAGGCTGTTGTAGTTGAACGGCAGCTCGAGAACGCCGAACTCGGGGACATAGCTGCCGAAGCCGGGCAGGCCGGAATAGGCGACATCGATTGAGCCGGAGCGCACGCCTTCGGCCGCCTCGCGCTCGCCGCCGAGCGAGGCGTTGTGGAACACGTCGATGGTCAGCTTGCCGAGGGTCTTGGCGCGCGTCAGCTCGGCCAGCTTGTCCGCCGTGCGCGAGGCGGCATGAGCCGGCGGGTAGAGGCTGGCAAATCGCAGTTTCATCTGCGCCTGCGCCGGTCGCGCGCCGATCGGCCCGCTCAGGGAGCCGACCACGCCCGCCGCACCTGCCGCGCGCAGGACGTGCCGACGGCCGAGTTTCGTCGCACCAGTGAAGCCGGTCATGACGCATCCTCCCTTGGATTCTTGTCGAGCCGGATTCGATCTTCCCCGATCGCTTCCGCTCTGACAGCCTGTCGAAACCGATCAGATGCTTCCAGCAAAGCTGAACATGGGCAAGCCCGAAAACGATCTCCGGACTGATGCGATGGTGCCCATCATCGACGCGCATATGCATCTGTGGGACCTGTCATCAAATTATCATCCCTGGCTCAGTGACGTACCGGCGCCGCGCATGCGCCATGGCGACTACACGCCGCTCCGGCACAGCTACCTGCCCGCGGATCATCGCCGCGACAGCGAGGGATTTTCCGTGATCGCCACTGTTTATGTCGAGGCCGAATGGGAGCGAGACGAGCTGGGTGCACGAGGTCGCGTCGCGCCACGCCATGCCTCACGCCATGGTCGTCCAGGCCTGGCTCGACCGAAGGTGGCCTAATTCCGCGCGTACTGCCCCGGCGTCACGCCGAAGGCCGCCTTGAAGCGCCGCGTCAGATGGCTCTGGTCGACGAAACCGACCGCGGCTGCGACCTGCGCCGGCGCTTCGCCGCTTCGCAGCAGAAGGCGCGCACGGTCGAGGCGGAGCTGGTTCAGATAGGCATGCGGCGCCATGCCCGTCGTGCGCTTGAAGCTGCGCAGGAAATAATAGGGGCTGAGCCCGACGGCTTCCGCCACCGCGTCGAGCCTGACCTGCTCGCCGAGATGGGCCGCCAGGTATTCCTTGGCCTGCGCCACGAAGTCGCGCTCGACATGGATTTGCGGCCAGTGAAGCGCCGGCGCGCCATGCCGCGCGAAGAGCAGGTGCAGCACCTGGAACAGCTCGGTCTGCTGTTCGATCGGCGAGGCGGCCGCATTTCGATCCTGGTCGACCAGGCGATGAAAGCGACCGAACGCGCGCATCAGCTCCGCGTCGCGCAGCTCTGGGCCGTTGATGGCGACGACATCGCGGATGTGTGGCGCGTCGACGGTGAACATCTCGTCGATCGTCGCGCGCTCGACATAGAGCATGCGGTAGCGGCACGCCGCCTCCGATGCGGAATGCCCGTCATGCACCTCGCCGGGATTGAGCGTGATCACGCCGCCCGCCGGCACGACGTGCTCGGCGCCCCGATACCAGAACCGCATGGCGCCCGTATCGACCGGCCCGAAGGCGTAGCAGTCATGGCTGTGGCGCGCATAGGCGAAGCGCTCGACGGTCGCGCGAAACGCGTCGACGCCGCCGATCGCCGGCACGCGCCAGATCGCGGAATGGTCGCTCGATGCGCGCATGGCGGCGCAGATTAGCACGGCGCGAGTTCAGAGGCCGACGACCATGCCGACCGCCATCAGCACGAGGGCTCCGCCGAAGATGCGGTCGCGCAGCCGCGCGCGGCGCCGAACGCTGAAATGGGGCTGAAGCCGGTGCGCGAGCGCCGCCATGCCGGCAAAGGCGAGCGCCGACATCAGCCCGAAGGTGAGAGTGAGCAGCACGAGCTGGGGCGAAGCGGGCGCCGCCGGATCGACGAATTGCGGGAAGTACGCCGGGAAGACCAGCAGGCTCTTGGGATTGGTCGACGAGACGAGCAACCCTTGCCAGAACAACGACGCGGTCGAGGGCGGCGGCTTGCCGTCGCTGTTGCCAGCGGCGCGCCATTGCTCGATGCCGAGATAGGCGAGATAGGCGGCACCCAGCCAACGCAGCAGGTCGAAGGCCGGCCCATGCAGCATGAGCACGGCGTTGACGCCGATCACGGTGAGCATGAGCTGCACCGCAAGCGACAGGCAGGCGCCCGCATTGGTCACCATGGCCGCGCGCCAGCCGAGCTGAACGGCATGCGCCATGACCGTGACATTGACCGGCCCGGGCGACGCGATCAGCACCGTGGCGGCGACCAGGAATGCGGCAAAGAGCTCGGCATTCATGCCGCTCAAGGTAGGGAGAAGGGCAGGACAGGGCTTGTACGGGATTGCCCTCGCTTCTCCCTCCCTCGCCGCAGGCGGGAGGGTCGGGTGGGGGCACGAACGGGCAGGCGCCGGCCGCTTCGGGCCCCACCTCGATCCTTCCCCGCGCAAGCGCGAGGGAGGAAGTGCAATTGCGTTCGGGCGCGAAAACCGAGAGCATCGCTTTCGAAGCGCTGTTTGGCGTAAGATGCGCCCATGACCATGGACGCCAGCGATCTCCGCATCTTCGAAGCGGTCGCGCGGCTGGGCGGCATGAACAAGGCGGCCGCCGAGCTGAACACCGTGCAGTCCAACGTGACCGGGCGCATCCGCCTGCTCGAGGAATCGCTCGGCCGGCCGTTGTTCCGTCGTCACCGCGGCGGTGTGGCGCTGACCGAGGCGGGGCAGCGCCTGCTGCCCTATGCGCTGCGCGTGCGCCAAATGCTCGACGATGCGCGCCGCGCTGTCGCCGATGACGGCGCGCCCCAGGGCCAGATGACCATTGGCTCGCTCGAATCGACCGCGGCGCTGCGTCTCGCGCCAATGCTGTCGGCCTATGCCGCGCAATATCCCGATGTCGACATGGTGATCCGCACCGGCACCTCGGCCGAGCTGGCTCAACAGGTGCTCGATGGCCGCCTCGAAGGCGCCTTCGTGTGCGGGCCGGTCGACCATGCCGAGCTCAACGAAGAGGTCATCTTCCACGAGGAGCTCGTGATCCTCACCGCACCCGGCGTCACCGACCTCAACAAATTGCTGCGCGCCGCGGGATTGAAGATCGTCGTGCTGCGCACCGGCTGCTCCTACCGCCAGCGCCTGGAGGACGTGCTGGCGCGGCGCGGCGTCGTCGGTTTGCGCCAGCTCGAATTCGGCACGCTCGAAGCGATCGTGAGCTGCGTCAATGCCGGGCTCGGCATCACCATGCTGCCCAAGAGCCTGATTGGCCCGGTCTGGCGCGAAGGCCGCGTGGCGCTACACCCCGTGGCGAAAGCCGACGCACTGGTCGACACCATGTTCATTCGCCGGCGTGACGCCTACACCTCGAGCGCGCTGACCGCCTTCCTCGACTGCATCCGCCCGCTCGCCCGCGCACAAGCGGCGGAGTAAGGACTTCCTCGCTACCACCCCAGCTTTTCCTCGCCCACTGGCGGGGCGAGGTAGTGGAAATGGTGGCGCGTCGCCAGCTATCTGAATTTCAGATAACGCTATCGGTTTAAACCGTTTTCCTCAATCTTTCCAGTGCTTTAGCCTGTCCATCATGCAAGCGAGGGACGGGCAATGGCGATGACGGCGACAGCGCGGGCCGACGGCGTGGCGAGAGCGACTTTCGCGGGCCTGTGCGCCATCCTCGTCGGCATCGGCCTCGCGCGCTTCGCCTACACGCCGCTGATCCCCGCGCTGATCGCCGCGGGATGGTTCGGGCCCGCCGATGCTTTCTATCTGGGTGCTGCGAATTTCGCGGGCTATCTCGCCGGAGCGCTCACGGCACGCGCGATGGCACGGCACGCCGCGATCCCGACCGTGCTCCGCGCGATGATGCTGCTGGTCGCGGCGTCATTTTTCGCCGGCATGTCGCCCATCTCCTTCGCCTGGTTCTTCCTGTGGCGCTTCGCGTCGGGCCTCGCCGGCGGCGTGCTGATGGTGCTCGGGCCGACCGCGGTGCTCGCGCAGATCCCGGCGGCGCGTCGCGGCTTCGCCGGCGGCGTGATCTTTGCGGGCGTCGGCATCGGCATCATCGCATCGGGAACCGCGGTGCCGCTGCTGATGCGCCTGGGCCTCGCGGAGACCTGGGCCGGCATCGGGATCATATCGGTGCTGCTGACGGTCGCCGCGTGGCGCTTTTGGCCGGAGGGCGATGCGCCGATTGCGGCAACCAATGCGAGGGCTGTCGAGCCCGGCGCAACATCGCTCAAGGTCTTCTGCCTCGTCTATGGACTCACCGCGATCGGCCTCGTGCCGCACATGGTGTTCCTCGTCGATTTCGTCGCGCGCGGCGTCGGCGCCGGGCTCGAGATTGGTGCGCGCTATTGGGTGCTGTTCGGCATCGGCGCGATGATCGGTCCGGTGCTGGCCGGCCAGCTCGCCGATCGCATCGGCTTCGGCCGTGCGCTGCGCCTGGCGCTGCTCGCCGAGGCGTTCGCGGTCATCCTGCCGGTCGTGACCGATGCGACGCCGGCCCTCAACGTGACGAGCCTCGTCGTCGGTGGCTTCGTGCCCGGTGTCGCCGGCCTTGCGGTCGGCCGCGTCCACGAACTGGTCAACGCAGGCGACGCCGAGCGCCGCGCGGCCTGGAGCCTGTGCACCGTCTTCTTCGCCATCGGCCAGGCGCTCGGTGCCTATGCCATGTCGGCGGCCTTCGCCGCGTTCCACTCCTACGCCCTGCTGTTCGCGGCCGGTGCGGCCGTGCTCGCGCTGTCGCTGATGCTCGATACGGCGGTTCGCGCACCCGCCCAGCACAGGGGGCCATGATTGAACCGTCGATCCTCGACGAGATCTGGCGCCATCGCCTGTCGCGCGCGGATTTGGCCGCTTCCCTGCGCGATTGCGAGCCGCGAAATCGCCCACACGGAGGACATCAGATGAAGCTCTTCAACAATCCGCCCTCGCCCTATGGCCGCAAGGTCATGGTCGTCGCCCATGAGAAGGGTCTGGTTGACCGGCTCGAGCTGCACGCGATCGATCCGTGGAGCGATCCGCCCCTGCTGATCGCCACGACGCCGGTCGGCAAGGTGCCGGCGCTGGTCACGGATGACGGCCTGCTGATCACCGAGAGCACGACGATCAGCGAGTATTTCGATCAGGTCGGCAGCGGGCCGAAGCTGATTGGTCGGGATCGCTTCGAGGTCATGGCGCGCACCGCGCTCGCCCAGGGCCTGATCGACGCCGCCTTCGGCACGGTTATCGAGCGCCGCCGCCCGGCCGAGCGCCAGTGGCCGCTCTGGGTCGAGCGCCAGCGCCGCGCCATCGACCGCACGCTGGCACGCATCATCCCGGCCCAAGGCCGCTTCGACCTGGGCGACATCGCGCTCGCCTGCGGCCTCGGCTACCTCGACTTCCGCCTGCCCGAGATCACATGGCGCGACGCCAACCGCGCGCTCGCCCAATGGTTCGAGGCCGCGAGCCAACGCCCGTCGATGCTGGCGACGAAGCCGTAGATTGGCAGGTTGCTCTTGATCCTAGAGAGCCCTCTCCTTGGGGGTTTGAATCCCAAGGAGAGGGTAGAAAGCCCGATTCGCCAGATCACCCCCCTCCACACACCCGCCGCCCCACCGCAATTCCCTGACATATCACGTGGCCCCAGCACCCCGTTGCCGCCCGGCCCCGCGCGGGCTAGCTTGTCGCCCCGCAACACTCGCCGGTTGCCCGATGCCTGCCTCGCCCAGCGCAGATCGCGTCCTCATTCTCGATTTCGGCTCCCAGGTCACCCAGCTCATCGCGCGCCGATTGCGCGAGAGCGGCGTCTACTGCGAGATCCATCCCTTCAGCATGTCGGCCGACGCGATCGCCCAATGGCGGCCGCGCGCGATCATCCTGTCGGGCGGCCCCGCCTCGGTCACGACCGACGACGGCCCGCGGGCACCGAGCCAAGTCTACGAGATGGGCTTGCCCGTATTGGGCATCTGCTACGGCCAGCAATGCATGGCCGCCCAATTGGGCGGCAAGGTCGAGCCCTCGGATCACCGCGAGTTCGGCCGCGCGTTTGTCGAGATCAAGGAGAAGAGCGCGCTCTTCGACGGCGTGTGGCAGCCGGGCGAGCGCCACCAGGTCTGGATGAGCCATGGCGACCGCGTGACCCAGCTCCCGCCGGGCTTCCGCGTGGTCGCCGTCAGCGAGGGCGCGCCCAACGCGATCGCGACCGACGAGACGCGCCGCTTCTACAGCGTGATGTTCCACCCCGAGGTCGTGCACACGCCCGACGGCGCCAGGCTACTGCGCAACTTCACGCACAAGATCGCGGGCTGCACCGGCGACTGGACCATGGCGACGTTTCGCCTCCAGGCGATCGAACGCATCCGCAGCCAAGTCGGCAAGGGCCGCGTGATCTGCGGCCTGTCGGGCGGCGTCGACAGCTCGGTGGCCGCCGTGCTGATCCACGAGGCGATCGGCAGCCAGCTGACCTGCGTGTTCATCGATCACGGGCTGCTGCGCGCGGGCGAGGCGGGCGAGGTCGTGCGCCTGTTCCGCGACCACTACAACATTCCGCTCGTCCACCGCGACGCGAGCGAGCTCTTCCTCGGCAAGCTCGACCGCATCGACGACCCCGAGGCCAAGCGCAAGACGATCGGCGCCACCTTCATCGACGTGTTCGACGAGGAGGCGCACAAGATCGGCGGCGCCGAGTTCCTGGCCCAGGGCACACTCTATCCCGACGTGATCGAGAGCGTCAGCTTCACCGGCGGCCCGAGCGTCACCATCAAATCGCACCACAATGTCGGCGGCCTGCCCGAGCGCATGAAGCTCAAGCTGGTCGAGCCGCTGCGTGAGCTGTTCAAGGACGAGGTGAGGGCGCTCGGCCGCGAGCTGGGATTGCCCGACACCCTCGTCGGCCGCCACCCGTTCCCCGGCCCCGGGCTTGCCATCCGCGTGCCCGGCGCGATCACGCGCGAGAAGCTCGACCTGCTGCGCCGGGCCGACGCGATCTATCTCGACGAGATCCGCAAGGCCGGGCTCTACGACGCGATCTGGCAGGCCTTCGCCGTGCTGCTGCCGGTGCGCACCGTCGGCGTGATGGGCGACGGCCGCACCTACGACTACGCCTGCGCGCTGCGCGCGGTCACCTCGACCGACGGCATGACCGCCGACTACTACCCCTTCCCCCACGAATTCCTCGGCCGTGTGGCCACGCGCATCATCAACGAGGTGCGCGGCATCAACCGCGTGACCTACGACATCACGTCCAAGCCGCCGGGGACGATCGAGTGGGAGTAGGTGTTGTACTACTCGGGTAGGGGTGCCCAGAGATAGCCTTTCTCGCCTGCGCCATCGCCTTTCCAAGGCAATGGCGAGTGGGAAGGCTGAAACAGGAAATCAATTCTGTGCTGAGAGGGTAATCACCTGACAGATTAGGCCACGCCGGCGGCGCGCGCGACCGCAAGAGTCGAGTGCGCGGCGCCGGTGTGGCCATGCCGCCTCCGGACGAGGTTAGGATGGAGTTGTGAACCAACATCCAACCTCTCACGGAGATCGACATGACCACGCAGAAGAAAGTAGCACGACGCAAGCTAAGCCTGCTGGAGCTTGCCTCTGATCTGGGCAACGTCAGCAAGGCGTGCCGGGTGATGGGCTATAGCCGGCAGCAGTTTTACGAGATCCGGCGCAACTTCCAGACCTATGGGGCGGATGGTCTGATCGATCGTCTGCCCGGCACCAAGGGGCCGCACCCTAACCGGGTGACGGCGGAGATCGAGGCGGCGATCCTCGATCACGCGCTGGCGCACCCCTGCCATGGCCCGATGCGGGTTGCCCAGGAACTGGCGCTCAAGGGCATTCAGGTGTCGTCAGGCGGCGTGCGCGGGGTGTGGCAGCGCCACAGTCTGCTGACCAAGCACGAGCGCCTGTTGCGCCTGGAGAAGGCCACGGCCGAGCGCAAGCTCACGCTGTCCGACGAGCAGATCAGGCTGCTGGAGCGCTTCAGCCCCGAGTTCCGTGAGCGCCACATCGAGGCGCCCTACACCGGTGCTGTCGTTGCGGTCGATACCTTCTTCGTTGGCCACCTCAAAGGGGTAGGCAAGGTCTACCTGCAGACCGCGATCGACTGCCACAGCCGGCATGCCTGGGCTAGGCTGTACCCGAACAAGCTGCCGGTCACCGCCGTCCAGCTCATGAACAATGATGTGCTGCCGACCTTCGATGCACACGGCATTTCGATCGTTGCCGTGCTGTCCGACAATGGCCGCGAGTTCTGCGGCCGTGAGGATCGCCATCCCTATGAGCTGTTCCTCCAGCTCGAGGGCATCGAGCACAAGCGCACCCGGGTCAACCGGCCGCAGTCCAATGGTATCGTCGAGCGCCTGCATCGCACGCTCCTCGACGAACACTTCCGCGTCGAAGGCCGGCGCACCTGGTTCGAGACCATCGAGGAAATGCAGGTCGTGCTCGACCAGTACCTCATCGACTACAATACCAAGCGACCGCACCAGGGCCGCGGCATGAACGGCCGCACGCCGATCACCGCATTCATCGCAGGAATCAGAAAGGAGGAAACGACACAGACCAAGAAGGCCGCCTAACCCTCGCTCGCCGAGGCGGCGACTGTCAGCCGATTACCGTTCCTGTACAAATAGATCGTGTCATCGCGGGTCAATTCGTTGAACACGGTCGTCTCGTAGGCCCCATCCACGTGGACCAGCAAATTATCCAGGAATTCATATTCCAGGCCAAGGCGGTACAGAGTTATCACGGCGCTCGACGTATTGAGCAGGACGACATCTTCGATGTCGCGCCGAAACTCGCCTTTAACGGTGATGAATTCGCTTGGGTTCCACGTCAAAGCCGCCGAGTAGTTGATGCCGGTGACGGAGTCGAAGCGCGGTTCTGCGAAGTCGCGCATGAAGTAGCCGACTTTGGCCTCGATGTAGGTGATGGGCGACACGTCCCACTCGACACCGCCCGAGACCTGTTACTTCTTGGCGTCGCGCTGGAAGCCGAAGCTGTCCGCGCTCCGCTCGTACATGCTGGCCGAGTAGCGCGGCTCGATGAACAGCGTTGAACCTTCGCCGGAGCGCCAACCACCGCGTCCCGTCAACTCGTATTCCAACCGGTCATCGCTCGAGCGATCGACGCCGTCGGCAGTGTAGGTCAGCTGACGAAGCTTGCCTTCGACTTGGCCGAAGAGGGAATCGGGAAAGCCATAGCCGGCGCGCAACGCGCCTTCCTTGATCGTAATGATGGTCGGCCCGAACAAGGAACCAAGATCTTCAATGGCGCCGCGCTGCTCCTTCTTCCGCGCCAGGCTGAGGTCGCCGCCCAGCTGTCCTGCCGCCCCGACTTCGGTGCAGGCGATCAGCTTGCCGGAAATGTCGGCATAGTCCTCATCCGTCAAGGATCCATAGTGAGCGAAGTCGCCGGCGAGCTGCAGCGACAGACTGCCATTGTCCCAATCGGAGTGAATGTCGGCCGACGGTCTCAGGCGATAGATGATGTCGCTCCTGCGGTTTCGGGCGCGGTACACGTTGTCGTCGTATTCGGTTTCGCCCGTCACGTTGACGAATACGCGCGCGCTGCCGATCAGCGCCGGCGCTTCGGCATCTTGCGGGATCATTCCCCAGTACTTCAGGGGCTCCCAGAGGAGATCCTCGAGCATGAGGCCCTCGGTCTCGAACTCGGGCCGGGCACGACTGAACACCGTGTCCTCGAGCGCCATGTGCGAGAAATCCCGGTCTCCTTCGCCTGAGGTGGCCGCGGCGGTCTGCGCGCGGGCGGCGTCGAGCCACAGATTGCACGCAAGCAGGCAAGCCAAGGCCAGAGCGGACCGGTTGTATGACGGGCGCGCCCTTGACCCGGGCAGCGGCACGGGCCGAGCTGAGAGCCGGAAGTTCCCTAACATGTTGCGTTAATTTCTATGCTTAACATACCGATTTGTAAACAATTGTTACCGTTTTCCACAGCTCATCCGCGATGGTCGGGGGGCCTCGGGACGGCGATTTCGCAGCAGGAATTTGCCGGCGAAGGATGTAGACTGGGTAAATTCCGGGCTGGTCGGCGGTGGCCCGCCTTCGAGGGTCCATCCATCCCATGGCGATGACGAGTTCGAGCCGCCCCGGAAAGGGGCCGAGCCAGGAGTACCTGCTTCTCGACTACGTCAACCGCTTGGCCCGCGACCGCGAGGGTCGGCGCGCGGTGCACATCTACCTGTCGCGCCTGCGCTCCTATCACCGCCAGGATCACCACGTGCGCATCGCGGCCGCGACCTTCGAGCCGATGGTGCAGGCCTATGAAGGCCAGATCATCGTGCTCAGCAACTCCGACATCTTCTTCACCTGCAAGGGCGCCAGCGAGGCCGAGATCCAGGCCGCCATCACCAAGGTGCGCCTCTTGTTCAGCGAGGATCCGGTGACGCAGGGCGACAGCGAAGCGGATCTGGCGCGCTTCTGCACCTCCTACGACCTGGCGACGCAGTACGACGAGATGGTCAAGGCGGTGCAGGCCCTGCACAAGGACCGCGAGCGCAAGATGCGCCTCGCCGTGACCAGCGGCGCCGAAGAAACGGCCGGGCCCAAGAAGGGCGGCCAGAAGGCGATCGACCCGGACCAGCTCGACAGGCTGGAGGCGTTCCTGTCGCGCGCCGACCTGTCCAACCTGATGCGGCGCCAGCCGGTCGTGGCGCTGACCCAGAGCGGCGGGATGCAGACGGTCTTCCAGGAACTCTACATCTCGATCACCGATCTGCAGAACACCGTGCTGCCCGACGTCAACATCGCCTCGAGCCTGTGGCTGTTCCAACACCTGACGCGCACGCTCGACAACCGCATGCTGTCGCTGCTGGTGCGCAATGACGACAGCTCGATCGCCTCGGCGATCTCGATCAACTTGAACATCTCGACGATCCTGTCGCCGGCCTTCCTGAATTTCGATTCGAGCCTCAAGGCCGTGGCGCGCGGCACCATGGTGGTGGAGCTGCAGAAGATCGACATCTTCGGCGACATGGGCGCCTATTTCTTCGCGCGCGATTTCCTGCGCGAGCGCGGCTACCGGGTCTGCCTCGACGGTCTCGGGCACATGACGATGCAGTTCATCGACCGCGAGCGGCTCGGCCTCGATCTGATCAAGCTGGTCTGGACGGCCGACATGGCCGACGACCTGACCGGCAAGCGGCAAGTCGATTTGAAGCAGCAGATCGAGCGCACGGGACGGGCGCGGATCATCCTATGCCGCTGCGATTCCGACGAGGCCGTACGCTTCGGGCAGAGCGTCGGCGTCAACATGTTCCAGGGCCGCCACGTCGACAAGATGCTGACGGAGCGGCGGATCTAAGTCCGGGCTCCGGGCCGCCTGGCAGCGTCGGCCGAACGTTCCGATTGATGCCTTGGGTCCGCGTCGCCTATTTGGCGGCGGCGACGATGATCTCCACCAGATCCCTGCCCTCGAGAGCGACGCCGAGGCAGGCGCGCATCGGCGGGTTGGACATGTCCACCCATTCATCCCAGGCGCGGTTCATCTCCGGTTTCTGCGCCATGTCGGCGATGAAGACCTGCGCGGTCATGATCCGGCTCTTGTCGATGCCGACCTTGGCCAGGCGCTGGTCGATGGTCGCCAGCGCTTCCTTGGTCTGCTGATACATCGAACCCGACTTGTCGGTGGCGACGGCGACGGCGAAGACGAGCCCGTCGTGCTCGACGAGGGGCGCACGGCTCTTGACCGCGCCGGGCAGGCGAAAGATGGGCGACATGGCTGACCTCGCTGGGAGTTGGACGGGCTACTTGCAGTTCATGATGTAGCGGTAGCCCTCGTCTTGCTTGCGCGCGAAGATGGTGAGCTGCTCGTTGATCGCGGCATGGCATTTGAACACGGGCAGAGACATCCAGTTATTGAGCACGACATACATCTTGCCGCCGGTGTAGAAAAAGCCCTTGTGGCAGACCTGAATCGTCTTGCCCGGATCGATGCGGAACAGGCGCGGCGGCGCCGATGGAATCTCCACGTGGCCGGGAATCCAGAACTGGGCGCCGTTGGTGATGCTGATGCAGCCCTCGCGCTCGCGGTTCTCGCGCCGGAATTCCGGCGGCGCGCGAAGGCTCGGATCGCCTGTCGCCTGCTGCGCCTGCGGCGACGTCGCGTCCGCCAGCAGCAGCAGTCCGACCAGCCATGCCCGATGCACGAAGCCTTTCACCGCAGCCCGTCCCGCACGCCCCGTCACCGCCGCGCCCCGATCATACCTGATCATGGCCGCGCGCGCCCAGATGAGTGGCGCGATGGACGCCCGGGCGCGAGGTCCCTATAGTCGCGCCGTTTCCCGGTGGAGGACGCCATGAACGAAGACATATTCAATATGGAGCTGCGCAAATTTCTCAAGAAGGTCGGCGTCACATCGCAGCGCGAGATCGAGCAGGCCGTGCGCGACGGCATCGCCAGCGGCCGCCTCAAGGGCAATGAGAAGCTGAAGGCGCGCGTGCGCCTCACCATCGAGGGCGCCGGACTTTCGACCGACATCGATGGCGACATCGCGCTGGTCTAGGCGAAGCGCAGCTTCGCCGAACGCGGCCGCAAGGTGGAGCGCCGCTCCACCGAAAGGCAAGGCGAAGCGCAGCTTCGCCGAAAGCAGCCGCAAGGTGGAGCGCAGCCCATCGAAAGGCAAAGCGAAGCGCAGCTCCGCCGAACGCGGCAGCAGGCGGGGCTTGGGTCAGACCCCGAGCCGGGCGCCCAACCCGTTCATCAGCTCGGCGAAGCCGGGAAAGCTGGTGTCGATCGGCTCGGCGTCGTCGATCGTGATCGGCTCCGCCGTCGCACCGCCCAGCACCATGAAGGCCATGGCGATGCGGTGGTCGAGATTGGTGACGACCGTGGCACCCCCCTTCGGCGCCTTGCCGTTCATGCCCTCGACCGCCAGCCAGTCCTCGCCCGCCTCGACCTTGATTCCCGCGGCCGTCAAACCGCGCGCCATCGCGCCCAGACGATCGCTCTCCTTGACCCGCAATTCGGCGAGACCCCGCATCAGCGTGCGGCCCGCCGCAAACGCCGCGCACACCGCGAGGATCGGGTACTCGTCGATCATGCGCGGCGCGCGCTCGGCCGGCACCTCGATGCCGCGCAGCCGGCCGGCCGTGATGACCAGGTCGGCGACCGGCTCGCCGGCCTGGACCCGCTGGCTCTCGAACTTGATGTCGGTTCCCATCTCGCGCAACGTCTCGTAGAGGCCGGTGCGCAGCGGATTGACACCGACATTGGTCAGCCGGATCGTCGATCCGGGCACGATGAGCGCGGCGACGGCGGGGAACGCCGCGGAGGAGGGATCCGCCGGCACGTCGACGTCGCGCCCGGTCAGCTCGGGCTCGCCGATGAGCGTGATGGTACGGCCGCGCGCGCCGTGCGGCTCGATGCGGAGTTCCGCGCCAAAATGCCGGAGCATGAGCTCGGTGTGATCGCGTGTGGCCTCCGGCTCGATCACCGTGGTCTCGCCGGGCGTATTGAGGCCGGCCAGCAGCACGGCTGACTTCACCTGCGCGGACGCGACCGGCAGGGTGTAGCTGATCGGCAGCGGCTCGGTCGCGCCGATGACGGCGAGCGGCAGGCGGCCGCCTTCGCGCGCCACGAAGCGCGCGCCCATCTCGGTCAGCGGCAGCGTCACGCGCGCCATCGGCCGGCGGCGCAAGCTGGCATCGCCGGTCACGAAGCAGGTGATCGGGTGGCTGGCGACCAGACCCATGAGAAGGCGTGCGCCGGTTCCGGCGTTGCCCATGTCGATCACGTCGGCCGGCTCGCACAAGCCTCCGATGCCGACGCCGTGGACGTGCCACGAACCGTCCTCGCGCCGATCCACGGCGGCGCCGAGCTGGCGCATCGCCGCCGCCGTGCGCAGCACGTCCTCGCCCTCGAGGAGCCCGCGGACGCGGCTTTCGCCGACCGCGAGGGCGCCGAACATGAGGGCGCGATGCGAGATCGATTTGTCGCCGGGCACGCGCGCACTGCCCTGGAGCGGGGCGGAGGATCGGGCGACGAGCGGCCTCACTTGTGGTGCACCTTTCCTGCGAACGGATGGGTCAGTCGAGGTGGGCCGTCTCTAGCATATCGGCCCCCGCGGCTCCAGACGGCCGCTCCAGGCCGCGCGCCGAATTTTGCTTTTGACAGGCCGGCGCGGACGTGGCATTCGCACCCGCGAGCGGCGGGGGGAAATCCCGTGATTTCCGGAGGTTCTGACGTGGCAAAAGTCGAGTGGGGCACCAAGCGGATCTGCCATAGCTGCGGCGCCAGGTTCTACGACCTTCGCCGCGAGGAGATCGTGTGCCCGAAATGCGGCACCGAATACGATCCGGAAGCCGTGCTGAAGAGCCGCCGCTCCCGGCCGCAGCCCGACGAGAAGCCCGCGCCGCAGAAGAAGAAGGCGCCGGTCGCGCCGGTGGTGGCAGGCGACGAGGCCGATGCCGCAACCGAGGAGATCGCGCCGGCAGGCGAGGAAGCCGAGGAGGCGGAGGACGCGATCATCGAGGACACCTCCGATCTCGGCGAGGACGAGGACGACGTCGCCGAGGTGATCGACAACGTCGACGACGAAGAGGAACGCTGAGCTCGCCCGGGAGTTCTGAAGGCGCGGCGATTTCCCCTTGCCGGTGCCACGCTTCGGCGCTATGAACCTGCCGTTTCGGCGGCCCTTCAGGGGGCGTCGGCCAGCTGTTTTCCCGGGGCCATAGCTCAGCTGGGAGAGCGCTACAATGGCATTGTAGAGGTCAGGAGTTCGATCCTCCTTGGCTCCACCAGTCAAATCCGGGGGTCCGTCGTCAGACGGGCCCCCGATGACTTTCGACCTCCACCGGCACGTCTGCTACAGCCAGGCATCCGACTTCCGCGTCTGCTCCGCCTCTTCGGCGATCCAGCTCTGAAAGGCGCGGATCTTCGGCACGCGCACGCGCTCGGCGGGAAACACGAGGTGATAGCCGATCGGATTGGGCACGCGGATGTCGAGCGGCGCCACCAGCCGGCCCGACAGCAGGTCGTCGACGGCGAAGGCGAACTGCGCCATGGCGACGCCCAGACCGTCGACCGCGCCCTGGTAGGTCAGGGTCGAATTCTCGAACGTCATGCCCTGTTCCGCACGGCAGTCGGGGATGCCCGCCGCGTCGAACCACTGCTGCCAGTCGGACGGCCGCCGGATCGAATGCAGCAGGACATGGCGCGCGATGTCGTCGGGCTTGGCGAGGCGAGTGTAAGCGCCGGAGCAAAAATCCCTCACTGAAGCGGCCGGATTGTCCGGTTGCGCCGGAGTAAAAATCCGGCAGCAGATAGCTCTTTGCGGTTTTGGCAGAGGGCGGAGGGATGAAGGGC
>VGDO01000111.1 GCA_016869645.1 Alphaproteobacteria bacterium
ACTTGATCAACGTCCCACGGACGAAAGGTCTTGCTCATGTGAAATACGAATCACGACACGATACCGCCGTCGAGCAAAATCCGATTACTCGGACAGGCTCCTAGCGCATCGACGATGATGGCGCCATGGAGTTGGGAGTCGACGCCGAACCGGTCGGTCAGCGGCTTCCCGGTGGTCGAGCCCCAATAATAATACGTGCCAGGCGTGCTCAGCCGGAAGCGGACGCTGCCCGTCTCGCCGGGGGCGATCTCGACCGGCGCGTCTCGCGCCGCCGGCCGGTCGAACAGGCCATGCATGACCAGCTTCCCGCTGCCCGCCGCGGCGTGACGGATCGAAAGCTGGATCTCCGTGCCGGCGGGCACGCGGATCATTGGACCCGGGATCTGGAGCGGGCCACCCGCTTCGGCAAAGGCCTGGACTTGGATGCCAGGTTTGTCGTCGCCATTGAAGCGCCAGTTGCCAACGCCGGTTTCCAGCGCCAGCGTGAGTACGCCGCCATCGAGCTTACCCGCGGCAGTGTGGTTGCCATGAATGCGAATGTCGGACTGCGCGGCGGTCGGCACGGCCACCGCTAGTCCCAGGATCGCATACAAGACCACGCCAATGCTGGCTCGCAGCAAAGACAATCTGAGCAGCAACGGCGATCTCGCCATGGTCACCCCCCCCTTTGGACCCAGCTTCGTCGATCCTGCTCAACCTAACTGTCTCTGTTGCAACGGACAATCCTCCCGTGCTGAACCCATGCACTCGCCAGGCACAACGCCAATCCGGCCGGCGCGCATGCGCCGCGCGGTCCCCGCTACGAGGAGCGGGGCGTCTCCACGGTCGAGGGCGAGATCGACACCGCCAGACTGCGTTTCGAGGATGTCTCGCCGAGACCAGGCTTCGGCTGGGCACCGCGCCAGCGGTTCGGGCCGGAGCGGCGATCCACCTCCCGCCCGCGCCCCGGTTGTGGACGCTTTCGTCATGCTGGCCGTCAGCTGATTGATGTTTCAGCTAAATCCAAGATGACACTTTATTAACATGCCGCCGGAGGAATAGCGGTCCGTCGGTTGCGTTTTTCCGGCGGGATAGCCTTATTTGGAGGTAACAACCATGTCGGTACGGCCCGCTTATTTCAGAACTGCGCTAAAGACGGGCGCAGTGGCAGCTTCGGTGCTGCTGCTTGCCAGCTGTGCCGAGCCCTACGGCCCCAATCAGGCAGCCGGCGGGTTGCTCGGCGCGGGCGCCGGCGCGCTGATCGGCAACCAGTTCGGTCACGGGTCGGGCCGGGTTGCGGCAACTGCGGGTGGCGCGATCCTGGGTGGCGCACTCGGCTCCAGCATCGGCCGCGACGCGGATCGCGCACGCTACGGCTATTACGGGGCTCCAGCCTACGCGCCGCCGCCGCCGGCCTACTACGCGCCGCCCCCGCCGCCGGCCTATTACGCTCCGGCACCGACCTACTACTATCCGGCGCCGGCCTACTATTACCCGTCCGGCCCGAGCATGCACTTCAGCTATCACGGCCACCGGTGACGGGGGTTTTCTCTGTCACGCCGATAGGCAGATCACGCGTCCATCGGCACATGACGATGAGCTATGACCGCATCCGTTCGCCCGCGGGATCGACGCGCGCCGTCTCCGACAGGCGCGCCGGCCTGAGTTCGCCGACGATCTCGACCTCGTAGCTCCCTGTTGGCCGATAGAACTGCGGCCTGACATAGCCGAGCGCCAGGCTCTCGCCGACATTGAAGCCGTAGCCGCCCGAGGTCGTATAGCCGGCGAGTTCCCCGTCGCAGAAGACCGCCTCGCCGCCGGTCGCGTCGGCGCCGGCGGCGTCGATCACGAACGTCGCGAAGCGCTCGCGCACGCCGGCCTGCTTGGTCTTGGCCGCCGCGGCACGCCCGATGAACTCACCCTTGTCGAGCCGAACGAAGCGTCCGAGCGTGGTTTCCCACGGCGTGTAGTCGGACGTCAGGTCGAGCGCCCAGCTCGGGAAGCTCTTCTCCAGGCGCAATGACATGAGCGCGCGCGTCCCGAAGAGCCTGAGGCCGAGATCGCGGCCGGCCGACGTGATCGCGTCGAACAATGCCGCCTGGTAGGCGATCGGGAAATAGATCTCGTAGCCGAGCTCGCCCGTGAACGACACGCGGATCGCTTGGGCCTCGGGGCATGAGCCGATCTCGATCGACCGCGCGTGGAGGAATGGGAACGCGTTGCCGCCGATGTCGGCATCGGTCAGTCGGCCGAGCAGCTCGCGCGACTTCGGCCCGGCAATGTGGAAGCCAGAGGTGCGCGGGCTGACGTTGTCGACGCGCACCGAGCCGTCCCTGGGCAGGTTCTGCTCGAACCAGCGCATGTGGAAGCGCTGGATCGGACCGGAGCCGAGGATGAGGAAGCGATCCTCGGCGATGCGGCTCAGCGTGAAATCGCCGATCAGGCGGCCCTGCTGCGACAACATCGGCGTCAGCACGGTGCGCCCGAGCGCCGGCAGCTTGTTGGCCATCATGCGGTCGAGCCAGGACGCGGCGCCGGGACCGCTCACCTCGAACTTGGAATAGCCGGAGATGTCGAGCAGACCGACGCCGGCGCGCACCGCGCGCGCCTCCTCGCCCGCCGCCTCGAACCAGTTCTGCCGCTCGTAGCGGTAGACCTCCTCGGGCGTCTCGCCAGGGCGCGCGTACCACAGCGGGATCTCGAAGCCGTAGCTCTCGCCGAACACCGCACCCGCCGCTTTCTGCCGGTCGTGGGCCGGGAAGGTGCGCACCGGCCGGCCCGCGGCAAACTGCTGATAGGGATAGATGCGCGCCGAGCGCTTCTCGTAGAAATACTTGGTGCGCGCCTTGGTATAGGCCTTGCCGGCCCATTCGCCGAAGCGCGCGACGTCCCACATGAAGATGTCGACCGACGGCTCGCCCTCGATGATCCATTCGGCGAGCACCTTGCCGATGCCGCCGCCCTGGTTGAAGCCGGTCATCACGCCCGCCGCGCAGATGTAGCCACGCTTGCCGGGATAGGGGCCGAGCAGCGGACCGAGATCGGGCGAGAAGATCATCGGCCCGTTGATCACGCGCTTGATGCCCGCCGATTTCAGGCAGGGCACCACCTCGACCGCGTGCGCGAAGTTCCGCTCCATGCGGGCGAGATCGTCGGGCAGCAGCTCGTGGCCGAAGTCGAGCGGCGTGCCGTTTTCGGCCCAATGGACGCAGCGATCCTCATAGGCGCCGAGCAGCAGGCCCCTGCCCTCCTGGCGCATGTACCAGTTGCCCTCGGCATCGGTGATGTTGGGCAGCTCGCCCTTCATCGCGACGATCTCGGGCACGTCCTCGGTCACGAGGTAGTGGTGCTCGACCGGCATGAGCGGCAGCGCGATGCCGGCCTGGCCGGCCACCTCGCGCGCCCACAGGCCGGCCGCGTTGACCACGTATTCGCAGCGGATGCTGCAGGCAGGCGTGATGACCTCCCACTCGCCGCTCGGCAGCTGGCGCGTGCCCGTGACCGGCGTGTGACGCTGGATGCTTGCGCCGAACTTGCGCGCCGCCTTGGCAAAGGCGTTGGTGGCGCTCGCCGGATCGACGTAGCCCTTCTCCGGTTCCCACAGCACGCCGATCACGCCCGCGACATTGACGACCGGCGCGCGGCGCTTGGCCTCCTCGATCGAGATGAATTCCGAGGGGATGCCGTTGCGCAGGCAGCGGCTGCGCATGATCTTGAGCTTCTTGAGCTCGTCGGCCGAACGCGCCACCGAGAAGCCGCCGCAGGTGTGATAGCCGACCGGCTGGTCGCCTTCCTGCTCGATCACGGGATAGAGCTCGCGCGTGTAGCGCTGCAGCACGGCGGCACCCGTCGGGCTGGTCAGCGAGAACAGGCTGCCCGCGGCATGCCAGGACGAGCCCGAGGTCAGCTCCTTGCGCTCGACCAGGACGACGTCTTTCCAACCCAGCTTGGCCAGATGGTAGAGCACGGCGCAGCCGGTGATGCCGCCTCCGATGACGACGACGCGCGCATGACTCTGCATTGAGTGTCCCCCTCGCGGCGCCGCCCCGGCGGGCCGTCCTGCTATGCCTTTGCGGCCTTGCCCGCCTTGTCGGACTGGGCCGCCTCGCCGCCGCCGACCTTCTGCGCGAGCGATGCCTCGAGGAACGGATCGATGTTGCCGTCGAGCACGCTCTGGGCGTTGCCGATCTCCACGCCGGTGCGCAGGTCCTTGACCATCTGGTAGGGCTGCAAGACGTAGGAGCGGATCTGGTGGCCCCAGCCGATATCGGTCTTGGCGGCGTTGGCCTCCTGGGCCGCGGCCTCGCGCTTCTGCAGCTCGGCCTCGTAGAGCCGCGCGCGCAGCATGTCCATGGCGATGGCGCGGTTGCGATGCTGCGAGCGGTCGGTCTGGCACTGCACGACGATGTTGGTCGGAATGTGCGTGATCCGGATGGCGCTCTCGGTCTTGTTGACGTGCTGGCCGCCCGCGCCCGAGGAGCGATAGGTGTCGACGCGCAGATCCTTGTCCAGGATCTCGACCTCGATCGAATCGTCGATCACCGGATAGACCCAGACCGAAGCGAAGCTGGTATGCCTGCGCGCATTGGCGTCGAACGGCGAGATGCGCACGAGGCGATGGACGCCCGATTCCGTCTTGAGCCAGCCATAGGCGTTCTCGCCCAGCACCTTGACGGTCGCCGACTTGATGCCGGCCTCTTCGCCGAGGCTTTCTTCGAGGTATTCGATCTTGAAGCCATGCTGCTCGGCCCAGCGCATGTAGATCCTGGCCAGCATGCGCGCCCAGTCCTGCGCCTCGGTACCGCCGGCGCCGGCATGGACCTCGAGGTAGCAGTCGTTGCCGTCGGCCTCGCCCGACAGCAGGCTTTCGATCTCCTTCTGCCGCGCCGTGTCGCGCAGCGCGAACAGCGCCTTCTCGGCCTCGGCGACCACACCCTGGTCGCCTTCCGCCTCGCCCAGCGCGATCAGCTCGATGGTGTCGTTGAGCTCGCGCTCGATCGCGCGGTAGCCGTCGATGTTCTTCTGCAGGCTGGTGCGCTCGCGCATCAGCTTCTGCGCGCGCGCTGTGTCGTTCCAGAGATTGGGATTGCCGGCGGCTGTGTTCAGCTCGTCCAGTCGCTTGAGCGCGCGGTCCCAGTCAAAGATGCCTCCTCAGCAGCGCCATCGACTGCTTGATCTCCTGGACCACCGATTCGAGCTCGGTGCGCATGACGTGGGCTCCCTCGGCGATACCGGTATGAAGAATCGATGCGGGAAGAATGCCCGCAACGGGACGCCTTAATACAGGCCCCCGACGCCGGTCGCAACCGGTTGCTGGGCGGTCGAGGGCGGCGTGCCGGTTCGCACCGTCGGCGTGACGGCGATACCGGGTGCCGCGTCGTCATCGTCGTCGTCGACCTGCCCGCCGGCATCGACGCCGATGTCGGCGCCGATCACCGCGGATCGAGCGTAAGGCTCGGTGCCCGGCTTGAACGCCTCCATGATCACGCCGCGCTCGCCGGCGCGCGCGACCCGTCCGCTGTCCGCCTCGACGCGCACGAGGCGCACGCCGGTGGGGATGCGGAAGGGAATAGCGGGCCTGCCATCGAGGACCTCGGCCATGAACGCCTTGAAGATGGGAACGGCGACCGAGGAGCCGGTCTCCTGGCGGCCGAGCGTCCTCGGCGTGTCGAAGCCGACAAATACGCCGACGACCAGGTCGGGCGTGAAGCCGACGAACCAGGTGTCGTTGCTGTCGTTGGTCGTGCCGGTCTTGCCGGCCAGCGGCTTGCCGAGCGAGCGCAGCGAGGCGCCGGTACCGCGTTCGACAACGCCCTGCAGCATGTTGACCATCTGGAACGCCGATGCCGGATTGGCGATCTGCTGGCGCGTGTCCGGCAGATGCGGCACCAACTGGCCAGCCCAGCTATCGGCGGCGCAGTCGAGGCATTGACGATTGTCGTGGCGGAAGATGGTGCGGCCGTGGCGATCCTGGATGCGGTCGATCAGCGTCGGCGTGATGAACTTGCCGCCGTTGACCAGCATCGCGTAGGCAGCCGTCAGCTTGAGCGGCGTCGTCTCTCCGGCGCCGAGCGCCATCGAGATGTGCAGGGGCAGCTTGTCGTAGATGCCGAAGGCTTCGGCCTGCTGCGCCACCTTGTCCATGCCGACGGTGAGCGCGAGGCGCACCGTCATCAGGTTCCGCGACTTCTCGATGCCCAATCTGAGCGTGCTCGGTCCGTAGAATCTGTTGCCGTAATTGCCCGGCCGCCACTTCGGCAGCCCCGGCCCCTGCTCGAGCACGATTGGCGCATCGAGGACGAGCGTCGAGGGCGTCATGCCGTTGTCGAGGCCGGCCATGTAGACGAAGGGCTTGAAGGCCGAGCCGGGCTGACGCTGCGCCTGAGTCGCGCGGTTGAACTGGCTCATGTCGAAGCTGTAGCCGCCCGACAGCGCATAGACGCGGCCGGTGTGCGGATCGAGGGCGACCAGCGCGCCGCTGACTGCGGGAATCTGGCGGAGCGCGAAGGTGCCGGCCGGATAGGCCTTGCCGTCGCCGGCCTTCTGCACCGCCTCGACCAGGATCACGTCGCCCGGGGCGAGCACCTGACTCGGCTTGGTGATGGCGGGACCGACCCGCTGCTCCTCGCGCGGTTCGCGCGCCCAGGCGAGCTCGGCGAGCGGAATCTTGCCGCTGCTGCCGTCGGCAAGGCCGACGGTCGCCTCTTGCGCGCCGACCTCGAATACCAGCGCGAGCTGCCATAGCCCGGCTCCGGCCGGCGGCTGCAGGGCCGCCAGGCGCGGCTTCCAATCCTTGGTCACCTGCCAGCGCTCGAGCGGACCGCGCCAGCCATGGCGCCGGTCATAGGCGATCAGCCCGTCGCGCAGGGCGCGGTCGGCTACCTCCTGCAGCTTGGGATCGACCGTCGTGCGCACCGACAGGCCGCCCTTGTAGAGTCCCTTCTCGCCGTAGCGCGCGAGCAGTTCGCGCCGCACATCCTCGGCGAAATAGTCGGCACGCGCATATTCGGTTTCCGCCCGCTGGCGGATGGCGAGCGGCTCCGACAGCGCCTCGCGCGCCTCCGCCTCGCTGATGTGACCGTCTTCGTACATGCGGCTGATCACCCAGTCGCGCCGGATCTTGGCCGCCTCGGGGAACCGCACGGGATGATAGTTGTTGGGCGCCTTGGGCAGGGCCGCCAGATAGGCCGCCTCGGCGATCGTCAGCTCGTCGAGCGCGCGGTCGAAATAGTTGAGCGCGGCGGCTGCGACGCCGTACGAGCCGAACCCCAGGTAGATCTCATTCATGTAGAGCTCGAGAATGCGATCCTTGCTGAAGGCGCGCTCGATGCGGAAGGCGAGGATCGCCTCCTTGACCTTGCGGGTGAGCGAGAGTTCGTTGGTCAGGAGGAAGTTCTTGGCCACTTGCTGCGTGATGGTCGAAGCACCCGTCGGCCGCCGATTCTGCGAGATCTTGCTCAGATTCTGCACGGCCGCGCGCATGATGCTGGCGAGGTCGATGCCGTAGTGGCTGTAAAAATTCTTGTCCTCGGCCGCGAGGAAGGCGTTGATCACGCGCTTCGGCATTGCCGAAATGGGCATGAACACGCGCTTCTCGATCGCGTATTCCGCAAGCAGGCGGCCGTCCCCGGCGTGCACGCGCGTCACCGTCGGCGGCTCGTAGTCGGCGAGCTGCGCGTAGTCCGGCAGGCCTTTGCCAAAATGCCAGAGCACCCCGATCGCGCCCGCCCCACCGATGAGCGTCAGAACGAACAGGACGACAAAGGAATAGATCAGGAACTTCTTCATAAAAGGAATTGAGCTCGGTCCGGCAGCCGGCAAGAGAAGTGTAATCGTGACACCGAATTAAGGCGAGTCTGTGGACGAGCGTTCCACGCCGCCCTGAAAAAATCTGTCGGCCGCGCGCAGCACGGCCAGGGCGATGTGTTTGCGGTGTTTTTCCTGGCGAATCAAGGCTTCGTCCTGACGATTGGACAGGTAACCGAGCTCGAACAATACCGACGGCACATCGGGCGCCTTGAGCACGGCGAAGCCGGCCGACCGGTGTCCTTTCTTCAATAGCGACGCATTCTCACGGTCGAGCTCCGTCAGCAGAAGTCGCGCGAAGCGCGCGGCATGGCCCCGCGTCTCGCGCTGGGCGAGCTCGATCAGGATGCCGGCCACGGCAGGCGGCTCGTCAGACAGGTCGACGCCGGCGATCAGATCGGCCTTGTTCTCGCGCTGGGCGAGCGCGTCGGCCTCGGCATCGGAGGCCTGGTCGGACAGGGTGTAGACCGAACCGCCGCGCAGACTGGTCTGGCGGATGGCATCGGCATGCAGCGATATGAACAGCTCCGCCCCCGCGGCGCGCGCGATGGCGATGCGCTGTCTGAGCGCAAGGGTTTCGTCGCGGATTCGGGTCAGCACCACGCGATAGCGCCCGCTCGCCTCGATGGTCCGCTTGAGCTCCTGGGCATAGATCAAGGTGATGTGTTTTTCATACTGGCCGGATACCGAAATCGCACCGGGATCGACGCCGCCATGGCCGGGATCGATGGCGATGACTGGCCGGTTGCCAGGTGCTGCGCGTGTCGGCGGCTTGGGCGCGGACGGCGTCTTCCGCCCCTCGGCTTGAGGCGGCGGCGCGACGGCTGGTTCGACGCGTTCGTTGGTCGAGGGCCCCGGTGTCGGCGCGGATGCCCCGTTCAGCGCGGCCTGGCGCTCAGCCTGGTCGGCGAGCACCGCCGCATCGAACTGGCGGCGCTCGGCGGCCGATATGTCGATGACGACTCGCCACACCTGCGGTCGCCCGGCTCCACTCGACCCTGTGGGACCTTCAAGATGCGCTTCGCCGACCAGCGCAGGCCGCGCGAGGTCGAGCACGATGCGCGACAGGCCGGGGCGGAAAAGGCCATAGCGCAACCCTTGGATCGGGCCGGCGGGAGCGCCATTTACCATCAGCCCGGCAGGCGCACCTTTGGGCATGCGCCAGTTCGCTTCGGGCAGGTCGATCACCAGCCGGTCGGGCTCGGCGAGCGGAAAGACGCGGAACTCGACCGGGACCGACAGTTCGATGACCAGCCTCTGCCGGTCGCCGGCGGGGGTTTCGACGCGCATCGACAACACGTCGCCCGCCGGCTTCGCGCGGGCGGGCAGGGCGACCCCCGGTACCATCAGAGCGGCCGCGACGATCAGCGCAGAATACCGCCACAAGCGGCCCATCATTGACCCAAGAGCCTCTATTGATGAGGGTTTGGGACGGTAACGTCCGCAGGCGCCGCCCCTCGCTGCCACAATATGTCATTGTGGAAGACCTTTCGTACCTTTATGTTGTTGCTGCGGACTTCCGCGGTCGGCCCTGTGCGCTGAACAGCGCGGCATGGCGGCAGCGCAACGGATGGTTCAGGTGCTCCCCCCGAGGGGGAATTGACCTGATAGTTCAAGCCGTTGCGCCGCGCCTTCGACTTAGCGGATCGATTTCAAACCGCCGAAGCCGCCTTCGGCCCGTGCCGAAGGGCGACCGGTGGGTCAGGGCCTGTCCTGGCGCGCTTGCGCGCTGCGTTCGACCAGCCCCGAAACCCGCCACGCTGGCTTCGAGCCAAAACAACGTCGCGCCGCCGCCAGTCATCCGCGCTGGCAGGAGAGGCGCGCATCGGAGCTAGGACCAATGGTCAAGCGCATGTTGATTGACGCGACCCACCCAGAGGAAACGCGGGTGGTCGTGATTGATGGCAATCGGTTGGAAGATTTCGATTTCGAATCGGCCACCAAGAGACAACTCAAAGGCAATATCTATCTTGCGAAGGTAACCCGCGTTGAACCGTCGCTGCAGGCGGCGTTTGTCGACTACGGCGGCGGCCGCCACGGCTTCCTTGCCTTCAGCGAAATCCATCCCGACTACTACCGCATCCCGGTCGCGGACCGCGAGGCGCTGATCGCTGCCGAAGCGGAGCAGGCGCGGCGCCAGGACGCCAACGGCGAGGAGCGCTACGGCGAAGAGCGCAGCGGACGCCGCCGCCCGCGCGGACGCCGTCGCCATGAGGATCGGCGCCCGGCGGCCGCAAGCGAAGAGGCCGTCGAGCCTACAGAGGTCGACGAAAACTGGGTCGCAGAGCCGCCCGAGGAACTGCAACCCGCACCGCCGCCCGAGCTCGAACCGCTGACGGAAGATTCCGCGGAGGCAACCGGCCGCGCCGGTGGCGGCGAACCCGGCGCCGACGAATCCGCCGCCGAGCGACAGGACAAGCCCGACGGCGGTCCGGCCGAGCGCGACGAAGCGAGCGGCGGAGATCGACCCGGCCGCACCAAGGCCGCCGACATGGCGCAGCCGCCACGTCTCAGCACCGATGCAGTCCCCGAGGAAGCCGAGCCAGACGCGCAAGAGCGCGCGCGCAGCGATCTGGCGCCGCGGTCGGCCGACGAGCAGCCGATGCGCGACGACATCGCCGTCGCCGAGGCTGGCGTCAGCGACGTGGTCGCGCCCGAGAGCGGCGAGCGATATGGCGAATCGGACGCAACCGCCGGCTCGGTCGAGGCCGGCACCGCGGAGCGGCCTGCCGATGAGGGAGCGGGCGACGTCGCGGTCGCCGAAGGCCCGGCCGGCGATCTCGGCGGCGAGGACCAGGTCGAGACCCTGGGCGGCGACGAGTTCGAGGAGGCCTCGCGGCGGCGCGCGCGCTCGTTCCGCCGCTACAAGATCCAGGAGGTGATCAAGCGCCGGCAAATCATGCTGGTGCAGGTCGTCAAGGAAGAGCGCGGCACCAAGGGCGCGGCATTGACCACCTATCTGTCGCTCGCCGGCCGCTATTGCGTGCTGATGCCCAACACGGCGCGCGGCGGCGGCATCAGCCGCAAGATCACCAACGCCAACGACCGGAAGCGGCTGAGGTCGGTGCTGGATGAGCTGTCGATCCCCGACGGGATGGCGGTCATCGTTCGCACCGCCGGCAGCGAGCGCAGCAAGCCCGAGGTCAAGCGCGACTACGAGTATCTGATGCGCCTGTGGGACAGCATCCGCGAGCAGACGCTCCAATCGACCGCGCCCGCCCTCATCCACGAGGAGGCGAGTCTCATCAAGCGGTCGATCCGCGATCTCTACGCGCGCGACATCGATGAAATCACGGTCGACGGCGAAGAGGGCTACCGCGCGGCCAAGGATTTCATGCGCATGCTGATGCCGAGCCACAGCAAGCGCGTGCAGCCGTATCGCGATGCCGTTCCATTGTTCCAGCGCTACCAAGTCGAGGCGCAGATCGACGCGATCCACCAGCCGGTCTGCCAGCTCCGCTCGGGCGGCTACATCGTGATCAACCAGACCGAGGCCCTGGTCGCCATCGACGTCAACTCGGGCCGCGCGACGCGCGAACGCCACATCGAGGAGACGGCGCTCAAGACCAACCTCGAGGCAGCCGACGAGATCGCGCGGCAATTGCGCCTGCGCGACCTCGCGGGACTGATCGTCATCGACTTCATCGACATGGAGGATCACCGCAACAACCACGCGGTCGAGCGGCGCTTCAAGGACGCGATGCGCTTCGACCGCGCGCGCATCCAGATCGGTCGCATCAGCGCATTCGGATTGCTCGAGCTGTCCCGCCAGAGGTTGCGGCCGAGCCTGGTCGAGGCCAGCACCGATCAGTGCCCGCACTGCGGCGGCACCGGCCGCATCAGATCGATCGACTCATCCGGCCTGCACGTGCTGCGCGCGATCGAAGACGAGGCGCTGCGCGGCAAGTCGAGCGAGGTCGCGGTCCACGTCAGCACGCCGATTGCGCTCTACATTCTCAACCAGAAGCGGCCCAATCTGATCGACCTCGAACAGCGTTATGCCATTCGCGTGCTGTTCGAGCGCGACGATACACTGATCCCGCCGGCTTTCCGTATCGAGCGGCTGCGCCAACGCCAGCCTGGCGAGCGGCCGCCGCAAGTCGACATGCGGCCCGGCATGGCCAACATCGACACCGAGGCGGAAGCCGCCGCGGATGCCGCCGCGGAAGCCGCAGCTCACGCGCTCGACCGCGAAGCCGACGAGGCAGGCCACGCCGAGGCGCAGCCCGCCGAGGACACGCGCGAGGCTGCCCGCTACGAGCGGTCGGGCGAGGATCGATCGGACGACGAGCGGCAGCGCCACGAGCAGGGCGGCCGCCGACGCCGCCGACGCCGGCGCGGCGCCGAGCACGGCGAGCGGGGCCAGGGCGAGCGGGGCCAGGGCGAGCGGAGCCAGGGCGAACGGGGCCAGGGCGAACGGGGCCAGGGCGAACGGGGCCAGGGCGAACGGGGCCAGGGCGAACGGGGCCAGGGCGAGCGGGCCCACGGTGATCGCAGCCAGGGCGAACGCAGCCAGGGCGAGCGCGAGCAGCGGGCGCAGCAGCCCGGCAGCGACCAGGGCGTCCAAGACGACCGGTTTGCCAATCAGTTCGAAGGGCGCCGACGGCCCGAGTTTTCGCGGCGAGCGCTGCCGACTCCGGCCGAGTTCGAGGTCGGCGGGGCAGGCATGTTCGGCCGGCCGAACTTCAATCAGGCAGACCAGGAAGACGACGGGGCGGGCGCGGGCGACGCGCAGCCGACCGGCGAGCAGAGCTACGAGGGCCGGCCGGCCTATCAGGGCCGTCACGCTCAGGATGGACGTTCCGGTGAGGAGCGACAAGGCGATGACCGCGATGGCGGCCGCAAGCGGCGGCGTCGCGGACGTCGCGGCGGACGTCGACGCCGGCGCGGCGAGAACCTGGGCGGGGAAGGCGGTCAGGCCGGCTACGAGGAGTTCGCCGAGGAACGCCGCGTCGTCCCGCCTGCCGCACTCGACATGGATCAGCCGGCCGTGCCGGAATGGCCGCGGCCCTGGGCAGGCGAAACGCCCGAGCCTGTACGTGATGCGCGCCCACGCTCCTACGAGGAACCGATGCCGGAGCGCGGTCCGGTCGAACCGCAGGTGCAGCATGCGCCCGCCTCGAACGCCGCGGTTTCGGAATCGCCGGCGGCGGCCGAAAGGCCGGTGCGCGCCGAGCCGGAGCCGGCGATGCCGGCCCGTGCCGCCGCGCCCGAGGACGCGCCGGCAACCAAGCCCACGCCCGAACCTGAACCCGAAATAAAGGGCGATCTTTTGGGCGAGCCGGGCAAGCAGCCGCGCAAGGGCTGGTGGCGGCGGACGCTCGGCGGCTAAGACCGGCTAGCTGAGCCAGCCGCGGATACGGCGACTGGCTTCGACCATGTCGTCCGTCGACCCGGCGAAAGAGAAGCGCATCGACGCCCGGCCGCGCGCGTGGTCGAAATCGATACCTGGCGTGGCGGCCACGCCGATCTCCGACAGCATGCGCTTGCAGAACGCCTCGCTGTCGTTGGTGAACCGAGACACGTTGGCATAGACATAGAATGCGCCGTCGGCCGGCGCCAGGTCGACCAGCCCGGCACGCGGCAGCTCCTCGAGCAGGATGGCGCGGTTGCGCGCGTAGCGCGCGACATTGCCATCGAGCTCGTCGCGGGACTCGAATGCGGCGACCGCAGCATGCTGCGACAGAGTCGGTGGCGAGATGAAGAGGTTCTGCGACAGGCACTCGACCGATCGCATCAGATCCTCGGGCAGCACCATCCAGCCCAGCCGCCAGCCGGTCATGGAAAAGTATTTCGAGAAGCTGTTGATCACGATCGCCTGAGCGGTGACCGTCAGTGCCGTGGTTGCTTCCTGGCCGTAGGTGATGCCGTGATAGATCTCGTCGGAGACCAGGCGCATGTCGCGCCGCGCGCAATAGCCGGCGAGATCCGCAAGCTCGGCGCGGCTGAGCATCGTTCCCGTCGGGTTGGCCGGACTGGCGACAATCAGGCCGTGCAGCTTGCCATCGATCTTGTCGAGCAGCTCGGACGCGGGCTGGAAACGCGTCGCCGGTCCGGCCGGGACGGGCACGGGCTCGGCACCGATCGCGCTCAGGATATTGCGGTAGGCGGGATAGCCGGGTTCGGCCAGCGCGACGCGATCACCGACGTCGAAGGCCGCCAGGAACGACAACAGGAATGCGCCTGATGAACCGGTGGTGACGACGATGCGCGCCGGATCGACATTGACCCCGTAGCTCTCGCGATAGTGACGCGCAATGCGGTCGCGCAGAATTGGGATACCGAGCGCCTCGGTGTAGCCGATGACGTCGGCCGCGAGTGCGGCCTGCGCCGCTTCGATGACCTTGCGCGGCGCGGCGGTCGAGGGCTGGCCGACCTCCAGATGCAGCACGTCTCCGCCCGCTGCCTGGCGCGCATTGGCCGCACGCATCACTTCCATGACGATGAAGGGCGGCACCAGGCCGCGCCGCGCGACTTTGAGGCCCATGTCAGCGGTCAGCGCTCACCGCCAAGCCGGCGCCACGCGGATCGGTCGACACCTCGCACAGCCGGGCGCCGCGGTTGGGCAGCCCGCGCGCGCAGTACATCGCGTTGACGCGGCCGAGGGCCTGCACGGGCTGGAGACGGTGCTTGCGACGATCCAGCGTATCGCGCGTACCGGCTGACAGGTTCTGCTCGTGCAGAACCAGCGGCGGCGCGCCGACGTGATGCAGGCGCGGCTCGCGTATGGCCTGCTCGAACGGCAGAGCAAGCGGAATGGCGCGCTGCACGACGTAGACCAAGGCGGCCGGAGCCGCGGGTCCGCCCGAGGCTGCGCTCGCATAAATGAAGCCGCGGTTGTTGGCGTTGTGGATCAACACAGCCGCGCCGTCCTCGCCGGTAACCGTCTCGGCCTGCGCCAGGAACACGCCCGTTCCCTGCGCGATGCGCACCGCACCGAACGGCCCATTCATCGACAGCACACATGCAACCGCACGTCCCTCCCGATCCACCACCAGGAAGCTCGTGGTGCCGGGCCGGCGCCGCTGCGACGCCTCGGGAGACGGCATGGGAGGAGGCGTGCGCCCACCGGAGAGCGACGCGAGTTCGCTCGCCTCGGCCGGATTGAACCCGCCGAAATTGGCGTTCTCGCCCTGCAGACGCGCGCGCGCGACGGCTTCGACGAACAAGTGCGCGCGCTGTTCGTCTCGCGTGTCCTCCTCTTTCTTTTCGACGGTCAGGAGACGGACCAGCGTGCGCGCCGTGATATCCGATTGCCCAGCGGCGAAGCTCATGACGTGGAAGCCGTAGCTGATCGTCTGGGGCTCGACCCATCTGGGTGCATAGCTGCGCAGATCTTCGAGGGTGACATCACCGCCGGCGGCGGCGATCCCGTCGGCGATACGCCGCGCGAGAGGTCCGACGTAGAACTCGCCCGCACCACGCGCGCGGACCTGACCGAGCACGCCAGCCAGATCGATCTGGCGCACCAGCGAACCTTCGACCGCGGCACCGCTCGCACCGCCGAACAGCTCGCGCACCGCAGCCTGACCCTGCACCTGCGGCCCGGCCTCGCTCAGCTCGATGGCCAGCGCGCGCGACACCTGGTCACCAAAGCGGGCCAAGTTCTCGGCAGGCGCCAGTATCTGTTGCCACGGCAGTTTGCCGTGGCGTGCATGCAAGGCCGACATGCCCCGCACAAGGCCGGGAATTGCCGCCCGAGGCGCCACGCCGCCGGTCGCCTGCCCGCCACGCGGCCAGAAGTCGAGGGAATCGACGCGACCTTGGCGCGGATCGTAGGCGAGACAGCGCCCGCCCCCGCCCAACCCTGCCGAGCTCGGGTAGGTCACCGAGAGCGTAAAGGCGAGCGCGACCGCCCCATCGGCAGCGCTGCCGCCCGCGGACAGGATGTCGCGGGCCACCAGCGCCGAGCGCGGCTCGTCAGCCGCGGCGCCGCCATAGAAACCCGACACGAAACCGGGGCTCCCCTCCTCGCGTCCGCCGCCGCAGCCGGCGAGCGCCAGTCCGATGGCGACCGCCGCGCCCATCCGGGCCGACCGGGCGCGCGACCCGGTTCGCAGCTGGCCACTGCGGCGGCTTCGTTGACGCGGACCGGTCCTATGCTTACCTAGTGGAAGCAGTCGCGAGGTCGACAGGGAGCCCAAGCGCATTATCCGTTCATCTGCCTGCATCGTGTCCGGGCCTGGGGGCCGGCGAGCGACCCTGTCGAAACCCCTGCGACAATTTGCCCTGAAGGCCACGGCTTTGGTTCTGATGGCGCTCGTGGCCGCCCCGGCGTCGGCGCAAAGGCAAGCCCCCAGCCTCATCCGCGACACGGAGATCGAAAATACCATCCGGGCCTATGGCGCGCCACTGTTCAACGCCGCCGGCCTGTCGCCGCAATCCGTCCACATCTTTCTGGTGCATGACCGTGCGCTGAATGCCTTCGTTGCTGGCGGACAGAACCTGTTCATCAATACCGGCCTGATCATGCGCGCCGAGCACCCCGGACAGATCATCGGCGTGATCGCGCACGAAACCGGCCACATCTCCGGCGGCCATCTGGCGCGCACGCAGGATGCGCTGCGCAACGCCTCGGCGACCTCCATCCTTGCGCTGGTGCTCGGGGCTGCCGCGGCCGTCGCGTCGGGCAGTCCTGATGCCGGCGTGGCCGTCATGCAGGGCGGTCAGCAGATCGCCGAGCGCAACCTGCTGTCCTACAGCCGGACGCAGGAGGCGGCAGCCGACCAGGCCGGCCTTGCATTCCTCGAGCGCACCGGCCAGTCGGCGCGTGGCCTGCTGGAATTCATGGAGGTGCTCAGCCACGAGGAGCTCCTGGTCACAGCGCGTCAGTCGCCCTACATCCGCTCCCATCCGTTGACGCGCGAGCGCATGGATGCGATCCGCGAATTCCTCGCGCGCTCGCGTCACGCCGACGCGGCGATACCCGACGAGTTCAAAATCATGCACCGCCGCATGAAGGCCAAGCTGCACGGCTTCATGGATCCGCCGACGCAGACGCTCAACCGCTACAAGGCCGAGGATCGCAGCGTCGAGGCGCGCTACGCGCGCGCAACCGCGTACTATCGAGTGCCCGATCTTGCCAATGCCCTGCCTCTGATCGACGGGTTGATCGCGGAGATGCCCAACGACGCCTATTTCCACGAGCTCAAAGGCCAGATGCTGTTCGAGAACGGCCGGGTGACCGAAGCGCTTCAGCCTTACGAGACGTCCGTGCGACTGATGCCCGATGCCCCGCTTCTGCGCGTCGGCCTCGCCCAGGTCCAGCTCGAGCTCAACGACAAGGCGTTGCACGCGCCAGCCTTCGCCCATCTGCGCGAGGCCGTGCGCGTCGACCCGGACAACCCACTGGCATGGCGCCTGCTCGCCGTGGCGCATGGCCGCGAGGGCCGGCTCGGCGAGGTGGCACTGGCACTTGCCGAGCAGGCGGTGGTGCAGAACCGCATGCGCGACGCGCGTCAGCAGGCCGAGCGCGCGCTCAAGCTGTTGCAGCAGGATTCGCCGAGCTGGCTGCGCGCGCAGGACATCAAATCGCAGGCCAACGAGCGCCTGAAGCCACCCTGAGAATCGGCGCCGCTTGCCGGCGAAGCGCTGCTCGGCCATGATGCCGGCCACCGACCGGACCCCGGAGCCCCAGATGTTCGCACGCCTGCTGCGCGCCCTCGTCGTTGCCTCGGCCACGCTCGTCGCGTGCGCATCGGCCGGCTTTGGCCAGCCCGCGCTCTCGCCCGCCCAGGAAGATGCGGTCAGAGCGCTGGTGCGGGAATACATCCTGCAACATCCCGAGATCATCACCGAGGCGATCAAGATCCTGCAGGAGCGCGAGCGGACGCAGTCGGCGGACAAGTCGCGCCAGGCGATCGTCGCGCTGAAGTCCGAGCTGTTCAATGATCCGGCCGCGCCGACGCTCGGCAATCCCAAAGGGGACGTCACGATCGTCGAGTTCTTCGACTACCGCTGCGGCTATTGCAAGCAGGTCGCGCCCGCCATCGCCAAGCTCATCGAGGAAGACAAGAACATCCGCCTCGTGGTCAAGGAGTTCCCGATTCTCGGCCCTGATTCGGTGATCGCCGCGCGTGCCGCGCTTGCCTCGGTCAAGCAGAACAAGTACGCGCCCTTCCACTGGGCGATGATGGGCTCGAAGGGTCAGCTCGACGAGGCGCAGATCATGCGCATCGCAGGCCAGGTCGGGCTCGATACCAAGCGCCTGCGCGAAGACATGGCCGCCGGCGAGATCGAGACGGCGATCAAGCGCACCTATGGGCTCGCCGAAGCACTGCAGATCCGCGGCACGCCCGCCTTCGTCATCGGCGAGGAGCTGGTGCCGGGCGCCGTCGATATCGATGCCTTGCGCAGCCTCGTCGCCAAGGCGCGCAAGGGCTGACGATCACGGCTCCGCGTCGGGCTGTTTGGAGGGCTGCGCCTGGTCGAAGGCCGGTAGCGCCATGCACGCCTTGTGGATGCGCTGGATCGTCGGATAGGGGCCGAGATCGAGCGCGTAGCGCATCGAGTTGAACACCTGCGGCACCAGGCAGATGTCGGCGAGCGTCGGGCTGTCGCCATGGCAGAACTTGCCGGTTTCCGTCGACGCGGCGAGCGCTGCCTCGATCCCCTTGAAGCCGACGCTGATCCAATGATTGAACCAGCGCTTGACCGCTTCCTCGTCCTGCTTGAGCTCGCGCGCGAGATAGTTGAGCACGCGCAGATTGTCGATCGGGTGAATGTCGCAGGCGACCGCCTGGGCAAGCGCGCGGACGCGTGCGCGCGCCAGCGGCGACTTCGGCACCAGTGGCGGCTGGGGATGGGTCTCATCGAGATACTCGATGATGGCGAGCGACTGGGTCAGCACCGCGTCGCCGTCAGCCAGCGCCGGCACCAGCCCCAAGGGATTGAGCGCCAGGAACTCCGGCTTGCTCTGCTGCCCGCTGCGCAGATGCAGGGACACCAGGTCATAGGCCAGCCCCTTGAGATTGAGCGCAATGCGCACGCGGAACGCAGCGGAGGAGCGGAAAAAGCCATAGAGCTTCATTGTTTGGGGTCTTCAGGAAGTCGTGTGGGTGATTTGGTGGACTTTAGAGCGCCGGCAGCATGCATGTAAGCACCTTGAGACGGAGATATTCCTGGTCGCGC
>VGDO01000112.1 GCA_016869645.1 Alphaproteobacteria bacterium
GCACATGCTCGCCATTGCCGTCCTCCGCTGAACAAACCAGAGGATCGTCATAGATTCAGCACTCCAGAACTTTGTCACGCACTTCCTTCACCCGATTGCCCTGCCGGTATGCCGCCATCGCATGATGACGTCTTGGGCATTTCCGATATAGTGGCGCCCTCATTTTCCCTGCCTCCGCGGAGCGCCCGTGTATTTCGACAGCCGACTCTGGGCTTTCACGTCAGGCCTGCGCGACCGGATCGCCGGCGCGGTGCTGATCGGCCTGCTCTCGACGGTCGCCGGCATCGCGCGCCTCGCGCTCCTCGGCTGGCTGATCGCGGCCGCCATCGAGGGCAAGCCGCTGGACGTGCTGGTCGAGCTCGCCGTGGCCGTTGCGGCGGTCATGGGTCTGCGCGCGCTGCTCGACTATTGGCGCGCGCTGATCGCCGACCGCACCGCCATGGCGGTGCAGCTCAAGCTGCGCACGCGGCTCTACGATCACCTGATGGCGCTGGGACCGGCCTACCTCGCCGGCGCGCGCACCGGCGACCTGCTTGTCACGGTCACCGACGCGATCGAGCAGCTCCATACCTATTTCGGCCGCTACCTGCCGCAGCTCTTCGTGGCGCTGGTGACGCCGATCGGCATCTTCGCCTTTCTCGCCTGGCTCGACCTGCCGGTGGCGCTCGTCATGCTGGTGGCCGCCATGGTGGCGCTGTTCGCGCCGAGCGCGCTCCACCGCACGAGCCAGAAGAGCGCGGTCGAGCGGTCGCGCGCGCACAAGGATTTTTCCGCCGAGTTCCTCGACTCGCTCCAGGGCCTGGCGACCCTCAAGGCGTTCGGCCAGAGCGAGGCGCGCGGCCGCGAGATCGGCGAGAAGGCGCGCAATCTCTATCGCGCCACCCAATGGGTCGTGGCGACCAGCGTGGCGACGCGCGGCGTGACGGACACGGCGGTGGCGCTGGGCGCGGCCGGTGCGCTGGCGCTCGGCGCCTATCGCGTGCTCGATGGGTCCCTCGCCTTCTCCACGCTCGTCGTCGTGCTGATGCTCGGCGTCGAGGTGTTCCGTCCCTTCCGCGAGCTGCGCGACCTGCTGCATACGGGCATGCTCGGCCAGGCCGCGGCGGAAGCCATGCTTGGCCTGCTGGCGCGCACGCCCGCCATCGAGGATGCGCAGAGCGCGTCGTCGAATGAACGGTCCCTGGCGCCGACCATCGCATTCGAGAAGGTGACTTTCGCCTATGCCGGCGGCCGCGGCGCGGCGCACCGCGATCTCGATTTCAAGGTTGCGGCCGGCGAACGCGTGGCGCTGGTCGGACCGAGCGGCTCCGGCAAGTCGACCGTGCTCAAGCTGCTGCTGCGTTTCCATGATCCGCAGACGGGTCGCGTGCTGGTCGGGGGCGAGGATGTGCGCAGCCTCGGCTTCGCCGCGCTGCGCCGGCACATCGCCGTGGTCGGCCAGGACACCTATCTCTTCCACGGCACGGTCGAGGACAATCTGCGCGTCGCCAAGCCCGAGGCGAGCTGGGACGAGATCGAGCGCGCGGTCGCTGCCGCCAATGCACGCGAGTTCATCGGTCGTTTGCCCCAGGGTTACCAGACCGTCATCGGCGAGCGCGGCCTCAAGCTGTCGGGCGGCCAGCGCCAGCGCATCGCCATTGCACGGGCCCTGTTGCGCGACGCACCGATCCTGGTGCTCGACGAGGCGCTCAGCTCGGTCGATGCCGAGAACGAGGCGATCATCCAAGACGCGCTCGACCGGCTGATGCAGGGTCGCACCACGCTGATCTTCGCCCATCGCCTGTCGAGCGTGATCGGCAGCGACCGCATTCTCGTGCTGGATCATGGCCGCGTCGTCGAGTCCGGCAAGCACGGCGAGCTGATGGCGGCGCGCGGACCCTATTGGGAGCTGATGCGCGAGCAGGCGCGCGGCGACGACCGCATGACCGCCCAGACCATCGGCGCAACACCCGCCGACGCCGATGCAGTTCCTCCCGATACCCAACCGGCTGCGGCACCCGACGAGGCGGCCGATTCGGTGCTCAAGCCGGCCAAAATCGGCTGGCTGCGCGTGCTGGGAGATCTGCTCGGCCTCGTCCGGCCGTGGCGCGGCGTGCTCGGCGTGGTTCTCGGCCTGGGCATCGCCCGCGTCGTCGCTTTCGTCGGTGTCGGTGTCTTGGGCGCCCTGGTCATCCCCGCGCTCAAGGCCGGCTCGCCGCTCCAGGGCCTGGTCATCGCGCTGATCGTGCTGGCGCCGATCGCCGGCCTCGTTCATTGGCTCGAATCCTGGCTGGCGCACGACGTCGCCTATCGCCTGCTGGCCGAGATGCGCATCCAGCTCTACGAGAAGCTGGATCGGCTGGCGCCCGCCTATCTGCTGCGCCGCCGCACCGGTGACCTCGTGGCGCTCGCCGCCCACGACGTCGAGCTCGTCGAGTACTTCTTTGCGCATACGCTCGCGCCGGCCTTCGTCGCCGTGCTGGTGCCGACCGCCGTGCTGGCAGCTCTTGCGTGGCTTCATCCCTGGCTCGCCGTGACCTTGCTGCCCTTCCTGCTCTATGCCGCCGTGGCGCCGGTCCTTTTGCGCCGGCGCATCGACGAGCTGGGTGCCGCCAGCCGGCGCGCGTCGGGCCGGCTCACCGCCCATGCGGTCGACACGATCCAGGGTGTGGGCGAGATCGCCGCCTTCCAGCTCGAGACCCGCCGGCGCGACGACATGGTGACGCTGGTCAAGGAAGCGGGACGGCTGCGCCTCAAGTTCCTCGCCGATCTGGCGCGCCAGTCCGTGGTCCTGGATTTGCTGACCACCTTGGGCGCGCTCGCCGTCGTCATCGTCGGCGCAATGCTCGCCGGGCAGGGCAGCCTCAACCCGACCATGCTGCCGCTCGCGGCGCTGATCGCCATGTCGGCCTTCCTGCCCGTGTCCGAGATCGCCCAGGTCGGACGCCAGCTCGCCGACACGCTGGGAGCCGCCGAGCGCCTCAGCGCCGTCCATGACGAGCCCGTGCCGATCACCGACGGCAGCCTGTCGGCAGTGCCGGCGCCAGTGGGCGTTGCGGCGGTGGCGCTCGATCATGTCGCGTTCAGCTATCCCGGCCTCAAGCGCCGCGTGCTGGACGACGTCACCTTCGCCGTTCCCGCCGGAACGACGACGGCCATCGTCGGTCCGTCCGGAGCCGGCAAGACGACGATCGCCCATCTGCTGCTGCGCTTCTGGGATCCGCACCAGGGCGTCGTGCGCTTTTCCGGCATCGACGCGCGCGAGCTGACGCTCGACGCGCTGCGCCGGCAGATCAGCCTGGTGGCGCAGGACACCTATCTTTTCAATGCAGACCTCGCCACCAACATCCGCATGGCCAAGCCGGAGTCGAACGACGAGGAGCTGCAGCGCGCCATCCAGCGCGCGGCGCTCGCCGATTTCGTCGCTGGTCTGCCCCAGGGGCTCGCGACGCCGGTCGGCGAGCGCGGGCTGCAGCTTTCGGGCGGCCAGCGCCAGCGCGTCGCGATCGCGCGGGCGCTGCTCAAGGACTCGCCGATCCTCGTGCTCGACGAGGCGACCTCGCATCTCGATGCGCTGAGCGAGCGCGCCGTGCGCCATGCGCTCGACGAGCTGAAGCGCGACCGCACGACCATTGTCATCGCGCACCGGCTGTCGACCATACGCGACGCGCAGCAGATCGTCGTGCTCGACGGCGGCGGCGTCCGCGAGTCCGGCAGCCACGCTGCGCTGCTGGCCGCCGGCGGCCTCTACGCCAGGCTGGTCGCCCGCCAGTCCGACGCCGTGCGCGCGGCCGAGTGACAGCCATGTCGGCCCTTAAAGCCGGCCAGGCCGGTCGCATCGACGAGCTGTTCGCACCCTGGACAGTGTCCGGCCAGCCCGGCGCAACGCTCGCCGTGCTGCGTGCAGGCGAGGTCGTGCTTCAGCGCTGCTACGGTCTTGCCAATATCGAGCACGGCGTCGCGATCCGGCCGGAGACGCGCTTCCACATCGCGTCGATCACCAAGACCTTCGTCGGCGCGTCCTGCGTGCTGCTGCACCGCGAGGGCAAGCTCTCGATCGACGACCCGGTGACCAAGCACATTCCCGAGCTCAAGCTGTCGGCGCCGCTGTCCGTGCGCCAGCTCTTGAACATGATCTCGGGTCTGCGCGATTCGATGGAATCGATGTCGCTGCGCGGTGTGCTCGTGCGCTATCCGCGCTCGGGCCAGGATCTGCTCGATCTCGTCTTCAATCAGCGCACGCTCAGCTATCCGACGGCCGAGCGCTACGTCTACACCAACATCAACTTCAACCTGCTGTCGCTCATCATCGAGCGCATCAGCGGCCGGAGCTTCGTCGATTTCGTCACCGAGCGCATCTGGCAGCCGCTCGGCATGTCGTCGACGCTCTTGCGCGACAGCAACGCGATGATCGTGCCAGGCCTGGCCGACGCCTACATCCCGCGTGACGGCAAGATGGAGAAGGGCGTCTGGGCCTTCGGCCTGTCGGGCGCCGGCGGCTTCGTCAGCAATCTGCCGGACCTGCTGCGCTGGCAGGCAGCCTTCCGCGCCGGCGCCATCGGCAACGTCAAGATGCTCGACCTGATGAGCGAGCGCGGCCGCCTCAAGGACGGACGGCTGGTCAACTACGGCCTCGGCCTCGGCGTGCGGCGGCATCGCGGCGTGACCGTGCTGTGCCATGGCGGCGCCTTGCCCGGCTATCGCGCCATGTTCGCGCGCGTGCCCGAACGCGACTTCGGTCTCGTGCTCATGTGCAATCGCGACGACGCCGACCCCTACACGCGCATGCAGCAGATCATCGACATCGCGCTGGAGGGCGAGCTGCCGGAGCCCGAGCTGGTCACCGGCGCGCGCACCCGCCTCGCGCAGGTGACGATACCGGCCAAGGTTCTCGACGGTCTCGATGGCCGCTATCTCGACCGGGCGTCGGGCGAGGTCATCGAGCTCAAGTTCAACCGCGCGAATGCGACGATCGAGGGCGACAAGATGGGCTTCGCGCTGGCCCTCCGGCCAAGCGGGCCCGACACATTCAAGGATCCGTGGCCGAACTTCGATACCACCATGCGGATCGAGGCGCTGCCGACCGGACGCGCCCGGCTGCATGTCGATTTCGGCGGCCAGACCGGTACCTTCGAACGCGTCGATGCCTACGCGCCCGCGGCCGACGATCTCGCCACGGCGGCCGGCACCTACCACGCCGCCGATCTGCGCTCGGGTGCCGAGGCCATGGTGCGTTCAGGCAGGCTCGTGCTGCGCTTCGGATCGGACTTCCATGGCGAGTCCGAGCTGACGCTCGAGCCCTTGGCGCGCGACATGTTCCTGGCGCGGCGCGAGACCGGCGGCTTCAAGCATCACTACGCCGTGCGCTTCCGGCGCGACCAGGGTCGCGTTGCCGGCTTTCTCGTCAGCTCGGACCGGCTCAAGGACACGCGCTTCGACAGGGCCTAGACCGCGGTCGTCCCCCATTGAATCGCATCGGCGATTCAATGGGGGACGTGAATCGCGGTCTCGCTTTATGATTCGAGAACGGGATTCACGTTTCAGATTGAAGCAGCGCTTCGATCTGAAACGACCCCGTTCTGGTTTTCCCTCCCCCGCCGGAGGTGGGGGAGGCTAGGGTGGGAGCATCTGTCTGCGCGGGGACCGCGGCATGATCGCAGAGCATTCGATCGGCAAATTCGACTACATCATCGTCGGCGCGGGAACAGCCGGCTGCGTGCTGGCCAACCGGCTGAGCGCCGATCCGGCGAAGCGCGTGCTGCTGCTCGAGGCGGGCGGGCGCGACGACTACATCTGGGTACACATCCCCGTCGGCTACCTCTACACCATGAACAACCCGCGCACCGATTGGTGCCTCAGGACCGAGCCGGAGCCGGGGCTGAACGGCCGCGCCATCAACTATCCGCGCGGCAAGGTGTTGGGCGGCTGCTCCGCCATCAACGGCATGATCTACATGCGCGGCCAGGCGCGCGACTACGACCACTGGCGCCAGCTCGGCAATGCCGGCTGGTCGTGGGACGACGTGCTGCCCTATTTCCGGCGCTCCGAGGATTTCGCGCATGGCGCCGACGAGCTGCATGGTGCCGGCGGCGAGTGGCGCGTCGAGGACACGCGGCTCAGGTGGGAGATCCTCGACGCTTTCCGCGCCGCGGCCGCCGAGTGCGGCATACCCAACACCGACGATTTCAACCGCGGCAACAACGAGGGCTTCGGCTACTTCCAGGTCAACCAGAAGAACGGCATCCGCTGGACCACGGCCAAGGCGTTCCTGACGCCGGTCATGAACCGGCGCAACCTGGCGATCGTCACTCACGCCCAGGTCCGGCGTGTCCTGTTCGCCGGCCGGCGCGCGGTCGGCGTCGAGTTCGCCGAGCATGGCTGGCCGCGCAGTGCGACTGCCGCGGGCGAGGTGATCCTGGCTGCCGGAGCCGTCGCCTCGCCGCAGCTCCTGCAGATTTCCGGCGTCGGGCCGGCGTCACTGCTCGCCGAGCACAGTATCCCGGTCGTCCACGACCTCGCCGGCGTCGGCGAGAACCTTCAGGATCATTTGCAGCTTCGCCTGATCTTCAAGGTCAGCAACACGAGGACGCTCAACGAGCGCGCCAACAACTGGCTCGGCAAGGCCGGCATGGCGCTCGAGTACGGCCTCTTCCGTCGCGGCCCCTTGACCATGGCGCCGAGCCAGCTCGGCGGCTTCGCCAAGAGCGATGCCGGCCGCGAGACGCCGAACCTCGAATACCATGTGCAGCCCTTGAGCCTCGACCGGTTCGGCGAACCCCTGCACCCGTTCCCGGCCTTCACCGCCTCGGTGTGCAACCTCAGGCCGGAGAGCCGCGGCCATATCCGCATCAAGTCGCCCGACCCGACGGCGGCGCCGGCGATACGGCCGAACTATCTCGCGCAGGAGGCCGACCGGCGCGTCGCGGTCGACGCGATCAAGCTGACGCGCCGCATCGCCGCCGCCTCGGCCATGCAGCCCTTCGAGCCCGAGGAGTTCAAGCCGGGCGCCGTGGTCGCCAGCGACGCCGATCTGGCGCGCGCCGCCGGCGACATCGGCACGACGATTTTCCATCCGGTCGGCACCTGCAAGATGGGCCAGGACAAGATGGCCGTGGTCGACGACCGCTTGCGCGTGCGCGGGCTCGAACGCCTGCGCGTGATCGATGCCTCGATCATGCCGACGATCACGTCGGGCAACACCAACTCGCCGGCCGTGATGATCGCCGAGAAGGGTGCCGACATGATCCGTGAGGATGCGCGCTGAGCGGCAGACGGCTGCCCCATCCATCGGCTATCATGGCTGGACGGAGGTTCCATGGATGCACCCTTTCAGACCGTTGATCGCTCGGCGCCGGTACCTCCGGTCGCCGATCGCCTGAAGCCCTATCTCGCCGACCTGGACCGCCCGGTCGGCGAAGCGGTCGGGCTGCCGAGCTGGATCTATTTCGATCCCGCCGTGTTCGAGGCCGAGCGCAAGACGATCTTCTCCAAGGTCTGGATCGGCATCGCCTATGAGAGCGACGTGGCCGAGCCGGGCGACGTGGCGACCGCCGACTATGCCGGCTGGCGCTTCATCGTCACGCGTGCCGAGGATGGCGAGGTGCGCGTCTTCTACAATCTGTGCCGGCACCGCGGCATGGCCGTGCTCGACGGGCCGCGCCATCAGCAGCGCACGCTGTCCTGCCCGTGGCACATGTGGAGCTACGATCTCAAAGGCCGCCTGATCGGCACGCCCAACATCGGCGGCACCGGCGTCCACACAACGCCCGGCATCGAGCGCGGCGAGCTCGGGCTCGTGCCGGTACGCACCGGGCGCTGGATGGGCGTCATCTTCGTCAACATCGACGGCAAGGCGCCGCCGCTCGCCGAATACCTCAAGCCGACCACCGACCGGCTCCGGGCCTTCGACCTGTCGCTCGCGCGCGAGTCCGACGAGCGGTTCGAAACCCATTTCGCGGGCAACTGGAAGCTCGCGATCGAAGGCGGCGTCGAGGACTACCACATCCCCTTCGTGCACAAGCAGCTCGGCCCTTCCGGCGATTTCACCGGCGAAGGCTGCGACACCTATGTCGGCATTGCGTGCCGGCGCAGCATGGACATTGCGGCGGTGCGCTACGCCGCGACGGATGCACCGAAAGAAGGCGCGCCGCTGCCGCTCTTCCCGCATTTCGCCGGCGGTGGCTCGGCCGAAGCGTCAGTCATTCTCTCGACCCTGCCGGCGACGCTGGTCGCCGCGGTCACCGACCATGTCGTTGTTTCCATCTTCATTCCCGAAAGCCCGGAGCGGACCCGTGTGCGCCGGCGCTTCCGCTTCGTCGGCGATGCGGCGACCGATGCGGCGCATGCGGCGGCGCGGCGGCGCATGCGCGACGCCTGGGCCGTGGTGACCGACCAGGACGGGCCGATCATCGAGCGCATGCAGCTCCAGGCGCCGCTGCGCGACGAGGTCGGCACGCGCCCGCGCTTCTCGCCCTATTGGGAGCCGGCCGTGCATCACTTCCAGAAGGTGATCGCGGCGCGGCTGACCGAGGCAGCTTAGCCCGCGCTCTCCTGGCGCTTCGCCTGCACGAAGCGCACCAACATCGCGGCCAGCGTCAGCAGGATCAGAATGGTGGCGACGGCCGCCACCGCCGGGTTGATGTTGTCCTGGATGCCATCCCAGATCTTGCGCGGCAGGGTGTAGACGTTGCGGCTGGTGACGAACAGGTTGACGACCAGCTCGTCCCAGGAGGTGACGAAGGCAAAGACCGCGCCGGCCGCGACGCCGGGCATGGCCGCCGGCACGATCACCATGCGCAGCGTTTGCCACAGATTGGCGCCGAGATTGCGCGCGGCCTGCTCGAGACGAAGATCTACGTTGGCGAGTGCCGCGGAGACCGTGATCACCACATAGGGCATGCCCTTCATGGTGTGCGCCGCAATCAGGCCGAGATGCGTGTCGATCAGCCCGAACTGCACCCAGGCCTGGTAGAAGCCGAGGGCATGCACGATCGCCGGCACGATCATTGGCGCGAGCATCAACATCCGGATCGCTTCGCTCGCCCTCGTCGACACGCGCCAGCAGCCGATGGCGGTGGCGGTTCCCAGAGCGACCGCCAGCGCGGTCGAGCTGAGGCCGACGATCAGGCTGTCGCGGATGCTCCTCAGCCAGATCGGATCGGTGATCAGCGCATCGTAGTGGCGCAGCGACCACACGCCGCTCGGCAACGACAGATAGCGCTGCGGCGTGAACGACACCGGCACCACCATGGTCACGGGCAGCACGAGGAACAGCAGTGCCAGCCAGGTGCCGAACACGGTCGGTCGAATGCCGGCACTGGTGCGCTCGTAAAGACTCACGTCACCGAATTCCGAAAACGCGCCGCAGATCGACGATGCGCGCCATCACGGCCAGGATCAGGAACACCGTGATCAGCAGGGTCGAGGCGAGCATGGTGCCCACGCCCCAGTTCAGCGTGTCGGTGATCTGCAGCGCGATGTACTCGGCGATCATGATGGTCTTGCCGCCGCCCAGGAGCGCCGGCGTGATGTAGAAGCCGAGCGAGAAGATGAAGACGAGGATGGATGCGCTGATGATGCCGGGCAGGCTGAGCGGCAGGTAGACCCGCCAGAAGGCGCCCCACGGCGTGGCGCCGAGCCCGCGCGCGGCCGGCACCAGGCGCGGATCGATGCCCTTCATGTTGGCGTAGAGCGGCAGCACGGCGTAGGGGATCATGTAGTGGACCATGCCCAGCACGACGCCGAACTCGTTGCGCACCAGCGGCAGCGGCTCGCTGATCCAGCCCCAGCCCATCAGCGCCGTGTTGACCACGCCGCGGCTCTGAAGCAGCGTCAGCCAGGCAAACGCGCGGATCAACACGGAGAGCCAGAAGCACAGCAGCACGAAGAACAGGATCCATGCTTCGTGCGTCTTGCGCACATGGAGTGCGGTATAGGCGACGAGATAGCCGACGGCGAGCGAGATGATCGTGGTGATCAGACAGACGCGCGCAGTGGTCGCGAGGATGCGCTGGATGCCCGAGCTGGTGAACAACAGCGCGAAATTGCCGAGGCCGGGGCGCGGCACGGTCACGCTGATCCACAGCACCTTGGCGAGCGGATAGAGATAGAACAGCGCCAGCGCGGCGAGCGGTACGAGAACGAGAATCCAATAGGCCCGCGCCGTCCGCTCGGTGCCGTCCAGCGCCCAGTTCATCTTCCCCCTCGCTTCCGCGCGAACTGCCGCATCATCGCCGAGACTAAGCCGCAACCGATGCCGGGCCAACGGTCGATTGCGCGCGCCGGCCAGCGGGCGCGGGGGCTGGTCAGCGGCTGCGGCGGAGGTCTATGATCCGCAGCAAAGCCGACGATTGGGGCCGCCAGAAACCGATGATGGCCGACGACAAGGAGACGACGACATGACCAGGATCCAGACATTCGCCGAGGACTGCATCGAATTGCTGCGCGAGCGCACCGAGGGCAAGCTGGTCGAGCGCCGCAGCTTTCTCGCGGCACTCGCGGTGCTCGGCGTGTCGCCCGCGCTCTTCCGGCTGACCCCTGCCGCAGCCCAGGCCAAGGAGATCGTGGTGGTCAATTGGGGCGGCGATGCGGTCGGCGCCATGACCAAGGCCTGGGCGGAACCCTTCGTGAAGCAGCCGGGCGCGCCCAAGGTGGTGGTCGACGGTTCGGGCCCGTCCTCGGCCAAGATCAAGGCGATGGTCGAGAGCGGCAAGGTCACCTGGGACGTGGTCGACCGCAATCTGATCGCCGCCCTCGAGCTCGGCCGGCAGAACCTGCTCGAGAAGATCGACTACTCGATCGTCGACAAGAGCAAGGTGCGCGCGGCGCATGCCGGCGAATGGGGGGTCGGCAGCTACATCTACGGCAACGTGCTGACCTACCAGACCGACGCGTTCGGCGGCCGCAAGCCGTCGACCTGGAAGGATTTCTGGAACCTCAAGGATTTCCCGGGCAAGCGTGCGCTGCGCAAGCACATCGACGGCCAGCTCGAGGCGGCGCTGATGGCCGACGGCGTTCCGGCCGACAAGCTCTATCCGATCGACGTCAAGCGCGCGCTCGCCAAGATCAAGTCGATCAAGCAGCACACCGTGTTCTGGGCGACGGGTGCCGAGAGCCAGCAGCTCTTCCGCGACAAGGAAGTCGTCATGGGCGGGTTGTGGAACACGCGCGCGTCGGTGGCGCGCGAGGAATCCAAGGGCAAGGTCGACTTCACCTTCAACGAGGGCAATGCCTGGGTCGGCGCATGGCTGGTGCCGAAGGGCAATCCCGCCGGCAAGGACGTCTTCAAGTTCATCGCCTCCTCGCAGGACCCGGCCGGCCAGGTCGAGCTCTTCAAGATGCTCGGCAACGGCCCGGTCAACCCGGCAGCGGCGGCGATGGTGCCGGCCGATCTCAAGGTCATCGATCCGGGCAGCCCGGAAAACTACGCCAAGCAGGTCCCGGCCGACGCCGAGTGGTACGCCGCCAACAGCGCGACCGTGCTCAACCAGTACCTCGAGGCGATTTCGTAATTTGCACGCTCGGGATTCCATCTTCCCTCCCCCCTTTGCGGGGGAGGGCGGGGTGGGGGGTCGTGCAGCGGCATTGATTTAAGCAAATGACCATTCTCGGCATCGATCGCATCACCTACGGTGTCGACGATCTCGCCGCGTGCAAACGCTTCTTCCTCGATTGGGGGCTGAAGCTGGTGCACGAGGCGCCCGACGGTCTCGATTTCGAATCGCTCAATGGCTGCCAGGTCTGGATCCGGCCGCAGGACGATCCGGGACTGCCAGCGGCCTTCGAAAAGGGACCGACCTTGCGCGAGGTGGTCTGGGGCGTCGAAAGCAAGGCCGATCTCGATCAAGTCGCGCGTGCCGCACCGAATGTCCAGTCATCGGCCGATGGTTTGCGCGGTGCCGATCCCAACGGTCTCGGCATCGCGTTCCGCGTGACGCAGAAGCGTGCAATCGACATTAGGGGCGTGCCGACCAACACCTGGGACAAGGCGGCGCGTGTCGATGCCGCCAGCACCTTCTACGCGCGCGCCGAGCCGGTCGAAGTCGGACATATCGTCTGCTTCACGGACAAGCTCGCTGCGACCAGCGATTTCTACCAGCGCATCGGCTTCCGCATGTCGGACTTCTATCCGGGGCGCGGCCATTTCCTGCGTTGCGCGCCGGCAGGCGGGCACCACGATCTCTTCCTGCTTCAGCTGCCGACCGCTCAGCGCGGGCTGAACCACGTCGCATTCACCGTGCGCGACATCCACGAGGTGTTCGGCGGCGGGCTGCACATATCGCGCTGCGGCTGGGAAACCCAGGTCGGGCCCGGCCGCCACCCGATCTCGTCGGCCTATTTCTGGTACGTCAAATGCCCGGCCGGCGGGCTGGTCGAATACTTCGCCGACGAGGACGTGCTGACCGAGAATTGGCAGCCGCGCGAATGGCAGCCCGGCCCCGACGTCTTCGCCGAATGGGCGATCGACGGCGGCATCGACGGCAAGACGCGGCGCCAGCATCTCGGCGCCGCACCGCCCAAGACCCATGCGGGTGCGCGCAGCTAGAGCCGCCTAGGACCCACTTTCCCAGAAGCGTGACTCGCGTCATCCGGTGGTTCCCCTCACCCTACCCTCTCCCCCAGGGAGAGGGTTACCTGACGTCGCGCCAATTCGCCCCTCTCCTTGGGGGAGAGGGTGGCGCGAAGCGCCGGGTGAGGGGAAGCGCCTGTAGCAGGCAGATTTGATTCCAAGTACTAGCTCGGCCAAAGCTCGCCATAGTCGGGCGCCACCGTTGCGCCGCCGGAGGCAGCCGACCGGACCATCGCTTCGAGCACCGCGACGTTGCGCGCGGCCTCGATGCCGTCGACCGCAACACGTCCCTTTCCCGCGCAGGCATCCGCCCAGCGCTCGAGCTGAAGCTTGAGCGTGTCGACATGGGGAACCGCGATCTCGTCGATGGCGCCGTCGACGGCGATGCGGCGCATGGTCGGCCGCTTCTCCGGCGTCTCCGGTGCGGTGGCGACAAGCTCGATCCGCGCGTTCTGGCCTTCGACGTGAAAGCTGTGGGCATAGGGCGCCGCGTAGAGGCAGGTCAGCGTCGCGGTCAGGCCCGAGGCGAAAGTGATGAGCGCGCTCGCCGTGTCGTCCATCTCGATCGCGACGGCACGGCGGGCGAAGGCGGCGTTCACGCCGGCGACACGCCCGAACAATCCGTGCAGCCAGTCGATGACATGCACGCCGAGCGCGGTCATGGCGCCGCCGGGGCATTCCCGGCGCGAGGCACGCCAGTGGTCGCGCGTGAAGCCCTGGGCCTCCGGCGTGGAGAATTCGGCGCGCACGTGAAGCAGCGTGCCGCAATCGCCGCGCTCGATGGCCGAGGCCAGCAACCCATACTGCGCCAGCAGCCGGCGGTTATGACCGACGGCCAGGGTGACGCTGCGCTCGCGGCAGGTGCGCAAAGCCGCGGCGGCCTCGCTCACTCGCAGCGCGATCGGTTTCTCGACCAGGACATGCTTGCTGGCCGCGGCTGCTGCGATGACCTGTCCTGCGTGCAGGCTGTGAGGGGTTGCCAGCACAACGGCCTCGATCACCGGATCAGCCAGCATGGATTCGAAGCTGTCGTGGATGCGGCAGGGGAAACGGCTGCTGAATTGTCCGCACTGGTTGCGGTCCGGCGACCAGCAGGCCGCGATCGCCACGCGGCCGCGCGTGCGTTCCGCCGCCGCGGCGAGCTCGCGGCCCCACCAGCCGAGACCGATGAAGCCGGCGCGCATGGCCCTAGTTTAGCCGCTCTTGGGTGGCGAAGGCCTCGGCGATCTCGCGGCCGGTCGCATACCAGACGTCGGAGTAGTTGCGCGTGAAGGCGATGAAGTCGCGCAGGATCGCCATGCGCATCGGCCGGCCGGTCACCTGCGGGTGCATGACCAGCACGTAGATGCCGCCCCATTCGCGGATCATCTTGAACTCGTCCTGCCAGATGCCGAGCACGTGGGCGGACGGAAAGATCGGCTTGGGGAAGCGCAGATGGCTGGTGCCGTAGTTCCAGTCGTCCATCGAGGGATGCTCGGGCAGCTCGATCGGACCGCGCCGCCCGTCGCGCAGGATGTGGCGATAGGGATGCACGTCGTCCTTGAAGCAGGAGTTGTAGAGGAAGCCGCGCGCGGTGAGCTGCTCGAGCAGGAAATGGCAGGATTCGCTGCCCGGCGGCCGATATCCCACGGGCCGCACGCCGAAATGGCGCTTCATGGCGTCCAGGCCCCGATCCAATTCCTCAATGATCTGATCCGGTTTGTCCGGATCGGGCCAGTAATGCATGTAGCCGTGATGCGCCAGCTCGTGGCCGTCGTTGAGCAGCATCTCGACCTTGTCGCGGTGGTTGTCGACGGTCCAGCCCGGCGTGAAGAAGGTCGCCTTGAGCTCCTCGCGCTTCAGGAGCTCGAGGATTTTCACGATGCCGACCTTGGCGCCGTAGCGGCCTTGCGAGAGCGTCGCCAGCAGCTCGCGGTTCTTCGGCTCTTTGGCGATCCACAGCGACTCCGCGTCGAAGTCGAAGGTGAAGCACACCGCGCAGCGCGCGCCATTGGGCCAGCGCATTGGCTTGCTGTCCGGTTCCGCCGTCTGCCAACGCTCCGCCATGTCTTTCCCCCGATCAGGAAAGCCGCCAGTATGGTGCTCACTCAGGACGAGATCAACGTCGCGGGCTGAACCGGTGAGGATTCACAGCATGGCCAAGAGCAAGGCGATCGACCACCGCACCATCCCCATCTTCGACGAGCTGACCTGGCCGGACGTCGCCCAAGCCGTGATCGCCAAGTCGCCGGTCATCGTGCCCTTGGGTGCCACCGAGCAGCACGGGCCGCATCTGCCGCTCGGCGCCGATACCTGCCAGGGCATCGACATTTCGCGCCGCGCCGCCGCGCTGCTGCACGCCGAGGGCATCAAGCTCGTGGTCGGCCCGGCGATCCCGTTCGGCCCGCCGCCCTTCCTCAGCGAATCGCCCAGGTCCTACCCGGGCACGATCGCGGTCAGCAACGACACGCTGCGCGCCGTCACCCACGATGTCTGCCAATCGCTGATCGACCACGGGTTCCGGCGTATCTATCTGCTGCTCGCCAATGTCGAGAGCGAGTACGCCATGCACATCGTCGCCAAGGAGCTGACCGAGCGAACACCCGCCAACATCGTGACGCTCAACTGGCTGATCGGCATCAGGCCCGGCTACAAGGGGCTCTTGCGCTCGACCAAGCCACAGGGCCACGGCGGCGAGGGCGAGACGGCGCGCATGCTGGCGACCGCGCCGCACCTCGTGCGCATGAAGCATGCGCGGCCCTACCATCCGCGCCTGCCGGCCCAGCCCGAGGTCTATGGCGATTTCCTGCCCTATTTCGGCGGCGCCATCGGCCGCTACCGCTACGACAATGACGAGTTCGCCGGCTTCAAGGACGGCATCACGGGCGATCCCCAGCTCGCCACGGTCGAGACCGGCGAGAAGACCTACAAGCTGATCGCGGAGTGGGTCGCCGCCGCAATCCGGCATGACACGAACAAGGCACGCGGGAGGCGGAGATAGAGAAACGCCTCATACCGAGCCTGGCGAAGCATGAGGCCGACGGTGCCAGACACGGCCTAGATCAATTTGCGCTTGGGTCCTGTGGCCAGACCATCGTCCTTCGACGGGCTCAGGACGAGGGAAACTACTTGATCACCCTCTCCTCGACCACGAAGGTCGCGATCGCGCCGACGAAGTTTTCGGCATCGGCAACCAGCTTCTTGGTGTGCTCGGAGTGGTACATCTCCTCCATCGACTCCGTGTCGGCGAACCACAGCTCGACGAAGCCGTCCGGAGTCTGCGTGAGGATGGTGTCGCGCAGCGGATCGTCCTTGTGCTCGTTGCGCACGGAAAAGCGCACGAACTGCTCGGTCACGTTCAGCACCAGCCGCTTGACCGCGGGATGGGATGCCAAGAGCGGCGCGTGCACATTGGTCCAATAGTCGGCGAACTGCTGGTGCGTCGTGCCGGGCTTGCGCGTCATCACGGTGATGCGCTTGATCATCACAGCACCCCGTACTTGTCGTAGACTTCTTTGAGCTTGGCGCCGCGCAGCAGCTCGTCGCGCGTGGCGTTCTCGCTGGTCACCTTCTTGAAGGCGCGCGCCAGCGTCTCCTCCTCGATCTTGCGCGGGATCACCACGACGCCGTCGACGTCGCCGAAGACGAGATCGCCCGGCTCGATGCGCACGCCGGTCACGACGACCGGGCAGTCGATGTCGGCGACCTTGCCGCGCCCCTTGCTGTCGAGCGGCCCGATGCCGCCGTGGAACACCGGGAACTGCATCTTGCGGATGAGCCGCACGTCGCGCACGAAGCCGTCGGTCACGGCACCGACCGCGCCACGCGCGCGGGACGCGGTGGTCAGCAATTCGCCCCAGGGCGAGATGCGGTTGGAGCCGGCGCAGCTGAACACCATGACGTCGTTGGGCTTCAGATCGTCGATGATCTTGATCTCGAGCTCATAGGGGTTCTCGCCCTCGCGGACATGGAACACCTCGCGGAAGAGGCCGGTGCGCGCGATGCCGGCCAGCACGAGGTTGTCGTCGAGCGGCCGGATCTTCGGCGTCATCGCCTGGTCCATGTAGCCGAGCTCGTCCATCACGTCGGACAGCACGGCCGTGTAGAGCTTGGTTTTGAGCTCGGAGAAGAAATTGGCGTCGCCGCGCTTGACCATCCGTGCATCCTCCCGTGGTGATAGGCTGATCATCCTAAATCATAGGATTATTGACAACAAATTTTGGCCTTCCTAAAGTCGCCGCCATGAAGGCGGTGATCACCGACCATCACTATCACGATATCAAGAGCGCCGAGCGCGTCATCGCCGATGCCGGCATCGACCTCGTGATCGGCCAGTGCCACACCGAGGACGACGCCATCCGGCTCGGGCGCGATGCCGATGCGGTGATCAATCAGCACTGTCCGATCACCGATCGCGTGCTGGCGTCCTGGCCGCTCTGCCGCGGTGTCGTGCATTTCGGCAAGGGCGTGGACAACATCGACGTCGACGCCGCGACCCGGCGCGGCATCTGGGTCACCAATGTGCGCGACGCCAATTGGGACGAGGTGTCCAACCACGTCCTCTCGCTCATTCTCGCCTGGTCGCGCGGGCTCATCGCCTTCGACCGCAGCGTGCGCGACGGCAAGTGGAGCTATCGCCTGGCGATCCCGCGCCATCGTCTGGCCGGTCAGACGCTCGGCATCATCGGCTTCGGCGATATCGCGCGCCTGCTGGCGTCGAAGGCGCATGCGCTCGGTATGAAGGTGCTGGCCTACGCCCGCCATCCGCCCGAGGGGATCGCGCATGTCACGTTCGTGACGCTCGAGGATCTGATGTATCGCGCCGACTTCGTGTCGGTCCACGTGCCGCTCACCAGGGAGACGGCGGGAATGATCGGCGCGCGCGAGATCGCGCTGATGAAGCCCGGCGCATTCCTGATCAACACGGCGCGCGGCGGCGTGGTCGATCAGATGGCACTTGTCGAGGCATTGCGCGCCGGGCGCATCGCGGGCGCCGGTCTCGACGTGACCGACCCCGAGCCACTGGCGATGGACGACCCGATACGCGAGCTTGATAACGTCATCCTCACGCCGCATGTCGCCTGGTATTCCGAGGAGTCGCGCGAGCATGTCACGGTCGAGGCGGCGCGCGAAGTCGTGCGCATCCTGCGCCGGCAGCAGCCTCGATCGCCGGTCAATCCCGGCGTCGTGCCGAGGGGGTAGGGATGCGGAATCCGCTGGAAGTCGGCCCGATCGAAGCGCCGAGCGGCGGCACGGCCGAGGGGCTGGTGCAAATCGGCGAGCTCGCCGACGGCATCACGCCGGTGCAGGTGCCGGTCTGGATCGTCAATGGCAAGTCCGACGGCCCGATCGTCTATCTGCACGCCGGCGCCCACGGCCAGGAAACCAATTACTCGGTCGAGATGCTGCACCGCCTGCGCCGTGCGCTCGACCCCGCGCGCATCAAGGGCGCCGTCATCGCCGTGCCGCTGGCCAACATCCTGGCGCATCAGTTCGCCACACGCGTGGCGCCGCACTATGCGGCGCGTGAAGGGATCCCGTTTGCCGGCGATCTGCACAAGGTCTTCCCCGGCGATCCGCGCGGCAGCATCACGCAGCGCATCGCCCATTTCCTGTGGACCGAGATCGTCCGGCAGTCGGATGCCGCGGTCGATCTGCACGCGGTCGGCCACCCCGGCATGCCGTTCTGCTTCATGTATCGCGGCGGCAAGCAGGAGGCGGTCGGCACGCCGGTCTGGGACCTGAGTCTTGCCATGGCCCGGGCTTTCGGCCTGACCCTGATCACCACGGGACCGAATCCGTTGTGCCTGGCCGGCGCCTGTCTCGATGCCGGCAAACCCGCCTTCATGGTCGAGATGGCCATGGCGCGCGTGCTCGACGAGACGACCGTGACGGCGGCGCTGCGCGGTACGCGCAACGTGCTGATCCAGCTCGGCGTCATCGACGGGACCATCGAAAAGCAGACCGACGTCTTCGTGCTGCCGACCGAGCACCGCACGCTGCCGACCATCCGGGCCGAGCGCGGAGGATTCATCAACTTCGAGGTCGAATGCGGCCAATTCCTCAAGGCCGGCACGGTGATCGCGCGCACGCGCGACGTGTTCGGTAAGGTGGTCGAGGAGATCATCATGCCGGCCGACGGCTATGTCATGACCTTTCCGCCCTTGAGCTGGGTCGGTAACCAGTCGGTCGCGACCGGCGATCTGGTCGCGGACATCTTCGCCTGAGCCAGAAAACCAGAAAATCCGGAGGAGCGCGTTTATGAAGATCACCGAAGTCGAAGCGATCATCCTGCGCCAGCCCAA